>CABKMV010000007.1 GCA_902373635.1 uncultured Oscillospiraceae bacterium
GGTGGAGATAAGCGGGATCGAACCGCTGACCTCTTGAATGCCATTCAAGCGCTCTCCCAGCTGAGCTATACCCCCATATACGGCCGTGCCGTCTCGTCACGGAACATTTGGTAGTATAACATAAGCATTTTTCAGTGTCAACACTTTTTTCAAGAATTTTCGCCGTTATCCCTGCGGCGGCCCCGCCGCGCGTCCCCTCTGCTCTGCGTCTGTCCGGGGTCGGGCCCGCAGGGCGGCATGTAAAAATCTGCGCGCCGTCCCATGGGAATATCAAAAATTCTGCCCATCAAAAGAATGGGCAGAATTTTATCAGAGCCTCTTCGCTCAGGCCGCCGACTCGCCGGCAGCGTTTTCCCGAAACAGCAGAGAGACGCACCAGAGGCCCGCGATCCCAACTACCGTGTAGATGATACGGGAGAGGACTGCCATCTGACCGCCGCAGATAAAGGCAACCAGGTCGAAGCCAAAAAGGCCGACCGATCCCCAGTTCAGCGCCCCGATAATCACCAGCACCAATGCGATCCGATCCCAAACCATATCTCATACCTCCCTTCCATTTCCAAGCCGTCACTTGCCGGCTTCTCTGTTATTCTGCCCGTGGTTTCTGGATTTATACTTCAGATGACTGCATCCTGTATTGCTTTTAGCCTGCCGCAAAAAGAAGTTTTTGCGCTTTTCATTTTTTCGTTGAAATGCGGGGAGAAACCCTGTATAATAACAGGGAATGTATTTCTGCTGGATGAGGAGGCCGTTCTCTTGAAATATCTGCTTGTTATTGGGGATGGCATGGCAGACAACCCCGTCCCTCAGCTTGGCGGTAAAACGCCCCTGCAGGCTGCCCATATCCCTGCGATCGACACGATGGCTGCCCGCGGCATAGTGGGCAGCGTGGTCAACTGCCCCAAGCCCCTGCCGGCCGGCAGCGAGACCGCCATATTGTCTATTTTCGGCTGTGATCCCCTGCGGTATTTTACCGGCCGTTCGCCCATGGAGGCCGCCGCCTCCGGTATCCGTTTAGTCCCGGGCGACGCGGCCTTCCGCTGCAATCTGGTCACACTGGAGGATGGCGACATGCCTCTGGAGGAGCGGAAGATCCTCTCCCACAGCGCCGGCTCCATTGACGGCCCCTCCGCCCTGGAGACGGTGGGCGTGCTGCTGTCGGATCCCGCCTTTTCCGAGGCTCTGGCCCAGGCCCGGATGGATATCCACCAATTTCCCGCCTTCCGGCAGCTGGCTGTCCAGCACCAAAGCGATATCAGCGGCATCCGCTTTACCCCGCCCCACGACCATCTGGGCGAGGCTGCGGGACAGTATCTCCCTGCTGGGAACGAACGCGCTGAAGTATTCGCCTCACTCATGCGCCTTGCCAACAAAATTCTGGACCACCACCCTGTCACGCAGCAGCGCCGCGCCGCCGGGAAAATGCCCGCCAACGGCATCTGGTTCTGGGCGCAGGGCACCGCAGTAGAGCTGCCCAGTTTTCAGGAGCAGTATGGCTGCGGCGGCGCGGTGGTCAGCGCGGTGCCCCTCTGCCACGGCATCGGCGTTCTCCGGGGCCTTGAGATGGTGGAGGTGGAAGGGGCTACCGGCGAGCTGGACACCAATTTCCCCGGCAAGCTGGAGGCAGCCTGGGACAAGCTGCAGCAGTATGATTTTGTGTGCCTGCACCTGGAGGCGCCGGACGAATGCACCCACAACGGCGATCTCCCCGGCAAGCTCCAGGCCATTGAGTGGCTGGACAGCAGGCTTGTCGCCCCCCTGCTCCAGCGTATGACGGACGCCGGTATGGACCACCGTGTCCTGCTTCTCAGCGACCATAAGACCCTTACCGCCACACGGGGCCACGACGGGGACCCGGTCCCCTTCCTGCTCTATGACAGCCGCGAGGACACCGGCCGGGGCGGCGTCTATGACGAAGCATCCGGCGAAGCGGGGCCCTTTGTGGAAAAGGGCTGTGAGCTGCTGGATCTGCTGTTTGAAAAGAAATAGATCGCGTGTTCGCGGAGGCGGTCAGGAGAAAGCCGCTCCCGCCGCACATAAAAAACGGAGGAAAACGATATGAACAAAAAATTTGAGAAGCTGGGCATGAAGCCCGCGGACATCCTGCTGCCCCGGGACTGCGACATGAGCAAGTGGGCTGTGGTGGCCTGCGACCAGTTCACCTCTCAGCCCGAGTACTGGGCCGAGGTGGACCGCATCGCCGGGGACGCCCCCTCTACCCTGCGCCTGATCCTGCCGGAGAGCAAGCTCAATGACGCCGATGTGGAGGAGCACATCGCGGACATCAACCGCGCCATGGCCGACTATCTGGCGCGGGACATCTTCAAGACCTATCCTGACTCCATTATCTATATTGAGCGCAGCCAGTCTGACGGCGAGATCCGCCACGGTCTGGTGGCGGCCGTGGATCTGGAGCAGTACGACTACACCCCCGGCTCCGGCTCCCTGATCCGGGCCACGGAGGGCACTGTCCTGGAGCGCATCCCGCCCCGTGTCCGGGTCCGGAAGGACGCCCCTATCGAGCTGCCCCACGTGATGCTGCTGATCGACGACCCTCAGAAGACCGCGATCGAGCCTATCACCGCTGAGACCAGCTCCATGGAGAGCGTCTACGACTTTGAGCTGATGATGAGAGGCGGGCATCTGAGGGGCTGGAAACTGACGGACAGCCAGATCGATCGTCTCGCCGACGCCCTCGCCGATCTGACTACCGACAGCGCTATGGCCGCCAAATACGGCATCACCGGCGTCGCCCCCCTGCTCTTCGCTGTGGGCGACGGCAACCACTCCCTGGCCACTGCCAAGACCTGCTATGAGAACCTGAAGAAGGTAACGCCCCAGGATCAGTGGGCCGACCTGCCCGCCCGCTATGCCCTGGTGGAGATCGAAAACCTCCACGACGACGCCCTGAAGTTCGAGGCCATCCACCGTGTGGTGTTCGGCGTCGATCCCGAGAAGCTGCTCTCCGCCTTCAAGGAGTTCTATCCCAGCGCCCACGAGGGCCAGGGCGTGGGACACACCATTGCCTACACCTGGGCTGGCGGCAAGGGCTATCTTACGGTCCCCAACCCCAAGGTGCAGCTGGCTGTGGGCACGCTCCAGAACTTCCTGGACGCCTACCTGAAGGAAAACGGCGGCGAGATCGACTATATCCACGGCGACGAGATCACCGACGAGCTGGGGGCCAAGCCCGGCAACATCGGCTTCAAGCTCCCCGCCATGGGCAAGGACCAGCTGTTCAAGACCGTTATCGCCGATGGCGTTCTGCCCCGCAAGACCTTCTCCATGGGCCACGCCGAGGACAAGCGTTACTACATCGAGGGCCGGAAGATCAAGTAAACTATTGTCAGCATTCTTTTCTTTTGAAAAAGAAAAGAATCAAAAGAAAACTTTTGCGGCAAAACTCCGTTTTGCCTGGGTAATATCTGGTCAAGTCCGGCAGAATATGCTATACTATCCCCGTGGAAGCTTCCACGGGGATAGTGTTTTAAGTGGATAGGATGAGGCGCCGTCCGCTCCGGCTATCCCTGCCGGCCCCTCCATATACCCAAACATTGATCGGGAGAAGCTATGACATACACCGAACCCGCCTATGCAAAACTGAATCTGGCGCTGGACATCCTGGGCAAACGGCCCGACGGCTACCACGAGCTGCGGATGGTGATGCAGTCTATTGACCTGCAGGACATGGTCGCCCTCTCCGCACAGGAGGGGGACGGTGTACAGATCACCACCGATCTCAGCTTCCTGCCCAGGGATGGGAGCAACATCGCCGCTAAGGCTGCCCGCCGTTTTTTTGAAAAGCTGTGCCTTCCATCTCCCGGTCTGGCCATCGACATCCAGAAGCGGATCCCTGTCTGCGCCGGTATGGCCGGGGGCAGCAGCGACGGCGCGGCGGTGCTGCGCATTCTGCGCCGCGCATACGCGCCTGATCTGTCCCAGGAGGAGCTGGAGGCCATAGGGGCCCTGGTGGGCAGCGACGTTCCCTACTGTGTCCGGGGCGGGACCGTTCTGGCTGAGGGCCGGGGTGAACTGCTCACCGATCTGCCCCCTCTCCCCCCCTGCTTCTTCGTGGTCTGCAAGCCGGATTTCCCCATTTCCACCCCAGAGCTCTTCGCCCAGGTCCGCGTGAAAAAACTGCGCTGCCATCCTGATACGGCGGGGATGCTCTCCGCTCTGGAGCGGCAGGATCTGGAGGGGGTCGCCCGGCGGCTCTACAACGTCTTTGAGGACGTGCTGCCCCGGAAATACGCCCAGGTGTTCGAGATCAAGCGGGCGCTTCTGGAGGAGGGCGCTATGGCCTCCTCCATGACCGGCAGCGGGCCCACCGTCTTCGGCATTTTCCGGGATCAGGCCACTGCCCGGCGGGCGGCAGAAGCCCTCCGCCCCCGCTGCCCCGCTACATTTTTTTGTAAAAATGTGGGCAGGGCTGTTTAAAACCAAAACATACCGTCCATACTGGCAGTATCAAAGCCATTATGGACGGTATTTCTTATGAAAAAACGCAGTAAGATCCTGATCTCCATCATCGCCGGTCTCCTGGCCATGATGCTGTACAGCTCCCCCATGTGGTGGGGCGTTCTCTTCTCCCCCATTACCCGGCAGCTCACCACCGCCCCTCTCACGGAGGACACGGAGGGAGGGTTCCGCTGGGAGTCGGACGGGATCGTTCTTCGGTTCAAGTCCCTGGATATGCTCTTCTCTTTCCTCCATCAAACATAAAGGGGACCGGCCCGCCGATTCGGCAGGGCCGGTTCTCGCATCTGCAGCCTTCCGCCCTGGGGCGCCGGGGCTGCCCGTATCCTTTTATAAAAGCGGGAGAGCCGGGCGCGCTACCGTCCAAGCCGGCCGGCCTTGGCAAAGTGCTCCTTTGTCAGCCTTGCCACCACCGGGCTCAGAGCGATCACCGCCACCAGGTTTGGAAGGGCCATAAGTCCGTTGAGAGTGTCGGCAATATGCCAGGCGGTCTCCAGCTCCATGGTGGCGCCTACCACCACAAAAACGGCAAAGATGACCTGGTAAACCTTCCCCGCCTTGTTCCCAAACAGGAACTCAAAGCAGCGGGTGCCGTACAGCCCCCAGGTCAGAACAGTGGACAGGGCAAAAAGGCTCAGGCAGAGGGCCACGATCACGCCGGGCAGCACGCCGCCAAACACGGATCTGAACCCCGCGATGGTCAATGCCGCCCCCTGATCCACGCCATAGGGGATGTTGTCCACACCCACGCCCAGCAGCACCACCATGGCGGTCATAGTACACACCACAATGGTATCCATGAAGACCTCAAACACGCCGTAGATCCCCTGGGACACGGGATCCTCCACATCCGCCGCGGCATGGGCAATGGGGGCGGAGCCCAGGCCGGCCTCATTGGAGAAGATCCCGCGGCCAACGCCCTTGGTGATGGCCTTCCGGATGCCGACGCCCGCCAGGCCGCCGGCCACGGAGGCGGGAGCGAAGGCGCCCTTGAAGATCGCGGCAAAGGCGTGAGGGATCGCGGTGATATTGAAGATAATGACGCAGAGGGACGCCAGCACGTAGATGATCGCCATGACCGGCACCAGCAGGGCGCAGACGTCGCCGATCCGCTGGATGCCGCCCACCAGTACGACAAAGACGATGACAGCGCAGACAATGCCGATCCCCAGGGCGATCGCCTCCTTCTGTCCCTCGGTGGTGGGCACAAAACCGGCGACCGCCTCGTTGATCGTGCCGGCAATCGTGTTGACCTGGGTCAGGTTGCCGATCCCAAAGGAGGCCAGGCCGCCAAAGACGGCGAAGACCACCGCCAGCCATTTCCAGTTCCTGCCCAGGCCGTTTTTGATGTAGTACATAGGGCCGCCCACCCAGTCTCCGCTGGCATTGCGCTCCCGGTACTTCACCGCCAGCGTCACTTCCGAGTATTTGGTGCACATGCCCACCAGGGCGGAAACCCACATCCAGAACACGGCGCCGGGGCCGCCAATGGCGATCGCGCCGGACACACCGGCGATGTTGCCTGTGCCGATGGACGCGGCCAGGGCCGTACACATCGCCTTGAATGGGGAGACAGCCCCCTTCTTTGTCTCCTGTTTTTTCAGCGCCTTGCCCAGGGTATTCCTGAAGATGTACCCCAGTTTTGTGAACTGCGGGAACCCGCACAGCACGCTCAGCAGGATGCCTGCGCCCAGTATCAGGGCCATTGCAGGGATCCCCCAGACGACATCGTTGATGGTCCGTTCGATACCGCCCTCTCCCAAAAGCCCTCCAACGCCATCGACGCCCATCAGAAGCTCCATCAACTTCTCCACGCATTCTCTCCTTTCAGATTTTTCTGTCCCAACAGGAAAATGGAGCGCTGCCAGGCAGCGCCCCGCCCAGACAGTCGCCCCCACCTCTTCCCTCCTCCATCCTATGACTGGCGCGGGAGCGGTATGACCGCGTCCTTCCCTTCTGCATAGGAGCCAGCAGGGCGGCGCTGCACATACTCTCTGGCATTTGCCGCCTGGATGTGGACGGAGGCGCAGCGCCTGCCGTCTGCGCCTATCCGCATTCCAGCAGCAGACAGGCGCCATGCAGCTCCACACTTTCTTGACTTGCCACTGGGGCATGGTATAATACATACTGTACCATGATCCCTATATCTTCCCGCATCTGGGGGAGCGCTCCCCCGGCGGCATGCAGAAAGGAGCCCGATATGACGCTGTCCGACGCTATCACCGTCCGCACCTCCCTCCGCCGCTATCTGCCCGACCCCATCTCCCAGGCACAACAGCAGGAACTGGAAAAAGCCATCAGCCGGTGCAATGACCGTTCCGGTCTGCACATAAGGCTCATCTGCGGCCAGGGGGAGCCCTTTGGCTCCTTTTCCAAAAGCTATGGTATGCTGAAGGGAGTCAGCAACTTCCTTCTTTTCGCCGGGCGGGCCGAAGACCCGGACCTGGAGGAGAAGTGCGGCTATTACGGCGAGCTGATCATCCTCACTGCCACCGCCATGGGGCTGGGGACCTGCTGGGTAGGCGGCACCTATGACAGGAAGCCCTGCGAGGCCCTGTTGGACGACGGCGAGGCCTTGGTCTGCGTGGCCGCCATTGGCCATACACCGGAGGAGCGCACCGGCCGCGAGAAACTGATCCGCCGCGTGGCAAAGCGCTCTGGAAAGAACGTGGCGGAGCTGGCCTCCGGATTGAACCATGCTCCCAGCTGGTTCATGTCCGGCATGGCGGCTGTCCAGCGCGCCCCCTCCGCCTTGAACCGCCAGGGCTACCGTTTTGTGAAGAAGCGGGATCACTCCGTGGAGGTCTATCTGACCGACGAGGGCGCTTCTTCCCTGGTGGACCTGGGCATCGCCAAGCTCCACTTTGAGATCGGCGCCCACGGCGGGACCTGGACCTGGGGCAGCGGCGGCAGCTTTCACAAGGCCGTGGAGGAGAAGTCCTGCGGCGCTGTGATATGGCGGCTGGCAGAGGGCCGGCGCCAGTACCTTCTGGCACGGCACAACGGCGGCCACTGGAGCTTTCCAAAGGGCCACGTGGAGGGCGGCGAGACAGAAGCGGAGACGGCGGAACGGGAAATTCAGGAGGAAACCGGCCTGCGCGCCGAAATCGACACCAGCTTCCGCCAGGTCGTCACCTACTATCCCAAGCAGGGAGTCATCAAAGATGTGATCTTCTTCCTGGCCACCCCATATGGCGGAACGGAGCGCGCCCAGGAGGAGGAGATCGCCGAGCTTGCCTGGCTGCCCTTCCAGGAGACCCGGGAGCGCATCACCTTTGCCACCGATGAGGAAGTCCTTCTGGCGGCGGAGGCGTACCTGTCGGAAAAAGAATAGAGAAACCCTCATATCCAGGAGAAACTATGGAAGACTACTTTGACTTACATGTAGCCGAGGACGAGATCCGCGGCATCAGCAGTATCGGCTTGGCCCACCTGGGGGATGCGGTATATGAGCTGCTGGTCCGCTCCTATCTCTGCGTCCACGGCAAGGCCACCGGAAAGGGGCTCCACCGGGCCGCTGTAGAGCTGGTGAAGGCGCCCGCCCAGGCGGAAAAGGCCGATAAGATCCTGCCGCTGCTCTCCCAGGAGGAGCTGGCGGTCTTCAAGCGGGGCCGCAACGCCCACGTCAACACCATCCCGCAGCATGCCAGCCGCAGCGACTATCTGAAGGCCACCGCTCTGGAATGCCTGCTGGGATATCTGTACCTGCACGGCGCCAGGGGCCGGATCAATCAGCTCTTTGCCGTTATGATGGAGGAAACCGACCATGCCACTTGACGCTGTATGCCTGACCGGCGTGATACAGGAGCTGCAGAAGACGATCATTGGGCTGCGCATCGAAAAAGTGCAGCAGCCCGCAAGGGATCAGATCGTTCTCACCCTGCGTGGCAATCAGAAGCTCCTGCTCTCCGCAGGGGCCAGTCAGTCCCGCATCCACATGACAGGCATTTCACGGGAAAATCCCGCCGCCCCGCCCATGTTCTGTATGCTCCTGCGCAAGCACCTGGGCGGAGGACGGATCGCCTCTATTCATCAGCCCAGCCTGGAGCGGGTGGTATGCCTGACCATCGACATGGTGGACGAGCTGGGAGAGCCAGGAGAGCGAAAACTGATATTGGAGTGTATGGGCAGGCGCTCCAATCTGATCCTCCTTGACGGCCAGGAGCGCATCATCGACTGCCTGCGCCGGGTAGACATGGAGATGAGCGAGTCCCGGCAGATACTGCCCGGCCTCTTCTACCGCCTCCCTCCCGTCCAGGAGAAGGCGGACCCGCTGGAAACGGATGGGGAGAGCTTTGCCCGCCTGCTTTCCCGCACCGGAACAGATACGGAGGCCAGCGGTTTTCTGCTGGACAGCTTCTTCGGCCTCTCTCCCCTGGTCTGCCGGGAGATCGCCCACCAGGGCTGCGGCAGCCCGGATGCCCGCCTGGAGACGCAGGCCCAGCGGGAGAGGCTGCGGGACGCCTTCCTATCCTGGCAAAAATCTGTGAAGGATCATTCCTTTACAGCTTATATGCTTACAAAAGATGGAAAACCCTTCGATTTCTCCTATCTTCCTATCTCCCAGTACGGAGAGGCTATGGAGCTGGTGCGCTGGGACAGCTTCTCCGCCCTGCTGGACGCCTTTTATGAGACAAAAGAACAGCTGGAGCGGGTACGGCAGAAGGGGCAGGATCTTCAGCGCGCCGCCACAAATGCCAGAGACCGCATCCGCAGG
The DNA here is from genome assembly GCA_902373635.1 of uncultured Oscillospiraceae bacterium. Lineage (GTDB taxonomy): Bacteria > Bacillota > Clostridia > Oscillospirales > Oscillospiraceae > Pelethomonas. The sequence continues at coordinate 9,194 of CABKMV010000007.1, forward strand.
AAGCTGGCCCTCCAGGAGAAAGAGTATGCCCGGACCCAGGATCGGGACAGGCTGCGCTTATCCGGCGAGCTCATCACTGCCAATCTCTACCGCATGGAGAAGGGGCAGAAAGATCTGCGGGCCCAAAACTACTATGAGGCGGACTGCCCGGAAATAGACATCCCCCTTGACCCGCTGCTGACCCCTCAACAGAATGCAGCCAAGTATTTTAAGCAGTACAACAAAGCGAAAACAGCGGAGAAATATCTCACCGAGCAGATGGCGATCGCGCGCCGGGAGCGGGACTGGCTGGAAAGCGTGCTGGACGAGCTCAGCCGCGCGGAGACGGAGCAGGACTTCAACGAGATCCGCCAGGAGCTGCGGGACGCCGGCTATCTGAAGGGCCAGTCCCGCGGCAGGAAGGAGCCCAAGCGGGCGCCCAGCCGTCCCCGGGTATTTTTCTCCAGCACAGGTCTGAAGATCCTGGTGGGACGCAGCAACGCCCAGAACGACCAGCTGACCAGGGAAGCGGCCAGATCCGATTACTGGTTCCACACCCAGCGCATCCACGGCTCCCATGTCATCCTATGTACCGAAGGACAGGAGCCGGACCCGCAGTCCATGACGGAGGCCGCCATGTTGGCCGCCTGGTTCTCCCAGGGACGGGAGGGCGGTCAGGTGGCGGTGGACTACACCCAGGCTCGCTATGTCAAAAAGCCGGCCGGCGCCCGGCCCGGCATGGTGGTATATGACCCCTACCAGACGGCCTATGTGACCCCGAATGAGGCGTTGGTCAAGCAATTGGCCGGCAAATAGGCGGCGAGTTTTCTTGCCATAGACCCCAAATGCTGTCAAAGCGCCGGAGTGCCGCGATCCTTGTTGGATCGCGGCACTCCGGCTTCTTTGCAGCTCTGGCAGACGTTCCCTTCTCCCTACGGGATCAGGCGAGCATCGGCAGGATCAGGCCCGCCAGCATGGTAAGTACCAGCAGGGCGATAATTACCCTGGAAATGATCTTCGTCCATTTTTGATTCATCTGGCATCCTCCTCGTTCAGGATTTTTTTGATGGCCTTCTCAGCCTTGCTGCGGGGGAGCATCAGCTCATGGCCGCAGCCATTGCACCGCAGCTTGATATCCATGCCCACCCGCAGGATGGTCCATATCTTACTGCCGCATGGGTGCTGCTTTTTCAATTCCACCTGCTGGTTCAGCTTCAAGTCCAGGAAACTCACCTCAGATCCTCAACGGCCAAGCACTGCGCCGCATAAAATGGTTTATCAAAAAGATAGGATGGTGTATCGCTTGCGCAGAAATGAATTTTTACCAGAGGGCGTGTGCCCTCTCTTCCCGGAGCATCAACCGCTCTCCGCCCTCCGGGAGGCCATGGAGGATCAGCGTGTCCTCTGCGGCACCGCTGTCCGGTGTGACAGCCAGCGGGATCTCCACGTCCGCTTTGGCGGCTATGAGGGCATCATCCCTCGTTGCGACGCCGTCCATCCGTCTGTCAGCGGAGCTGAACGCGATATCGCAGTTCTCTCAAGGGTTGGAAAGCCTGTTTGCTTTACGGTCAACAGCATATCTGTGGACGGCGGCGGCAAACCCAGGCTGACACTGTCCCGCCGGTCAGCTCAGGAGCAGGCCATCGCCTGGCTGCTGGAAAACGCCGGCCCCGGTAGGGTGCTCCCCGCCAGGGTCACACATCTGGCCGACTTCGGCGCCTTTGTGGATCTGGGGTGCGGCGTCATATCCCTTATTCCCCTGGAAAACCTCTCCGTGTCCCGCATCAGCCACCCCTCTGACAGGCTCCGGGTGGAACAGGATATCTTAGCCGCAGTGACTGCCGTGGACCGGGAAAACAGCCGGTTCTATCTCAGCCAGAAGGAGCTTCTGGGGACCTGGCTGGAGAATGCCGCCGGCTTTGCCCCGGGAGACACCGTTACCGGCACTGTCCGCAGCATCCGGGAATACGGCGTATTCGTGGAGCTGACCCCCAACCTGTCGGGCCTGGCGGACTGGAAGAGCGGCCTGCTTCCCGGAGATGCGGTTTCCGTATACATCAAATCCATCCGCCCGGACAGCCGCAAAATCAAGCTGCAGATCATCCAGGATCTAGGCCCCGCCGCGGTCCCAAAGGAGCTCCACTATTTCATCACCGACGGCACAGTGGAGGGCTGGACCTACTGATCGCCCTTGATCTTCTCCCAATACGCCTTTGCCGCCTGTTCGGTCTTGTTGTCGCCGTATTGGTAGTAAGTTGTTCCCACCAGCTCATCCGGCAGGTACTGCTGTCTGACCCAGTGGCCTGGGTAGCTATGGGGATAGAGATAGTTCTGCGCCCTCTCCTGGCCGGTGGTATCCGCATGGACATTTTGCAGTTCCCGGGGAATACCGCCTGTCCTCCCCGCTTTCACATCCGCCCAGGCTGCGCCGATAGCGCTGACCACGCTGTTGGATTTGGGCGCGGTTGCCAGTAGGATGGCGGCCTGGGCCAGGGGCAGCTGCGCCTCCGGCAGCCCCAGCTGCATGGCAGTATCCACGCAGGATTTTACAATAGAGACAGCCTGGGGATATGCCATACCCACGTCCTCACTGGCAGAGCACAGCAGCCGCCGGCATGGTGTGATGAGATCCCCCGCCTCCAGGAAGCGGGCCAGGTAGTGGAGCGCCGCGTCGGGGTCGCTGCCCCGCAGGGACTTCATCAGGGCGGAAGCCATGTCGTACATAGCGTCTCCCCCCTTGTCATAGCGCATGGCGCTGCGCTGGGCCACCTGCTGGGCGTCGGCCACGGTGATCAGGAGCTCCCCCTTGACCGGGACAGCCGACTCGTAGAGCAGCTCCACCGCGTTCATCGCCTTGCGCACATCCCCGCCGCAGGCGTGGGCGATGTGATCCGGGACCCCCTCCTCCCACTTGAGGGGAAGCTGGCTCTCCTTCGCAACGATCCCCAGCGCCCGCTCCACCGCCGGGAGCACGTCCGATGCGGTGACGGGTTTGAACTCAAAGACCGTGCTACGGCTCAAAAGGGCGGCGTAGACATAGAAATAGGGGTTCTCCGTGGTGGAGGCGATAAGGGTGATGGAGCCGTTTTCCATGAACTCCAGCAGGGACTGCTGCTGCTTTTTATTGAAATACTGGATCTCATCCAGATAGAGCAGCACGCCGCCCGGGGCCATCATAGTACCCACGTCCGCCATGATATCCTTGATATCCTGGAGGGACGCCGTTGTGGCGTTGAGCTTATAGAGGGTGCGGTGGGTCCGCTTGGCGATGATGTTGGCAATGGTGGTCTTTCCCGTGCCGGAGGGGCCATAGAACACCATGTTGGCGTCGGTCCCCTTCTCAATGAAGCGGCGCAGCAGAGCGTCGGGGCCCAGCAGGTGGCGCTGGCCCACCACCTCGTCGATGGTCTGGGGCCTGATCCTGTCTGCCAGAGGGCGGTCCATAACTTCCCACTCCCTTCCTTTGTCGTTTTTGGGGGAAGGCGGATCAGTCGCACTTCTCCGCGTCGATGGCTAATACCACCATCAGCGCGCACAGCACATTGGCCTGGTCCGGCACGTCAATGACGTAGGTATCCGTCCAGTTGAACAGCTCCTTGCTGATGGTGGCCACAAGGCCCTGGGTGGGGCTGGTGATCGCATAATTCCACGCCGTCCAGTCCCCCTCCACCTGCCAATCGCTGCAGTCGATGGTGAACTTGGGCGCAAAAAAAGTAAACTCTTTTTTCAGGCAGCCCAGGTACTCCCCATAGGCGTACAGCTCAAATTGGGGAAGGAACGTCATCACCTTCTCCTGGACCGTGCCGATATGCTCCCCGGCAGCGTTCAGGATATGCAGGCAGTGGCCCCAGCTGAGTTTTCCCTCCACGGTAAAAACAGTGCTGCCCGCCTCATCGTAGATATCGTAGCTGTCAAACCAGGAAAAGAAGCGCTGCTTGAACAATAGTTTCACGGTAGTATGCCTCCTGTGCCGCCTATCGGCGGCGTGCTATACATCATACCACATTTTTTTCCCTTTGCACAGATATTTTTCTCGAAATTCGTCGAAGAATATGATACGATAGGCGCTGAGGTGATATCATGAAAGACCAAGCGTCTATCCAGGCCATTATTGAGGAACTGAAAAACCTGTATCCGGAGGCGGAGTGCTCCCTGGCGTATGATCCGGAGAAGGCTTATGAGCTGCTGTTCTCCGTCCGGCTGGCGGCACAGTGTACCGACGCCCGTGTCAACCTGGTGACGCCGGTGCTGTACGCCAAATTTCCCACCCTGGAAGCACTGGCCTCCGCCACCGAGGAGGAAGTGGGAGAAATCATCCATTCCACGGGCTTCTGGCGGGCCAAGGCGCGGGATATCGTGGCCGCCAGCAAAATGCTTCTGGCGGAGTATGGCGGCAGGGTCCCCGACACGATGGAGGACCTGCTGCGGCTGCCCGGCGTGGGCCGCAAGACCGCCAATCTGATCCTGGGCGATGTGTACGGCAAGGAGGGCTATGTCTGCGACACCCACTGCATCCGCATCACGGGCCTGCTGGGTATCACCGACGGCAGCAAGGACCCGCTGAAGGTAGAACAGCAGCTGCGCCAGTGCATCCCACCGGAGGAGAGCAACAATTTCTGCCACCGCATGGTGCTCCACGGCCGTGCAGTATGTGTGGCCAGGCGCCCGGATTGTGAAAACTGTACCCTTCGGCTCTGGTGCGACCACGGCGGGGCCGCGCAGAAAGTCTGACCTCTCCCGTATTCGTTCCCCCATCGGCCGGCCGGATGGGGGAACATTTTTTTCTCCCGCCTCATATACTGGAGAGACAACGATGCGGGAGGCTACACCATGAAACAGTCAAACCAACCCAATCTACAGCAGCTGCTGGGCAACAAGAAGGCCCTTCAGCAGGTGGCCCAGTCCCCGGACGCCCAGGCCCTGGCCAGTATGCTGACGAAAGGGCAGGACCAGGCGTCCCTGCAGAAGATAGCCGAGGAGGCTGCCAAAGGGAACACGGCCCAGCTCAGTCAGCTGGTCCAGTCCATCACCAGCAGCCCTGGCGGCGCCGAGCTGCTGCGGCGGCTCAGCCAGTCCATCGAAGGGAAATAAGTCCATGCGCCGGGAGAGGAGGGATCGGCATTGAGTGAGTTTGAAGAAAAACTGAATGCCATTCTGTCCAACCCGGACGCCATGGCGCAGGTGGCAAGCCTGGCCCAATCCCTTAACCTGGGCGGCTCCTCGGGAGACGGCGGCAGCAGGCAGCCACAGGGCGGGGAAAGTCCGGCGCCCCCCTCTCCCCCGCCGCCCTCCGGCGTGCAGAGCGGTCTGCCGGGAGGGCTGGGCGCTCTCTCCGGCCTTGGAGACCTGCTTGGGCAGATCGATCCAAAAACGATCCAGAGGCTCCTTCCCCTGGTAAGCGAACTGACCAACAACAGCGCCTCCGACCAGCGCATGCAGCTGCTGTATGCGCTGCAGCCTTTCCTCAAGCCGGAACGCCGGGACAAGGTGGAGCGGGCCGCAAAAGCGGCAAAGCTCCTCCATGTGGGAAAAAAGCTATTGACAACCATGGGTGATCCCAATGTATAACCGCTATATTCGCAACGATGCCGGCGTATACCAGCGCATTCCTGTCCAGGAGGACCCGCCGCCCTCCGGCGGGTCCTCCCGTACAGATGAGGGGCCCCGGCAGCAGGCATATGAGCAGACGTATTGGGAAGCGCCCCCCCAGGGAGATCCCCAGCAGAGTAATACCCGGCAGGAAAGTTCCGGTTGGGAGGGATTCGGCCCCTTCGCGCCTCCAAGAGGCGGCGACAAAAAGGGCTTTCTCTCCGGCCTGCTGGGAAAGCTGAAGCTGGACGAGATCGACACCGGCGACCTCCTGCTCCTGGTGATCCTCTTCCTTCTGTTTAAAGACGGCGAGGACGAGGAGCTGCTCATCGCCCTGGGGCTGCTGCTGATCCTCTGAGGCTTCCCTGCCGATATGGCTCCAGGCTGTTAACAGCCCGAGTCGCGGAATGAAACATGCCCAAGCGACCACAACATGGGAGAAAGAGGCACCCCGTGCAGGCAGCGTCCTGCCGGGGAGCCTCTTTTTTCATAAAATGTGGCAAGCTGTTTCCATGTATTTACAGTTTTTCGCAAGTTTTTCGTGGGATTCTGCGCTGTTTCGTGTACAATAAAATATAGGAGTAAAAAGGGGGTGGCAGCGTGCTGGAACAGGAAATCATTGGATTGATCCAACAGCGGGACGAAAAAGGCGCCGAAGCGCTTCTCAAGCACTATGGTCCTCTGATGCGCTACATCATTGCCCCCATTCTGCCTGATCCGCAGGACCAGGCAGAATGCCTGTCCGAGGTCGCCATGCGGGTCTGGGACAGGATCGATCTGTTCGACCGGGAGCGCGGGAACTGGCGCGCCTGGCTGACTGCGATCACCCGAAACACCGCACTGAACATGGCACGGAAGAGCAAAAGCATTGATATGGCGGGAGACATCCCGCCACAGCTCCCCTCGTCGGAGCCGACGCCGGAGGAAGCAGTCCTGGAGATGGAGCGGCGGGAAGCGGTCAAGGGGGCCTTGGAGCAGTTGTCCCCAAAGGATCTGGTCCTGTTCTATCGGAAATACTACTATCTGCAATCCACCGCCCAGATCGCCTCCGAGTTCAGCATGACGGAACGGGCAGTGGAGGGAAAGCTGTACCGCCTGAAAAAGCAGCTGCGCAATATACTGGGAGGTGAGGGACATGCGTGACCAGGAATGGGCCTCCATGCAGGAAACGGACTTTGATTCCATGCTTGTACACAGCGTGCCGGAGCTGCCGCCCAACGACATAGTGACAGAAGTGACGCCCTGGCGGAAGGCCATGGATCAGATCCTTGTCGGCATGGCCCTGGCCACTGTGATGTTCGACTTCTGGGGCCTGAACTACATTCTGCCCACGATCGGCCTTCTCCTCTGCCTGCTGGGGTTCCGAACGCTCCGCAATGAGAGCGTCTGGCTGAAGCTGTGCTGGATCCTCTCCGCAGCGCGGATGGCCTGTCACCTGGTTTCCCTGATCCTGAACGCAGTCATCTTTCCGGACGCCGCGCTTTTTTCGCAGGTGACAAGCGTCCTGATCTCTGTGGGCCAGCCGCTGCTGTTTCTGTTGCTGCTCGCCTTCTGGAAGGGCCTCAGCGTCATACAGCAGAAGACCGTCCTGCCCTCCCGGGGCGGCAGCGCGGCCGCCCTGATCCTCTGGTACGCAGTTCTCTGGCTGCTCTTCCTGCTTCAGGTCGGCATAATCCCTCTCGTGCTCATCATGATCGCCGTCTATGCCCTGATCCTCCGCAGCCTCTTCCGGTTGTCCAGGGTCCTTGATGAATCCGGATATACGATCCGGGCAGCCTCCGTGCGGGTTTCGGACCGGACTGTTGTGATTGCGGTTCTTGCTGTCCTCGCCGCTGGAATCGCCTGCGGCTATCTGTTCTTCCACAGCTACCCCATGGACTGGACGCCCGAGGAGGTGTCGGACAGCGCGGAAGCTGGAGAGATCAGAGAGCAGCTTCTTGCCCTGGACTTCCCCGCCGCAGTATTGGAGGATCTGTCGGAGGAGGACCTGGCTGCCTGCAAAGGCGCCCTGCGCGTAGTGTCTGCCGCAGAGGACTTTGCGGCGGATAGCCTGGATAGTCCAAGGGAGATCCAACGCATCACCGGCATCGCCCCGGAGGAGGTCAAAGGGTTCCATATCACCAGCGTTGCTGTGGAGCTTCCCGGAGAGCAGGAGCAGTGGAAGATCATCCACCACTTTCTCTGGACAGTTGATCCAGGATTTTATGGGACGGAGGCCATCCAGCTCTGGCCGGCCTACCGTTTTGAGAAGCTCTGGCGTGCCGCCGGTGATCTCAGCGGCCGTCTGCTCTATGACAGGGACGGGCAGCGCTATACCGCCCCTTACTATCTGCTGGAAGAAAACCCCTATGCCGCTTTCAGCTTCTTTGGGGACGCACAGACCTCCCCCTATGTGTTCGCGGCCTTCTCCATGCCAAGCAGGGGCGAAAACCACCGCGGCTATTTGTCCTATATCATTCAGGAAGTGCAGGATAGCTGGACTATCGACACCTGGATTGAATACACCCACCAGAGAGGCTGGGCACAGTACCCCGTCACAACCGCTTTGGAGTTCCAGATGTCCGGCTGGGGCTCCTCCCCTGTGTTCCGGACAGTCAGCGGCGCCCTGCAATTCGATCCAAACGCCCAAAACAAATGAGGAAAGTCTGAAAAGCCCCGATGTACCAGGATTTCTACCTGTACATCGGGGCTTTTCTCATGTTCCGCTTCCCAGGGCCTGGTTGAGTAAGACCATTGCAGGCAGCTGGAAAAGCTCCTCTTCCGGAGGTGTCCCCTCCGGCTCAGAGCTGGTAAAGCGATAGACCAGCTCACCGCCGCATCGGCGCTCCGCCTTCAACAGCAGGCCGCTGGACACGCTGACCCAGTAGCTGTCGGCATAGCCGTCCTCGTCCTCTTGGGTGGCGACATAGATGCAGTAGACGCCGTCCTCCTCCCGGTAGTCCGCCTGGGCGATATCCTCCACAGGCAGGCTCAGGACCGTCTCATAGGACAGCATCCTCTGGGCAATATCGGCGGTAAATTTCTCGGCCTGGAGAACCGTAGGCGAGGAGGCATCGTCATCGTACCACACAGCGGCGGCGGCGCCGGTGACAAGCATATGGTAGGTGCTGCCGTCCGGCATGGCGGTGTCAATCCTGGTATAGCTCCCGCTGACAGCCACCTGGGACACAGACTTTCCGCTTCCGCCGCTCCAGAAGGTCTCCACCGTCTGAGTCCTCTGATAGGCCACCGGACGCGAGAGGGTGTTGATGGCGGGGCGGACCGTCTCCGGCGTAATGCGGATCTCGTTCAAACCGCTCTGCCCGCTCTCCTCCCCTGTGGCTCCCGTATCGGCGGGCGTCTCCGGCAGGGCGATGCCGCCGCTCCGCCGGGGACCCCCCTGGGCCAGCAGCAAAACCACAACCACCAAGAGAACACACAATCCAACGCTGAAGTAGGTCATCCTGCTATTTTTATTCAGAGAGCAGCACCTCCCCTCTGCCAGTGGGCTTACCTCAAATTACCGACCGTTCCAGCGCTCACGAGCAAAAATCCTCCGGGCGCTCCCCCCTGCCGAAATGCCACAAGATCGCGTCCGCGATCCGGCGGCAGGCCTCGCCGTCCCCGTAGGGGTTCACAGCGTGGGCCATGGCGGCGTAGGCCGCGCTGTCGTCAATGAGCTCGTCCGCCATGCGGACGATATCGCCGCGGGCCACACCCGCCAGCTTCACCGTGCCGGCGCGGACGGCCTCGGGCCGCTCCGTCTCCCGGCGCAGCACCAGCACAGGCTTGCCCAGGGCAGGCGCCTCCTCCTGGAGCCCGCCGGAGTCGGTCAGCACCAGGTAGCACCGGGCCATGAGATTGTGCATCTCGTCGGCGGCCAGGGGGGGGATCAGGTGGACGTTCCCGATCCCGTCCAGATGGCGGTGGGCGCACTCCTGGACCACAGGGCTGAGGTGGACGGGATAGACCAGTTCCACATCCCCATGGGTCCCGGCAATCTCTGCCAGTGCCGACATAATGTCCTCCATGCTCTGGCCATAGTTCTCCCTGCGGTGGCAGGTCACAAGAAGGATCTTTTTGCTGTCATAAGGCAGTGCGTTCAGCTCCTCAGTTGTAAAGGTATAATCCTTGCGCACTGTTGTTTTCAGGGCGTCGATAACCGTATTCCCTGTGACGAACACGCCCTCTGTCACGCCCTCCCTGCGCAGATTCTCCCGGTTATTCTCCGTGGGGCAGAAATAGAGGTCCGCAATGGCGGTAACAAGCTTGCGGTTCATCTCCTCCGGATAGGGGGAGTATTTGTCATAGGTCCGAAGCCCTGCCTCCACATGGCCAACAGGGACCTTGTGATAGAAGGCGGAGAGGGCCCCGGCAAAAGTGGTGGAGGTGTCCCCGTGGACCAGGATCATGTTGGGCTTTAAGGCGTCAATAGCCTCGTCCATACCGGTGAGGCACTTGCTGGTGATTGTGGAGAGGGTCTGCCGGGGCGTCATGATGTCCAGATCCCAGTCGGGCTTCAGGTCAAATACCTCCAGCACGCTGTCCAGCATCTCCCGGTGCTGGGCGGTGACGCAGCAGATGGATTCGATCTCGGCCCGGCCGGCCAGTTCCTTGACCAAAGGCGCCATTTTGATGGCCTCCGGCCGGGTGCCGAACACGCTCATAATACGCAGCTTTTCCATTTATGGCTCCTTCTTTTCTCCCGTAGTGCTCTCCGACTGAGCAGGAAGGCTCCCCTCTTCAACCGGGGTGCTGCTGGGGGAGGGCTGCTCCCTGTGCTGTTCCTCCTGCTCTTTCTTGTGGTGCTCATGGGGGTAGCGGGCAATGCGGGCCACCGTATAGGCCGTGGCGATCAAAGCCACGATGGATAAGATCACCTTCAAATAGCCGCTGGTGACGATCATCACCGCGAACAGACCCAGCACGCCGGCCACCATGTACAGCGTGGCCACCGCCTGCTTTTGGTTCATGCCCATGTCAATGAGCTTGTGGTGGGTGTGGCTGCGGTCCGCCTTCATGGGATTCTGGCCCTTGAGGATGCGGCGGATAAAAGCGGAGGCCGTATCATAGATGGGAAAGCCCAGAATGATAAAGGGCACAATAAAAGAGATCATGGCATAGAGCTTGAAGAGGCCCGTCACAGAGACCGTGGCCAGGATATAGCCCAGGAAGGTCGCTCCGGTGTCGCCCATAAAGATCTTGGCAGGGTTGCGGTTATAGGGGATGAATCCCAGGCAGGCCCCCACCAGGGCCGCGCAGATGACCGCCATCTCCAGGTTGCCCATCATCAGCGCGATGATCAGCATGGTCAGCGCGCCGATGGTACTCACGCCGTCCGCCAGCCCGTCCAGCCCGTCAATGAGGTTGACGGAGTTGGTAACGGCCACGATCCAGATGACCGTGATGGGGACAGCCATTACGCCGAAGTCCCAATAGGGCGTGCCGCTGAAGGGAAACGGATTGGCAATGGTCTGGATGATCACGCCATGCCACACAGCAATCAGCGCCGCAACGATCTGAAGGATGAACTTGACGCCGGCGCCCAGGGGGTGGGAGTCGTCCACCACGCCTACCGCCACGATGAGGCAGGAGCCCAGCAAAATGCCCCGCAGAGGGCGGTCAATCTCCGCAAAGAGCAGCACGCTGATCATAAAGCCCACAAAAATGGCCAGGCCGCCCAGCCTGGGGATGGGATGGTCGTGCATCCTGCGGCCGTCCTTGGGCACGTCCACCGCGCCGATCTTATAGGCCAGGCGCTTCACCAGCGGCGTGGCGGCGAAGCTGATCAGCATGGATACGCCAAGGGCAAAGATAACAGGCAGTACGCTTGTCCGGTCAAACATGGTATACATTTCTCTGTCCGCCCCCGCTTATCTGGCCACAAAGCCGACTTTTTTGTAGACCTTGCGCAGGGTCTTCTCCGCCACATAGGACGCCTTTTCCGCACCGGCGCGGTAAACGCTCTCCAGGTAGGCCTTGTCTTTTATCATTCTGGACGCCTCCTCCCGGATGGGGCGCAGCGTCTCCACCACGGCCTCGCCTACGGCGGGCTTGAACTTGCCGTAGCCCTGGCCGGCAAACTCCGCCTCGATCTCATCATAGCTCTTGCCGGTGACAGCGGCATAGATGGTCATCAGGTTGGCAACGCCCGGCTTGCTTTCCGGATCGTAGCGGACACAGTTTTCCGTGTCGCTGTCGGTGATCGCCCGCTTAAACTGCTTCATGATAATGGCGGGGTCATCCATCAACGTGACGCGGCCAGTGTCTTCGTTTTCACTCTTGCTCATCTTGGCTGTGGGATTGGTCAGGCTCATGATCCGCGCCCCCACCTTGGGGATATAGGGCTCCGGCATCTTGAACACATCGCCGTAGATACCGTTAAAGCGCTGAACAATATTTCGCGTCAACTCCACGTGCTGCTTCTGATCCTCCCCCACTGGCACATAATCCGGCTGGTAGAGCAGGATATCCGCCGCCATCAGAGAGGGGTATGTGAAAAGGCCGCCGTTAATATTCTCGGCATTTTTCGCGGACTTATCCTTGAACTGGGTCATGCGGCTGAGCTCTCCAAACATAGCGTAGCAGTTGAGGACCCACCCCAACTCCGCGTGCTGGTGGACGTGGGACTGGATAAAGAGGGTGTTCTTCTCCGGGTCCAGGCCGCAGGCGATATACTGGGCCAGCTGTTCCAGGGTACGGCGGCGCAGATCGGCAGGATTCTGCCGCACGGTAATGGAGTGCATGTCCGCCATAAAATAGTAGCAGTCAAACTGGTCGGCCCGCTCAGCCCAATTTTTGATAGCCCCCAGATAAGAGCCCAGGGTCAGATCACCACTGGGCTTGATACCGGAGAGCATGACTTTTTTCTCATCCATTGTAACATAGCTCCTTTTATTTTATCCTCATCGCATCATGCGTATATGGCTCAGCAGTTTTTAATTGTACCACAAGCCGTTTGAGTTGACAACCGTCTTCCCAAGAAAACAGACGCTGGAACCAGGAATTTGTTCCCGCCGCCCTTGACCCGCCTCCCCCTTTTCGGTATAATAGGGTGTCACACAATACCACCGATACGGAGGACGACATATATGATGAACGACGCCCAGTATTTTGCGGATATGGAGGCCAAGATTCCCCACGGGAGGGTCCGCACCCGCTTTGCCCCCTCTCCTACCGGCTATATGCACGTAGGCAACCTGCGCACTGCCCTGTATACATGGCTGATCGCCCGCAACGCGGGCGGTACCTTCATCCTCCGCATCGAGGACACCGACCAGGGCCGCCTGGTGGAGGGCGCCACGGACGTGATCTACCGCACCATGGCCGAATGCGGCCTCAATCACGACGAGGGGCCCGACGTGGGCGGCCCCGTGGCCCCCTATATCCAGTCCCAGCGCCGGGACACCTATGGCAAGTATGCCCGGCTTCTTGTGGAAAAAGGGCACGCCTACTACTGCTTCTGCGAGAAGACGGAGAGCGAGGAGGATTCCGGCGACTTTGACCGCGCCGCCGACCCCTGCCGGGACTTGGACCCCGCCGCCGCCCAGGCCCGGGTGGACGCCGGGGAACCCTATGTCATCCGTCAAAAGATTCCTGCCGGAGGATCTACCACCCTCCACGACGCCATTTTTGGCGACATTACCGTGGAGAACAGCACCCTGGACGACCAGGTGCTCATCAAGCGGGACGGCCTGCCCACCTACAATTTTGCCAACGTCATCGACGACCATCTCATGGGCATCACCCATGTGGTCCGGGGCAGCGAGTACCTCTCCTCCGCCCCCAAGTACGACCTGCTCTACCAGTCCTTCGGCTGGTCCGTTCCCACCTACGTCCACTGCTCCCCGGTGATGCGGGACGCCCACAACAAGATGAGCAAGCGCCACGGCGACCCCTCTTATGAGGACCTGAAGGCACAGGGCTACCTCACAGAGGCTATCCTCAACTATGTGGCCCTTCTGGGCTGGAGCCCCCGGGGCGATCAGGCGGAGCAGGAGATCTTCTCCCTGGACGAGCTGGCAAGGGTATTTGATATCGCCGGGATATCCAAGTCTCCCGCTATCTTTGATATTGAGAAGCTGACCCACTTCAACGCCCTCTATCTCCGGGCCATGACGGCGGAACAGTTCCACGCCGTCGCGGAGCCCTATATCCGCCAGGCGGTCAAAAATCCCGCCCTGGATACTGCTGCTATTGCAGCATTGCTCCAGGCCAGGTGCGAAAAGCTGACGGATATCCCTGAGAAAGTCGCTTTCTTTGAGACGCTGCCCGCCTACGGGAAAGACCTTTTCACCAACAAGAAGTCCAAGACCAACGACGAGGTGGCCAGAGCCATGCTGAGGGCCGCGATCCCCGCCCTGGAGGCTCTTCCCACCTGGGATCAGGAGGGGATCCACGGCTGTCTCATGGGCTTGGCAGAAGAGCTGGGGGTAAAGAACGCCACCCTCATGTGGCCGGTCCGCATTGCGGCGGCGGGGCAGGCCGTTACCCCCGGCGGAGCCATTGAGATCTGCCAGATCTTAGGCCGCGAGGAGTGCCTGCGCCGGTTGAGGCTGGGTCTGGAGAAGCTGGTATGAGCTATCTGAAAGAGCAGTATGGCCTGCTGAAGCGGTTTTTGTACTCCGGCTTCGGCAGGATCCTCCGCTGGTGCGCCCTGGCGATGTGCGCCGCCATCGCGCTGGGCGTGGTAGCTGGCCTTCTCTCCCCCGACATCATCGATATGGTCCTCGCCGCCTTTATGGAGATGGTGGAGGATTCGGGCGTGGTGGATCAGGCCGGGAATCTCTCCGTGTTTGCCCTGCTGGCCAACAATTGGGGCGCCATGCTCCTGGCTGCAGCCTATGGCTTTATTCCCTTCGTCTTCCTCCCTCTTGTCAGCCTTATCTCCAACGGTTTTCTCATCGGCCTGCTGCTGGCCTGGTATCACAATAACGGCGTATCCCTTCTGCTGTATCTGGCGGGCATCCTGCCCCACGGCATCTTTGAGCTGCCCGCCCTGGTGCTTTCCGTGGCCTGCGGCGTCTCTCTCTGCATCAATATGTGCCGGATCGTCACCAGCAGTCCTAAGCGCCTGCCTCAGATCAGCCTGCTCAGCGACCTGCTGCGGGTCATCGTGCTGCTGGTGGCCCCCTTGACGGTGATCGCCGCGGTCATTGAGTGCTACGTGACGCCAGTGATCATGGGCCTTTTCCTGTAGATCCCTCTCCCATTACATTACAAGATCCCCGGCAGGCCATCAAACCTGCCGGGGATCTTCTATGATTCTTCTGATGATCTATCCATGGCAGAGGATATCCAGAAGCGTGCCGCTGTCCAGCCCTGTGAAATACAGCCCCGCGTCCACCCCCTCCAGGGCGGTGCGGTAATCCTCCTCCACCGGGCGCAGGCCGACGAAGCGCCGGGCCAGCTCCTCCGGCTCCACGGTGCTGAAGAAATCGCCCCGGAACTGGAGCGACGTGATGCGGCCCTTGTCCGTCTGGATGTATGCCTCCACGGTCCCGCATCCCTCTACCCTGCGGCGGCGGAGGAGAGAGCAGGCGGGGGACGCGCCATAGTTCCACTCCCAGGTGTTGTACCGCTGGGCGCGCAGTTCCTCCACGGCGGCAATGTCCGCCTCTGTCAAAGTATACTCCTCCATGGGCTGGCCCTGGAACATGCTCTCCAGCAGCTTGGACTTGAACTCCTGCAGGGAGATATCCCTGGGCAGGTGGGGACGCACCGAGGTGACACGGCTCTTGACGGACTTGACGCCCTTGGCGGCGATCTTCTCCTTGTTCACATTCAGGGCCTGCCCAACCACCGTCAGGTCGGAGTCGAACATGATGGTACCATGGTGCATGACCCGGCCCTCACGAATATACTGAGAGTTGCCTGAGAACTTCTGGCCGTCGATGGTAATATCGTTGCGGCCGTTGACCTGTGCGTCCACCCCCAGGGCGCGGAGGGCGTCCGCCACCGGCTGGCAGAAGAGCTTCATGTCCAGCTGCATCCCCTGGGAGGCATCTACAATATAGGTGAAATTCAGGTTTCCCATATCGTGGTAGACCGCGCCGCCGCCGGAGAGCCGACGCACCACCCGGATCCCCCGCTCCCGGACAAAGTCCTCGTTGATCTCAGCCAGGGTGTTCTGGTGCTTCCCAACGATGATGGCGTTGTCATTCTGCCACAGCAGGAAATACCCCCGGTCTCTGGGCATCTTGTCAAAGACATACTGCTCCAGCGCCAGATTAAAGGTGGGGTCGGTGGTGGATACGTCGATAAATGTCATTGGCATATGCGGGTTCTCCTATCAGGCACGCTTGGAGGGCATAACATGGATCGCCTGGCCATGGGCGGACTCCACCGCCTCCGTCACCGCCTCCACAAAGGTGGGGTGGGGCCGCAGGGCGGAGAGAAGCTGGCGGCTGGTGAGGCCGTTCACCACAGCGGTGGTCAGCTCGGCGATCATATCCGTGGCCCGGGGGCACATCATCTGGGCGCCCAGCAGCACGTCCGTCTCAGCGTGGAACACCAGCTTGATGAAGCTGCGCTCGGTGTGCTCCATCATGGTCTTGGCGTTGCCGCTCATGACGTATTTGCCGACAACTACGGGAATCCCCTTTTCCTTCGCCTCGTCCGCGGTGATACCGACACAGGCGATCTCCGGGTCAGTATAGACGCAGGAGGGCACCACATTGGGGTTGACGGAGGGCTCCGTCTTCCCGGCGATATGCTCCACGCAGGCGAGGGCCTGGACCTCGGCAGCGTGGGCCAGCTGCAGCCTGCCGTTGCAGTCCCCAATGGCGTAGATGCCGGGCACGCTGCTCTCGTACCAGTCGTTCACCTGGATAAAGCCGCGGACCATCTCCGGCGCGCAGCCCTCTTCAAAAACATTGGCCGTATTGGGCCGGCGGCCAACAGAGATCAGGATGCCGTCGCCATGGACAGCAGCCTCCCCCTTCTTCGTGGTAAAGGTGCAGGTGAGCCCGTCTTTCCCCCTGCTGATGCCGGAGACCATGGCGCCGGTATGGACCGCCACGCCCCGTTTCTTCAGGATCATAGCCAGATTCTGGCTGATCTCCCGGTCCATCATGGGCAGCAGCCGGTCCATGGCCTCCACAACGGTCACTTCACAGCCCAGGGCGGAGTAGACGCTGGCCATCTCCACGCCGATCACCCCGCCGCCGATGATGATCAGACGCTGGTAGAAGCGGTTGAGCTCCTGGAGCAGCGCGTCGCTGGTGATGACGTCCTTGTCGTCCGCGCCGGGAATGGGAGGGATGCCGGGATAGGACCCGGTGGCCACCAGGATATTGTTTGCCTCCACCGTCTCCTCCCCCACCGTCACCTTCCCGGGGGCGGGCACCGAGGCCCGGCAGGGATAGACTGTAACGCCGTTGGCCTTCAGCAGCTGGGCAATGCCGCCGCGCAGCTTCTCAACCGTGTCCTGCTTGTAGTCGTGGATCTTCCCGTAGTCAAAGTTGGGGTTCTCCACAGTGATGCCCATGGCCCCCAGCTGCTCCAGCCGGCGGTAAGCGTCTGCGGCATGCATCAGCGCCTTGGTGGGAACGCAGCCCCGGTTCAGGCAGGTGCCGCCCAGGTCGCGCTCCTCCGCCAGAGCCACCGTCAACCCCAGCTGAGCGGCCTTGATGGCCCCCACATAGCCCGCAGGGCCGCCGCCAATGATAAAAATATCGTACATATTTGCCTCCTGTCATCTCAATCGGGGACCAGGCTCCATCATTTCCCGGTCCCCGATCAAGTCATATCAATTCCGTTGTCTCATTTTTCCGGAGGGCGCCGGGGCTTCTCCTCTCCCGGCGCCTCCCGTCTCCTCAGAAGCTGTAACGCAGCACAGGGTTCCGGGCGGCCCGTACCTCGTCGGGACGGCCGATCTGGGCGTTATGCGGCGCGTTGTGCATGAACTCGGGGTCCTTGTGGGCCAGCTCGTAGAGCTGGCGGTACACATCGGCGGCCCAGTCCAGGGTCTCCTTGCTCTCCGTCTCGGTGGGCTCCAGCATCAGGGCCTCGTGGACGATGAGGGGGAAGTACATTGTGGGCGGATGCATGCCGTAGTCGATGAGGGATTTGGCCACATCCAGAGCAGACACGCCTGTCTCCTTCTTGAACTCGGCCAGATCCAGCACGAACTCGTGCATGCAGATGCGGTCAAAAGCGGGCTGGAAGGTACCCTTGATCTTGGACTGGAGGTAATTTGCGTTGAGCACCGCATTTTGCGCGGCCTCGGGGATGCCCTCCCGGCCCAATGTCATGATGTACGTCAGGGCCCGCACTACCACCAGGAAGTTGCCCGCGAAGGAGCGGACCTGGATATGGCCCTCGCCGTCCATCGAAGCGGACTTGGGCAGGAACTTGGCCAAGAAGTCCTTGCAGCCCACCGCGCCAGCGCCGGGGCCGCCGCCGCCGTGGGGCGTGGCGAAGGTCTTGTGCAGGTTGGAGTGGATGCAGTCAAAGCCCATGTCGCCGGGGCGGACCACGCCCATGACGGCGTTCAGGTTGGCGCCGTCGTAGTAGCACAGGCCGCCGGCCTCGTGGACCAGGCGCGTGATCTCCAGGATGTTCTCATCGAAGATACCCACGGTGTTGGGGTTGGTCAGCATCAATCCCGCGGTATCCTCGCCCAGGACGGCCTTCAGGGCCTCCAGATCCACGCAGCCGTTGGGAGCGGAGGCGATGTTCACCACATCGTAGCCGCACATAGCGGCGGTGGCGGGGTTGGTGCCGTGGGCAGAGTCGGGGACGATGATCTTGGTGCGCTTCTTATCGCCGCGGGAATCGTGGTACTGCTTGATGAGCAGCACGCCGGTGAACTCGCCGTGGGCGCCGGCAGCGGGCTGGAAGGTGCAGTCGTCCATGCCGAAGATCTCGCACAGATACTTTTTAGCGGTATCCAGGACCTCCTGGCAGCCCTCGGTGGTATGGGCTGGGGCCAGGGGGTGAACGCCGGTGAAACCGGGCAGCGCGGCCATCTCCTCGTCGATACGGGGATTATATTTCATGGTGCAGGAGCCCAGGGGGTAGAAGCCGCAGTTGACGCCGTGGACGTGCTGGTTGAGCTCGGTGTAATGGCGGGAGACATCCGTCTCGCTCATCTCCGGCAAGCGGGGCGCCGTCTCACGCTCCAGGCCGGCGGGCATGGCGACCTGCTCCACATCACAGGCGGGCAGCAGGCTGAGGCCCCGGCCGGGTACGCTCTTCTCAAAAATCAGTTTCATCCGGCGCACACCTCCTTCACAATGGCGACGGCCCTGTCCAGGGCCTCCTTGGTCGCCTTCTCCGTGGCGCACCACAGCACGCCGCCCTCAACAGGCAGGCCGCCCAGGATATCGGCCTCCTCCAGCGCCTTGAGCGCCTCATTGGCCTTTGGCATCTCTGCGACAAACTCGTCAAAATACTCTCCCGCGTACTTCAGAGACACGCCGGGGATCTTGCACAGCTCACGGGCCAGGTAGTGGGCCTTGGCCATGGACTGGCGGGCCGCCTCGGCCATGCCGCTGGGGCCCATCGTGGCCATGTACAGACCGGCGGTCAGGGCGCAGAGGGCCTGGTTGGAGCAGATGTTGCTGCTGGCCTTCTCCCGGCGGATGTGCTGCTCGCGGGCCTGGAGGGAGAGGACGAAGGCGCGCTCGCCCTTGCAGTCCACTGTCTCTCCCACGATGCGGCCGGGCAGCTTGCGCATGTGCTTGGTGGTGGTAGCCATAAAGCCCAGGTAGGGGCCGCCATAGCTGATGGGCATGCCCAACGGCTGGCCCTCCCCCACCGCCACGTCGGCGCCGCAGTCTCTGGGCGTCTTCATGATAGCCAGGGCGATAGGATTGCAGCCCATGATGTACATAGCGCCGGCGGCGTGGACCGCCTCGCCGATGAGCTCCACATCCTCAAAGAGGCCGTTGAAGTTGGGCTGCTGGACATAGAAGGAGGCCACGTCGGCGGTGAGCATCTCCCTGAGCGCATCCAGATCCGTCTTGCCGTCCTTGGCGGGGACAAGGCGCATCTCATCCCCGGTGCCATAACAGTAGGTGCGGATGGTGTTGATGGTATCAGGGTGGGCGGCGGCGGAGACAAGCGTCACCCTCCGCTTCCGGTCCCGGCACATGGCGGCCGCCTCAGCCGCGGCAGTGGCCCCGTCATAGACGGAGGCATTGGAGACGTCCATGCCGGTCAGCTCGCAGATCATGGTCTGGTATTCAAAGATAGACTGGAGAACGCCCTGGCTCATCTCCGCCTGATAGGGGGTGTAGGCGGTCAGGAACTCCTCCTTGGCGGGGATATACTTGACGATACTGGGGATGTAGTGGTCATAGGCGCCGGCGCCGCGCAGCACGGTGGAGAACACCTTGTTCTTCGCTGCCATGGCGGAGACAGCACGGCTGACCTCCAGCTCGCTCATCCCGGCGGGAATATCCAGCGGGCGATCCAGGATCATGCTCTCAGGCACATCCCGGTACAGCTCCTTGTAGTCGCTGAGCCCGATGGCCTCCAGCATTTCCCGCCGCTGGGCCGGGGTGGAAGGCACATAGCTTCCCATATCAGCCCTCCTCAGCGCAGAAAGCCTCGTAGGCGGCCGCCTCCAGCAGCTCCTCCTGATCCGTGATATTCTCCACCTTGATGATCCAGGAGCCATAGGGATCGCTGTTCAGATTCTCGGGGGAGTCAGCCAGGTCCTCGTTGACCGCGCAGATGGTGCCGGAGACAGGGCAGACCAGATCGGAAACCGCCTTGACGGACTCCACATCGCCAAAGGCCTCGCCGGCGGCAACGCTGTCGCCCTCCTGGGGCAGATTGATGAACACTACATCGCCAAGGGAGTCCTGGGCATAGTCAGAGATGCCGATCACGGCGATGTCGCCCTCCATCTTGACCCACTCATGGGACTTGGAATACTTCAACTCAGCAGGATGATTCATAGTGTGATACCTCCAAAATATAGTTTTTTGTCCTTATTCCCTCCGGAGCGGCGTTTCCGCCGCCCCGGAGCAGAGATAACCGTTTTTATCAAAGGCCGGTAGCCTTGCAGAAGTGCTCCATGGCGCCGTCCAGCTCCTTGTCGGAGAAGCAGTACTTCATCTCAGTGTAGCCGCTGCGGAACTTTATAACCTCGTCCTTCACGTCCACGCCCTTGACGCACTCGGCGATCAGGTGGGCCAGGCGCTTGAACTCCTCCTTGCCGAAGCCGAAGCGGGTCATCTCGTTGACGCCCATACGCAGCGCGCCGGAGGCGGTGAAGCCCTCCTCCTCGGGAGTCGCCTGATAGTTGACGATGATGTTGTTGCGCTCCAGACGTTCAGCAATCTCGGGGCCCTTGCTGTAGCCGACCTTGACGATGACCTGATGGGTCTCGGTGTAGCTGATGGCGGGATCGCCGGCCACGTCCATGCCCTCGTCGGCCAGGCACTTGGCGAAGTACTTGGCGTTGGCCACCACGTTCTTCTGGTACTCGTCCTTGAAGGCGTTCATCTCATAGGCGCTCATCAGCTCGCCCAGCAGGGTGCCCAGGTGGTGGTTGGAGACGCTGCCCGGGAAAATACGGGTCTGCATGGTCTCCCACAGGCCCCACTTCAGATCCTCGGGCTTGTAGCTGACGCCGATGACGCCGCGCTGGGGACCGAAGAAGGTCTTGTGGGTGGAGCCGGTGACGATCTCAGCGCCCTCCTCGAAGGGCTTCTGGAAGTAGTCGCCGATCAGGCCCAGGACGTGAGCCATATCGTACATGATGGTGGTGTTGATGCCCTGCTCGTCAACGAACTTGCGGATCTCGGCCACAGGTTCCTTGTGCAGCACCATGGACTTACCAAAGATGATGAACTCGGGCTTATAGCGCTCCAGCAGCACCTTGGTGGCTTCCACGTCGATCTTGTAGGGGTTGTCGGGCAGGACGGGGAAGTTGACCACCATCTGCTTCTCGGTGACGGGGTCCACAGCCACATAGTCGTGGAGGGCGCCCATGGGCTGGGCGGACAGGTGGCCGCCGCGGACGATGTGGTTATTCATGATCCAGCCAAGGCGCTGGGGCTGACGCTTGCGGTCCACGCGGTTTTTGAAGTCCATCAGCGCGGAGAACACGGCGGTGTTGGACATCTGGCCGGAGGTGCCGCGGGTCTCCACCTGGGCCGCGCCCAGGAACTTGCGCATCTCCTTGGTCAGCAGGTCCTCCACGGCGACGATGAACTTGGTGCCCTGATAGTAGGGGATGTCCGCGTCGTCAAATGCCTTCTGCTTCTTGTGCTCGGCGTAGCGGCCGGCGGGATCGGAGGCGGAGAGCAGCCGGGTGGCCCGGGAGGGGGTCATCTCGGAGGGGATCAGGTTGATGCACAGGTTCTGACGCCACTCATGGTTCTCCAGCGCCTTGGTCAAGAGCTCCGCGGCCTGGGCGGCGTAGTCTGTGACCTGACTGGGGCCGTCGGTGGTGCTCTTCTTGTAGATGATGGGACGGGCATAGGGAGGCGCGTCGCCGCGCATGTGGCAGGCAGTGACCACGGCGGGCAGGCGCTTGCCGCGGATATCCACCTCGATCTCAAACTCTGTGACCACATGGGACTTCATGTAGGCCATACCGATGGAGCGCTTGGCGGTCTTTTCAGTGATGACGGTCTCAATGCCGGTCCCCTCGGTGACATAGTAGGGGATCATGGTGCCGCTGGTGACATAGCCCAGCTCCTCGCCGGTACGGGCGTCATAGACGGGGCAGCCGGCGCGGAGAACACCCTTGCCCAGCAGGCAGATGGGCTGGATGCGGTAAGGCAGGTCCTCGTTGGAGGAGTAGTCGCGGTTGAGGATCTTCTTCAGGGCCTCAAACTGCTTGCGCAGAGCGGCCTTGCCCACGAAATCGCCCTTCTCCTCGGCGAAGGAGACGGCGAACTTGGCCAGAGGAACGGAGTAGATGGGAATCTCGCCGCCCAGCTTGCACTCGCCCATCTCATGGCCGTACAGGGGCAGAGCGGCCTCCAGGCGGAGGGTATCGCGGGCCCCTAGTCCGGTGGGCTTGGCGCCCAGCTCGATCAGGCGGTTCCAGAAGTATGTAGCGTCCTCGCTGTCGCAGTACAGCTCAAAGCCAATGGGCTCGCCGGTGTAGCCGGTCTTGGCCACGCGGACGGGCTTGCCGTCCATGACGGTGGTATTCAGAGCGTTCTTGACGTTCTCGACAGTCAGCTCCTTGCCGCCGTGCATGGCCTTGAGGATGTCCTTGGACTTGGGGCCCTGGACCGCGATGGCCGCGTACTTGTCGGAGACGTTGGTGATCTTGACGTCGAACTTTTCGGCCTCCTTGTACAGGTGGGCCAGATCCTTGTCGATGTTGCCGGCGTTGACCACCAGCAGATACTTGCTCTCCTCAAAGCGATAGAGGTAGACGTCGTCGATGGCATAGCCGTTCTCATCGGGCATGATGGCGTACTGGGACTGGTTCAGATCCAGCGCCAGAACGTTGCTGGAGATCACGTGCTGCAGGAACTTGACCATGTCCGGACCCTCGATGTCCAGGCGGCCCATATGGGACACGTCAAAAATACCGCAGTTGCTGCGGCAGTACAGGTGCTCCGCCACAATGCCGGTGGGGTACTGGACGGGCATCTCCCATCCGCCAAAATCCACCAGGGTGGCGCCTGCCTCCACATGGGCGTCATAGAGCTGGGTGCGCTTAAGTTCACTCATCGTACTTCCTCCTTAATTTATTGTTGAAACATGAAATGGGAAGGACTGGGGGCCGTGCGGGCAAAGAAAAAGACACAAAATTTCCCTAAGAAAACTTTGTGCCTCTGTTTGCGCACCTGAGAGATTCCCCGCCCCGGCATCAATGACTGTACCGCGCAGGTTGCACCTTCGGCGTGCGGCGTTCACCGCACTCTACAGAGTATTGTCATGGCCCGGCCCTTTTGCCTGAGAGTTTTCGCATTCCCCTTCGGCGCCATTTCCGGTCTTCTGGTCTCTCCCGGGCCAATCATCCAATTCAGTATCACATATAACAAATACCAATATAACAAATCAGTATTTTATATGGGTCAATGTTACCATGGGGTTTCTCGCCTTGTCAAGGAAAATTTCTCATTTATTCATAATTTTGCTTATTTATCTAAATCGATTCGGAAAAATTTTGGTGATTCCGACAAAATACCTCCCGGTTTTACGGCTCTTGCACCCTCGCCGCTGCCATGGTATGATAGCAAAAAGTCCGCCGGAAGGAGCTGGAGGTCCGCCATGAAACAGATCGCTATCATTGACGACGACATTTATATCGGCGATATGCTGGAGGAGGTGCTGCGCCGGGAGGGCTACGGCGTCTGGCGGGCCTATTCCGGCACGGAGGCTCTGCTGCTGGTCCAGTCCAGGCGGCCGAACCTCGTTTTGCTGGATCTGATGCTGCCGGGCTTAAGCGGCGAGGAGGTGCTGCCAAAGCTTGAGGGCATCCCGGTCATCGTCCTGAGCGCCAAGGGGGACGTGCAGGAGAAGGTGGGGCTCCTCCTGGGCGGCGCGGCGGACTATATGACCAAGCCCTTCGACACCAGGGAGCTGCTGGCCCGGATCGCCGTGCAGCTGCGGCGGAGCGCCGCCCCCTCCCCCCTTCTGCGCTGCGGCTCTCTGACGCTGGACGCCGCGCTGCGCGCCGTCTCCGCCGGAGAGCGAGAGGTCCATCTGACCAGGACGGAGTACGCCATTTTAAAGCTTTTGATGCAGAACCCAGGGCAGGTGATCACCAAGTCCCGTCTGCTGGAGGACATCAGCCTGGACACGCCGGACTGCGTGGAGAGCTCCCTGAAGGTCCATGTCAGCAACCTGCGGAAAAAACTGCGGGACGCCGGGGCCGGGGACTGTATCGAGGCGGTGTGGGGCATCGGCTTCCGGCTGGCGGAGCCGGAGGGATAAATCTTTACCTTTTCTTGACCCTTTTCTTAACCGCCCCCTTTACCATGTCCTGCTATCCTGCTTTCAACCCAACAAAGGAGGTTTGGATATGGAGTACGTTCTGCGTACAAAAGATTTATGTAAACACTACAAGCACTGCAAAGCCCTGGACCGGCTGACCATGTCGGTGGAAAAAGGGGCCATCTACGGCTTCGTGGGCCGCAACGGCGCGGGCAAGACCACCCTCATCCGCCTGGTCTGCGGCCTGCAGTCTCCCACCGGAGGCAGCTTCGAATTGTACGGCTGCCCCAGCGCCAGCCGGGAGATCGCCAGGGCCCGGCGGCGGATGGGCGCGGTGGTGGAGACCCCCTCCATCTACCTGGGGATGACGGCGGAGGAAAACCTCCGCCAGCAGTACCAGGTGCTGGGGCTCCCCTCCTACGACGGCCTGCAGGAGCTTCTGGAGCTGGTGCGGCTCCAGGACGCAGGGAAAAAGAAGGCGAGAGACTTCTCCCTGGGCATGCGCCAGCGGCTGGGCATCGCCGTGGCTCTGGCCGGGGATCCGGACTTTCTCATTCTGGACGAGCCCGCCAACGGCCTGGACCCCCAGGGCATCGTGGAGATCCGGGAGCTGATACTGCGGCTGAACCGGGAGAGGCAGATCACCTTTCTGATCTCCAGCCACATTCTCGACGAGCTCAGCCGCCTGGCCACCCACTACGGCTTCATCGACAGCGGCCGCATGGTCAAGGAGATCAGCGCCAGGGAGCTGGAGAGCGCCTGCCGCAAGTGCCTGCGCGTCACCGTCAGCGACACCCGGCCCATGACGACGGCGCTGGACAAGCTGGGCATCGAGTACACCGTCTGGTCCGACACCATGGCAGATGTGTACGGGGATATCGGCATCACAGAACTGACGCTGGCGCTGCATCAGGCTGGCTGTGAAGTAAAAAACCTTCATGAGCGGGAGGAGAGCCTGGAGAGCTACTATATGAACCTGGTGGGAGGTGGAAGCCATGCGTAATCTGCTGCAGGCCGGCTTTGCAAGGCTGCGGAAAAATTTTGCGTTCTGGCTGTGTATGGCCGCATCCGCCCTGTGGTCCGGCGCGATCGCCGTCATCCAGTACCGGGAGCGTCTGCAATATCCCGCCTCTTCCGGCATAGACAATATTCTGTGGGAATTTACCCCTGTGGTGGGCCTGTTCTGCGCCGTATTCGTATGTCTCTTCATCGGCGTGGAGCACAGCGACGGGACCATGCGCAACAAGGTTTCCGTGGGGCACACCCGTGCCGATATCTATTTCTCCAACCTGACCGTCTGCGTGGCGGCAGATCTTCTTATCATGCTGGCCTGGGTCGCTGTGACTTTCTTCTTGGGCGTCCCCCTGCTGGGCGCGCCTCAGATGGCTGTTCAGGAGATCCTCATTCACCTGCTGCTGTCGGCGCTGACGGTGGTGTCCACCACTGCCATACTGCTGCTGGCGGCCATGCTGCTGACCAACAAGGCCGCCTCCGCCGTGGCCTGTATCCTGCTGGCCCTGGCCCTGCTCGTCGCGGGAAGCTACGTCTACGGCGCTCTTCAGGAGCCGGAGATCGAGAGCGGCGGTCTCCTCGTAACAGAAAACGGCACGGAATGGCTGGATCCCCAGCCTAACCCCCGGTATCTGCAGGGGGCCAAGCGCACGGTCTATGAGGCGCTGGCGCTGCTGCTCCCCGCCGGCCAGCAGATCATGATCAACGATCAGAACATGGCCCAACCCTGGGCCATGGCCCTGTGCTCGGTGCTGGTAACGGCACTGGCTGCCGGAGTGGGATTTTTGATCTTCCGCAAAAAGGATTTAAAGTAACAAGAAAAATAAGGGAGGTTTCCCCTATGGTGTACTGTCTCGGGGCGCTGTGCGCGGCGTTGGCCGCCGCCGTTCTCGCGCTGCTGGTGAAGATCCATCTCCTGCGCCGGGCGGCGGAGGAGATCAGGCTGGGCTTTTCCCTGCGTCTGGAAACAGACACCAATACCCTTATCTCCCTCTCCAGCCGGGACAAGCCCATGTGCTGCCTGGCATCCGAGATCAACAGTCAGCTGCGCCTGCTGCGGAAGGAGCGCCGCCGCTACCAGCAGGGGGACCAGGAACTGAAGGACGCCGTGGCCGGCGTCTCCCACGACCTGCGCACCCCCCTCACCGCCATCTGCGGCTATCTGGACCTGCTGGAGCGGGAGGAGAAGAGCGAGGCGGCCGAGCGGTATCTGGTCCTGATCCGGAACCGGGCTGACCATATGAGGGCCCTGACCGAGGAGCTGTTCCGCTTCTCCGTGGTCCTGTCCTCCCGGCCCCTCTCCCCCGTCCCCCTCTCGCTGAACCGGGCGCTGGAGGAGGGCCTGGCGGCCTACTACGGCGCGCTGACCGAGCGGGGCATCGTCCCGTCTGTCAGGATGCCGGACGCGCCGGTCATGCGGGAGCTGGACAGCGGGGCGCTCAGCCGCGTCTTCGGCAACATCCTCTCCAACGCCCTGAAATACAGCGCCGGAGACCTGACGGTGGAGCTGGACGAGGCCGGGACCGTCGCCTTTTCCAACACTGCCCCCGGCATGACGCCCGTACTGGCCCAGAAGCTTTTCGACCAGTTTTTCACCGTGGAGACGGGCCGGGGATCCACGGGCCTGGGGCTCTCCATCGCCCGGGGCCTGACGGAACGGATGGGCGGGACCATCTCCGCCCGGTGCCGGGACGGGGTGCTGACGGTGACAGTCTCCTTTCCGCGCTGAAGCCGGTTTTCCCTTTTCTCTGCCGCGCCCTGCCTCCCCCGCTCTTTGGGACACATTCCGCGCCTCCTGGAAAGAAAATTTCTCCCTCCCGGGAACTTTCCGCCATGCTTTTCGTCTATATAAGCAAAAAGCTGAGAAAAGAGGGTTTACTGATGAAAAAGGTGATCGCCCGGATGGACGCGCTGCCCGCAAAGATGGTCCTCTCCCTGCTGCTGGCTGCGGCTATGGTGCTTGCCTCCGCCTCCTGGCTGGTGTGAGCGCCGGTCCTTTCCGTTTCTTCCGCGCTGTTGGCCGCCCCTTTGGGGGCGGCCTTTCTTTTTTCTTGCCCTCCGCTTATTCGCGTGCTACAATTGGGCATACTCAACTTATTGAAATGAGAAACGAGGTATCCCTATGCCCACTATGGAAGAATTGAAAAACCGGTTTGCCGCCGACCGCTTCGCCACCGTCGCCCTGGGCGCGGAGATCCGGGAGGCGGAACCGGGCCGTGCGGTCTGCACCGCCAGGCTGCGCCCAGACCACATGAACGCCAACGGCGCGCCCATGGGCGGCGCCATCTTTACCCTGGCGGACTTCGCCTTTGCCATCGCCGTCAACGGCTTCAGCGAAAAGATCACCGTCAGCCAGCACGCCTCCATCACCTACCTGGCCCCCGCCCGGGGCCTTGCGCTGATTGCCGAGGCCAAATGCGTCAAGGCCGGCCGCACCACCTGCCTCTACACGGTGGATATCCACGACGACGCCGGCACCCACGTGGCCTATGTGACGGTAAACGGGTTCACGGTGGGATGACCGCGGGAACTTTTTCCTCCTTTTCTCCGTCTTAGGGGACAGAGCGCATATAAAAGGAGGTCTTTCCCTATGAAACGATTTGGCGTTATCCTGCTCTCGGCCCTTCTCTGCCTGGCCCTGGCCGCCTGCGCCGCCGACGGTCCCGACGGCGCTGGCCTCTGTCTCGCGGACGAAGGCGGAGACCTGTCCACGGCTCCCCTCTCCTTATCCCCGGACGCAGCTCAGGAGGAGGCGGAAAACATCCCCCTGTCCCCGGCCTCCTCCTGGGCTGTGACGGAGGACATCACCCTCTCCCTGCTCCAGAGTTCCTACCCCGTGGGCACGGAACATCTGACCATGGTGCTGGAAAACCGGGGCACGCAGGTCATGCTCTACGGCCAGGGCTGGTCCTACGAAAAGTATGTGGACGGGCAGTGGCAGGCGGTGGAAACCATAGAGGATTACGGCTTTGACGCGGTGGGATATATCCTCCAGCCGGGCCAGACCGCCGCTTTCTCCATCGGCGCCTGGTTTTTGGCCCAGCCCCTGGAGGCTGGATACTACCGGGTCACAGGGTGCGCCCTGCGCGTGGCGGCGGACGAGGAGGACCTCTCCTATGGTGGAAATTATACCGACTACCCTGCCTACCAGCTGGAGTTTCTGGTGACGGAAGACGCCCAGCCGGAGCCGGACTACGCCCTGACGGTCCTCCCCTCCGACGGCGGCTCCCTGCTCAGGATCCTCCTCCATAACACCACGGGCCAGGACGCCAGCATCCTGCTGATCCCCTCGCTGGAGCGGGAGAATGACGACGGGACGTGGGGGGAGGTCCCTTACGCCCAGGGCGTTGGTTTCTGCGGCACCCCCGACCCCCTGCCCGCCGGGAGCAGAAACTGGTCAGAGGAAACGGACATGCTGTGGGGACCTCTATCCAATGGCCGCTACCGCCTGAGCTATACCGTCACCGACAGCACCGGCAGTGAATATACCGCCAGCGGCGAGTTCACCATAGACAATGCGCTGTGCGCTCTGCCCACCGCGGACACCGGAGAATAAGGCCCAACAAGACGCGTCCCCCCTCCCCACGGCGGAGGGGGGATTTTTTCAAATATTCGGGAAATATCGCTCTTTCTGTTGACTTTAGCTATTAAAAGTAGTAAAGTATCCATGGTGTATACAAGGGGGATTCTTTCGCTCTCTGCCGTATGCGCAGAGGGCGGATTTTTTATTCCGCTGCCCAACCTGATTTTTGGAGGAGAACGTATGGTCATTACAGAATTTCTGGAGCGAAACGCCAGGCTCTACGGCGCGGAGACGGCGCTGGTGGAGCTGAGCCCTTCGGAGGAGCGTGACAGAGCTGTCACATGGCGGGAGGCGCAGCTGATCGAGAGCGCCCAGCCGGACGCGCCCTACCGGCGGGAGATGAGCTGGGCGGACTTTGACCGGAGAGCCAACCGCTTCGCCAACCTGCTGCTCAGCCGGGGCGTCCAGCGGGAGACCAAGGTTGGCATTCTCATGATGAACTGCC
This sequence comes from uncultured Oscillospiraceae bacterium, assembly GCA_902373635.1. Taxonomy (GTDB): domain Bacteria; phylum Bacillota; class Clostridia; order Oscillospirales; family Oscillospiraceae; genus Pelethomonas. Next base: position 38,641 of record CABKMV010000007.1, read on the forward strand.
TGGAATGGCTGCCCATCTACTTCGGTATTCTAAAGGCCGGATGCATCGCCGTGCCGCTGAACTTCCGCTACTCCAGCGATGAGATCAAATACTGCCTGGAGCTGGCGGATGTGGAGGTGCTGGTCTTCGGCCCGGAGTTCGTGGGCCGGATGGACGTTATTGAAGAGAGCCTTCCCCAGGTGCGGATGAAGTTCTTTGTGGGCCACGACGGCCCCGGCTATACGGAGGACTGCCTCAGGCTCATGGGCTTCTGCTCCTCCAGCCCGCCCCCGGTGGCCCTGGAGGAGACGGATTACGCCGCTATCTACTTCTCCTCCGGCACCACAGGCTTCCCCAAGGCTATCCTGCACAACCACCGCGCCCTTCTCTGCTCCTGTCAGGCGGAGCAGAACCACCACGGCCAGACCAGAAACGACGTCTTTCTCTGCATCCCGCCCCTGTACCACACCGGCGCCAAGATGCACTGGTTCGGCAGCCTGATCTCCGGAAGCAAGGCGGTGCTGCTGCGGGGTGTAAAGCCGGAGTGGATCCTGCGGGCCGTCACGGAGGAGCGGTGTACCATTGTGTGGCTTCTGGTGCCCTGGTGCCAGGATCTGCTGGACGCCATCGAATCCGGGAAGGTGGATCTGAACAACTACTTGCTGGACCAGTGGAGGCTGATGCATATCGGCGCCCAGCCGGTGCCCCCCAGCCTGATCCACCGTTGGATGAAGATCTTCCCCCACCACCAGTACGACACCAACTACGGCCTGAGCGAGTCCATTGGCCCCGGCTGCGTCCACCTGGGCGTGGAGAATATCCACAAGGTGGGGGCTATCGGCAAGGCGGGCTACCAGTGGCAGGCCCGGATCGTGGACGACAAGGGCCAGGACACGGCCCAGGGGGATATTGGCGAGCTGATCGTCAAAGGCCCCGGCGTCATGCTCTGCTACTACAAGAATCCCGAAGCCACGGCTGAAATTTTAAAGGACGGCTGGCTCTACACCGGCGACATGGCCCGGATGGACGAGGACGGCTTCATCTACCTGGTGGACCGGAAAAAGGACGTGGTCATCTCCGGCGGCGAGAACCTGTATCCGGTGCAGATCGAGGACTTTTTGCGGAAATTCGATAAGATCAAGGACGTGGCCGTCATCGGCCTGCCGGACCCCCGCCTGGGGGAGATCGCCGCCGCCATCATCGAGATCAAGGAGGGGCTTACCTCCTCGGAGGAGGAGATCAACAACTTCTGCAGGGAGCTGCCCCGCTACAAGCGCCCCCGGAGGATCATCTTCGACAAGGTCCCCCGCAACCCCACCGGCAAGATCGAAAAGCCTGTCCTGCGGGAGAAATACTGCCACGGCCGCCTGGTGGAGGCGCAGATCAGCAATTGAGGGCCCGCAGCCAACTATTAGAGAGGGAGAAAATACTATGGATATGTTCATCAAGCTGGCAATGCTCGTTATTTTCTTTGGCGTGATGGTAGGCATCGGCCTCTACTGCCGCCGCCATGCCACCGACGTCAACGGCTTCGTCCTGGGAGGACGGTCCGTGGGCCCCTGGCTCACCGCTTTTGCCTACGGCACCAGTTACTTCTCCGCCGTTGTCTTTGTGGGCTACGCCGGCCAGTTTGGCTGGAAGTACGGCATCGCCGCCACCTGGGCGGGCCTTGGCAACGCCTTTTTGGGCTCTCTGCTGGCCTGGGTGGTCCTGGGCCGCCGCACCCGCGTCATGACCCAGCATCTGGACAGCGCCACCATGCCTGAGTTTTTCGGCAAGCGTTTCGGCAGCACGCCCCTGAAGCTGGCCGCCTCCGTTATCATCTTCATTTTCCTGATTCCCTACACCGCCTCCCTGTATAACGGACTGAGCCGCCTCTTCGCCATGGCTTTCGACATCGACTACTCCGTTTGCGTCGTTGTCATGGCTGTGCTCACCGGCATCTACGTCATCGCCGGCGGCTATATGGCCACCGCTATCAACGACTTCATCCAGGGGATCATCATGATCTTCGGCATCATCGCCGTAATATTGGCGGTCCTCAACAGCCAGGGCGGCTTTTTGGCCGCTCTGGAGAAGCTGGCCCAGGTCAACGACCCCACCGTCTCCTCCGCCCCCGGCGTGTTCGCCTCCTTCTTCGGCCCGGACCCCGTCAACCTGCTGGGCGTGGTGCTGCTGACCAGCCTGGGTACCTGGGGCCTGCCCCAGATGGTGCAGAAATTCTACGCCATCAAGAGCGAGGCCGCCATCAGCAAGGGAACCGTCATCTCCACCATCTTCGCCGTCATTGTCTCCGGCGGCTGCTACTTCCTGGGCGGCTTCGGCCGTCTCTTCAGCGACAAGATCGACATCGCCGCCAACGGCTACGACTCTGTCGTCCCCACCATGCTCTCCGGCCTGCCCACGATTCTGATCGCCGTGGTGGTCATTCTGGTGCTCTCCGCCTCCATGTCCACCCTGTCCTCCCTGGTGCTGGCCTCCAGTTCCACCTTGACGTTGGACTTCATTAAGGGTAATATAATAAAAGATATGGACGAAAAGCGGCAAGTGAAGTGGATGCGTGGCCTGGTCGTGGTGTTTATCACTATCTCCGTGGTGCTGGCCCTGATCCAGTACCGATCCAGCGTCACTTTCATCGCTCAGCTGATGGGCGTATCCTGGGGCGCTCTGGCGGGCGCGTTCCTGGCCCCCTTCCTGTACGGCCTGTATTGGAAGCGGACCACCAAGGCGGCCTGCTGGGTCAGCTTTATCTTCTCCACCGTGGTCATGCTGGCCAACATCTTTGTCCGCTCCAGCTTCCCCGCGCTGCTTCAGTCCCCCATCAACGCCGGCGCGTTCTGTATGCTCGCCGGACTGGTCCTTGTACCGGTGGTCAGCCTCTTCACCAGGGCTCCCGCCAAGGAGCGCCTGGAGGAGGTATTCTCCTGCTACGATCAGAAGGTAACGGTCTCTGTGCGGGACTCCATCGGCGACCAGAACAACTAACAGGAGGAATCCAGCTATGAAAACCTTGCTGCTGGGCAACGAAGCGGTTGCCAGGGGCCTCTACGAGGCCGGCTGCTCCTTCATCTCCAGCTACCCCGGCACCCCCAGCACGGAGATCACCGAGTGCGCCGCCAAGTATGAGGAAATTTACGCGGAGTGGGCCCCCAACGAGAAAGTGGCTATGGAGGCGGCCTTCGGCGCGTCCCTGGCGGGGCGGCGCAGCTTCTGCGGCATGAAGCATGTGGGCCTCAATGTGGCCGCCGACCCCCTTTTCACCATCTCCTATACCGGCATAAACGCGGGCATGATCGTCGGCGTGGCTGACGACGCGGGGATGCACTCCTCCCAGAACGAGCAGGACTCCCGCCACTACGCCAGGGCGGCCAAGCTGCCCATGCTGGAGCCCGCCGACTCCGCCGAGGCCCTCAGCTTCACCAAGCTGGCCTACGAACTCTCCGAGCAGTTCGACACCCCGGTGCTGATGAAGATGTGCACCCGGGTCTCCCACTCCCAGAGCGTTGTGGAGCTGGGCCAGCGGGAGATGCCGGAGCAGAAGACATACGAGAAAAACGGCGCGAAGTACATTATGATGCCCGGCAACGCCAAGCGCCGCCACCCCATTGTGGAGGAGCGGACAAAGGCTCTGACAGCCTGGGCTGAGAGCGCCTGCGTCAACCGTGTGGAGGATGGCATGGACAAGTCCATGGGCGTCATCACCTCCTCCACCAGCTATCAGTATGTGAAGGAGGCCTGCGGCGACCGTTATCCCGTCCTGAAACTGGGCCTCATCTATCCCCTGCCGGTTCAAAAGATCCGCGATTTTGCCGCGTCTGTGGGCAAAGTGGTTGTTGTGGAGGAGCTGGACGGCTTTATTGAGACCCACTGCCGGAACATCGGCGTGGAGGTCGCAGGCAAGGAGCTCTTTTCCTGCATCGATGAGCTGAGCCAGAACATCGTCTCTGAAAAACTGGGTCTGGGCGGGCGTACCGGTGTGAAGCTGGCGGAGGACATCCCCGCCCGTCCCCCGGTGATGTGCGCGGGCTGTCCCCACCGTGGCCTGTTCTACACCTTGAAGCAGAATAAGTGCACCGTCATGGGCGACATCGGCTGCTATACGCTGGGCGCGGTGGCCCCCCTAGGCGCTATCGACACCACCATCTGCATGGGCGCCTCTGTATCCAGCATCCACGGCTTCAACAAGGCCAACGGCGGCGAGAGCGAGGGCAGGACCGTGGCCGTCATCGGCGACTCCACCTTCATGCACTCCGGCGTGACGGGCCTGATCAATATCGCCTACAACGAGTCCAACTCCACGGTCATCATCCTGGACAACTCCATCACCGGCATGACCGGCCACCAGCAGAACCCCACCACCGGCTACAACCTGAAGGGCGACCCCTGCACCAAGATCGACCTGGAGAGCCTGTGCAGATCTGTGGGCATTAACCGGGTGCGGGTGGTGGACCCCTACGATCTGGCCCAGTGCGACCAGGCGCTCAAGGAGGAGCTGGCGGCGAAGGAACCCTCGGTCATCATCTCCCGCCGTCCCTGCGCCCTGCTCAAGTATGTCAAGCACCCCGGCCCCATCGCCTCCGACCTGGACAAGTGTGTGGGCTGCAAGAGCTGTATGCGCATCGGCTGCCCCGCTATCAGCATTGCCGACGGCAAGGCCCGGATCGACGCCACCCTCTGCGTGGGCTGCGGCGTGTGTACCCAGCTGTGCAAATTTGACGCCCTGGGCGGCAAGAAGGAGGCGTGAGTATGGAAACGAAAAACATCATGATCGTCGGCGTGGGCGGCCAGGGCACGCTGCTGGCCAGCAAGCTGCTGGGCCGGATGCTGCTGGGCAAGGGCTACGACGTGAAGGTCAGCGAGGTCCACGGCATGAGCCAGCGGGGCGGCAGCGTCGTTACCTATGTCCGCTACGGCGGGAAGGTCTACTCCCCCGTTATTGACAAGGGCCAGGCGGATGTGATCCTCTCCTTTGAGCTGCTGGAGGCCGCCCGGTGGACGGAGTATCTCAAGCCGGGCGGACGTATCATCACCAATACCCAGCAGGTCAACCCCATGCCCGTCATCACCGGCGCTGCGGAGTATCCCCAGGGCCTGGAGGAGAAAATGCGGGGCGCCGGTATCGACCTGGATGCCATCGACGCCCTCTCTCTGGCCGAGGAGGCCGGCAGCGCCAAGGCGGTGAATATTGTGCTCATGGGCAGGCTCTCCAAGTGGTTCGACTTTACGGAGGAGGAGTGGCTGGAAGCCATCGAGCAGAGTGTGCCGCCTAAGTTCCTGGAGATGAACAGGAAGGCATTCCATCTGGGCAGAAACGCCTGACCGGGCGGTTTGGGTAAAGACAGGCAAAAAAGCCGGCGGGGGCCATTGTCCCCCGCCGGCATCTGTTTTCGGGCGCTCCAAGCAGGCAAAATCTTGCCAAATCTTTGCCATGCGCCTCACTGCCGCATTGACTTTATCTATTGAAAGTGGTAGAGTAAAAAAGGAATATTTTTGGCCGCGGGCCTACATATCAACACCAAGGAGACCAGCTATGGAGCGTTATTTTCAGCCTGAGATCGAGTGCGCCTCCCGGGAACAGATCCTGGCGTGGCAGAACGAGCGCCTGGTGAAACAGGTCCGGCATGTGTGGGACAACGTCCCCTACTACCGCAAAAAGATGGAGGAAAAGGGGCTGACTCCCGACGATATCCAAGGCGTGGAGGATCTGCACAAGCTGCCCTTCCTCACCAAGGACGACCTGCGGGACGCCTACCCCTACGGCCTGCTGGCCAAGCCCCTGAAGGATTGCGTCCGGATCCAGTCCACTTCCGGCACCACCGGCCGCCGTGTGGTGGCCTTCTACACCCAGCACGATATTGACCTGTGGGAGGACTGCTGTGCCCGGGCCATTGTGGCCGCCGGCGGCACGGACGAGGACGTGTGCCACGTCTCCTACGGCTACGGCCTCTTTACCGGCGGCCCCGGCCTCAACGGCGGCAGCCATAAGGTGGGCTGCCTGACCCTGCCCATGAGCTCCGGCAACACCGACCGCCAGCTCCAATTCATGGTGGATCTGGGCTCCACCATTCTCTGCTGCACCCCCTCCTACGCCGCCTACCTGGCCGAGAGCATCCACGAGCGGGGCCTTCGGGACCAGATCAAGCTGAAGGCCGGTATCTTCGGCGCCGAGGCCTGGAGCGAGGAGATGCGCCGGGACATCGAGGACAAACTGGGCATTAAGGCCTATGACATCTACGGCCTCACCGAGACCAGCGGCCCGGGCGTCAGCTTTGAGTGCAGCGAGCAGACCGGCATGCACATCAACGAAGACCACTTCATTGCTGAGATCATCGACCCCGATACCGGCGAGGTCCTGCCCGAGGGCAGCAAAGGCGAGCTGGTGTTCACCTCCATCACCAAGGAGGCATTCCCCCTGCTGCGCTACCGCACCCGGGACATCTGCGTGCTCACCCGGAAGAAGTGCTCCTGCGGCCGCACCCATGTGAAGATGAGCAAACCCATGGGCCGCAGCGACGACATGCTCATCGTCAAGGGTGTCAACGTCTTCCCCTCCCAGATCGAGACCGTTCTGTTGGAGCAGGGCTATCCCGCCAACTACCAGATCATCGTGGACCGGGTCAACAACTCCGACACCCTGGAGGTCATGGTGGAGATGACTGCGGAGAACTTCTCCGACAACCTGGGCAAGATCACGGAGATGGAGAAGGGCCTGGTGGCCGCGCTGAAGGCTATGCTGGGCATTTACGCCAAGGTCCGCCTGGTGGCCCCCAAGTCCATCACCCGCAGCGAGGGCAAGGCCGTCCGCGTCATCGACAAGCGCAAGATTTGAAAAGGAGGAGCGACGATATGACCATACATCAGATCTCCGTATTTCTGGAGAACCGTTCCGGCCAGCTGGCCGATATCACTGCAACCCTCTCTGAAAACCATGTTGACCTGCGGGCCATCAATATCGCCGAGACCGCGGATTACGGCGTGCTGCGCCTGATCGTGGACGACGCCCAGCGGGCCTCCTCCATCCTTCTGGAGCATGGGTTCATCCTGACCATGACCCCGGTGGTGGCGGTGGCTGTTCCCGACCGCCCCGGCGGGCTGAGCGAGGTGCTGGGCATCCTCTCCAAGTCCAACATCGACATTGAGTATATGTACTCCGTCTTTGGCCAGAAAAACGGACTGGCCTACATGATCTTCCGCGTCAGCGACACGGCGGCTCTGAACGCCGTCCTGGAGGAAAACGGCCTTGCCGCCGTCTCCGGCCAGGAGCTGGGCGTACACTGAGAACGCAATAGGCATACATAAGGCATACATACTTTTCTTAAAAGAAAAGCATCAAAAGAATTTTATTCGCAAAATATTCGTTTTGCTCACGAAAGGAAATGACTATCATGCAGGAAATGAGCAGAAAAAACGCGATGTTTACCGACTCCGTCATCCGCCGGATGACCCGCATCGCCCTTGACTGCGGGGCTATCAACCTGGCCCAGGGCTTCCCCGATTTCGACCCTCCGAAGGCCATACTGGACCGTCTGGAGGAGGTGAGCCACCTCGGCCCCCATCAGTATCCCATCACCATGGGCGCGCCCAACTTCCGCGAGGCCCTGGCCCGGAAGTGCGGCCGCTTCATGGGCCGCAAACTGGATCCCAATACGGAGATGGTTGTGACCATCGGCTCCACCGAGGCCATGGTGGACACCATTTTTGCCCTGACCAACCCCGGGGACAAGATCGCCATGTTCTCCCCCTACTTCGAGAACTACCGGGCCCAGGCCATTATGGCCGACTGCGAGCCGGTCTTCATCCCCCTTGTCCCCCCTACCTTTGACTTCGATCCCAATGTTCTGGAGGACGCCTTCAGGCAGGGCGTCAAAGCCATTCTGATCTGCAACCCCTCCAACCCCAGCGGCAAGGTATTCACCTACGACGAGCTGAAACTGATCGCGGATCTGTGCATCAAGTACGATGTGTACGCCATCATGGACGAGGTATATGAGCATATCATCTACGACGGAAACAAGCACACCTACATGAACAGCCTTCCCGGCATGTGGGAGCGGACGGTGAGCTGCTCCAGCCTCTCCAAGACCTACTCCATCACCGGCTGGCGCCTGGGCTACGCCATTGCCCCCAAGGAGATCATGGACCGCATCAAGCAGTACCACGACTTCAACACCGTGGGCGCCCCCTCCCCCCTGATGGAGGCCGCCGTGGTGGGGCTGGACATGCCGGACAGCTACTATGAGGAGTTTGGCGCCCACTACGCCCACATGAAGAAGCTCTTCACCGACGGGCTGAGGAACATCGGCATCCCCTTCACCGATCCCCAGGGCGCCTACTTCGTCCTGGCCAACATCGGGCCCTACCTGAAGAAGGGCCAGACGGATGTGGAGTTCTGTGAGGAGATGGCCCATAAGGTGGGCGTGGCCTGCGTGCCCGGCACCTCCTTCTTCAACGAGAAGGGCGTCAACGACATCGTCCGCGTCCACTTCGCCAAGCTGGACACCACCCTCAACGAGGCCCTGGACCGTCTCAGCCACATCAAGGAGAAGATGGCGTAATATCCAAAAACGGCCGCGCCGCTTTTTGAGAGCTGGGGCCCCTAGGGGCCCCAGCTTTGGTTTTCCAAATGGATCGTCTGTAAATGGCTGTGCCCATGACATACTTGATATACTTGCAATAACATGGGGAAAAAGAGGTGATCTCTCATGGATGCGATCCTCCCGCGGCTTCGGGTTGAAATTCGAAAGATATTCCGAACAGAAAACGACAGGCAGGCAAAGGTCTCTTCTATGACAGCCTACCGTTTTTCCGAAGCAAACATCTATATGCCGCAGACGGAAAATCTGTATTTATATCTTGTCCTTGATGGGGCGCTCCGGCTTTATACCCCCTCCGGGATCATGGACTACATGGCGGGCCAATACTCCATATCAAAAATAGACACGCCGCTGTACGGTACGATCCTGTCCTTTTCAGAGCAGAATGATTTTCTGGCGATCGCATTGGAGTTGACGGGCAATGAGGTGATCACCGCCGTATTGGACTTAGACAGCACACTGACGGAAAGGATCATGAAGGGGGCGATCCCCGAGCAGGAAATGTCTTTTGCCGATCATGCCGTCATGGGATCCGTTTATCGGCTTCTCGTTACGATGCAAAAGCCGCTTGCCTCTGATTATATCCGCAGGAATATCATGCGTGAAGTGATCTACTATGTCCTTTGCGGTTCATGCGGAAAACAGTTTCTGCAGGCCATTACAAATATACAGAACATCGACGAGATCTACGAAGCGAATCGTTGGATCAAAGAGCATTTCCGCAGTTCGTTCACCGTAGAAAGTTTGGCGGAACAGCAGAATATGAGCGTTTCGCTGTTTCATCAAAAGTTCAAGAGCGCAGTTGGAATGGGGCCCCTGCAATGCCAGAAGCGTTTGCGATTGACCGAAGCCAGAAGGCTGATGTTGGATGAAAGCCGGAATGTAACGGAGGCTTCCCTGGAGGTCGGATACGAGAGCGTGTCCCAGTTCATTCGGGATTACAGGAAAATGTTTGGAGCCGCACCGAAAGAAGACATTTCGCGCCTCAGGGGGCAGCTAAAGAAATAGGCAATTTTTTCAGAGGAACAGGCAAGGAAAAGCCTGTTCCTTTTGTTATGATAAGGCACAGCAGGCACAGCGATTTTTCAAAAATGATCTGAAAGCGAGGTATCTACTATGATATTGACAGACGAATTGTGCGACAAACTATGCGCCGCCGCAAAAGAGAAAAGCAGGGAGATGGGCGTTGACATCAGTTTTGCCATCAGCGATGAAAACGGGCTGCCGCGCGTTTACCGCAGATACGGCGAAGCACTGGTATTGAGCATTACGCTTGTCCCCGGCAAGGCTTATACAGCAGCCGTTACCCAATGCAAAACAAAAGATGTTGCCGCAGCCGCCGCGGAGGGTGCTTCCCTCATGGCAATTCAGACAAACGACCCCCGCATTACGCTCGTAGCCGGCGGGTATCCGCTGTTTGCAGGTGGGAAAATCGCAGGCGGTATTGGCGTCGGCGGCGGGAGCGAGGCGCAGGATTGCGAGATCGCGGAGCATGTTGTTTCTGTATTCAACGAAGCAGTCAAGTAAATACGCTCCACAGGGTGCAGAAAAAGCGGGTAAGAGAACTCTGCTCTCTTACCCGCTTTCTGTTGCAGCCTGTTGGCCAGCCGTTAAGTTTGTTCCTCATACTTCCCTGCCGGCGGTTGGCTTTCGAGCCGCCTCTTCTTCTGCAGCATGTTCAGGATACGCAGCAAGGTGTGGGCGGAACGGATGTTGTAGTTTGCGCAGGCATAGACGCCTCTTCCAGCTCTATCCAACACCACGGCAAGGGGCAGCCGTGAGTCCCCCACACCCATGGCCTGCCGGATCTGATAGCGCAGCTCCTCCACAGGCAGATAGCAGGCGGCACCGGGCAGCTCCTCCAGCACCCGGCGGAGCGTGGCGTTTTCCGCCTCTTCCGGGCAGGAAAGCAGGATGGAAAGCGGCCAGCCCCCCTCCCGGTACGCCTGCCGCAGCTCCAGGAGCTCCTGGAACAGGTGCTCTGTAGGCTCTGTCCCCGGCTGGGCAAAGATGAGGAGGCTTCCGGCTCTGGTGGGGGCTGTTAAGTCTTTTTTGACAGTCCCTGTAATGGGAAAACACATTACAGATGGGAGCTGGCTGCACAGCAGTTTTTCCGCCGTCTGGTCCGGCCCCAGGACAAGGGTAAGCACGCGGTCCTCCTTCAGGAGGAAGCGGGAGACCCGGACGCTGAGGCTGCCGTCGATCTGCCGTCGGGCGGTGGTCAGACGGTAAGAGCCCGGAGGCAGGAAAATATCCCAGTAGTCCCGGACCGTGTGTTCCAGCTCCAGCGTGCGGTAGTCCTCCCCCATCCAGCGGGCCAGGGAAAAGTGCTCCCGGTAAGTAAGGGGTCCTTCCTTCGCGTGAAGCTGGAGACGGACGCTCTTCCCTTCCGCGCCGGGGGTATAGGCCCCGCCCTCCCCCACCAGCTGGATCCGGCCAGTGTCATGATCGATCAGCGAGGGGATGCCGAGGGCCCGGCAGAGCTGCACCGCCACGATCTCCCACTCCGGCCTGGGACAGACGCCGTGACGGAGGTAGGCCGCCGCGTCTCCCCGCCTGTCTGTGGGTCCGTCTCCCTCCACCGGCCGCAGGTGCGCCCCCATCCAGGCGAGCACATCCTCTCCGGTTTTCAGCCCCTCCCCTGCAAGGCGGGACAGCAGTTCGCACCGGACAGGCAGCAACATCTCATGCTCCACGCGGGGTGCTAAAATCCAGTTTTCCCAGACCAGCTTCTTGTACCTTTCCTTCCACGGCAGAGCGGCGGCCAGGGCGTCCTCCAGCGTCTCGCTTGTGATGTCGGCAAAGTCTTTTTCGGACAGCGTGTTCAGCAGCGCCTCCTTGTCCTCCCGTTCAAACTCCTCCAGGGCAAGAAATCGCTCGATCTCCTCCCGGTTTCCGCGGGCCAGCCGGAGCCACCGGGACCCGTCACGGCAAAAGGTATCCTCATATGCCTTCCGCTCTTTCTCGCACCGGCCCAGGCGCTCCCGGTGGGCGGCGTCCTCCGCATTCGGAGAGGGGATGCGCCCGCGAGGCGGGACGAGTTCCCAGCCCTCCGTTCTCTCCCCTGCCAGCGGGTCAAAGCCCGCCTCCCAGTCCAGCAGGACATGCCTTTCCCGCCGGAGGTCGACGCGCCGCTCCACCAGCCGCCCCCTGAAAAAGGCGGAGACCACCAGATCCCCCAGTCCCGCCTCAAAGGTCACAGCCCCCGCCGAACCGGTGACAGCTTCGTAAATGGTGCAGAGCCGGCTGTCGTTCACCAGCTGGAACCGGACGGGGACGCCCGCCTGCGCCGCGCCTCCCGCCCGCACCTGTACAGTCAGCAGGCAGGTGTCGGCGTAGCGGGCGGTGACATTTACCACAGCACAGCCCTCTTTCCCTTCGAAGTCCGGCGCGAGAGCCCGGACCAGCATGGCCCGGGAGGCGGCGGCGGTGAACCACCCCGCGTCCGGGACGGGTTCCGGCTCGCAGGCCCCCATATAGTGCCACTGCCCTCCAGCCCAGAACTCCACCCAGGCATGGTTGTCGTCGCAGTGGGCCCAGCGGGGGGCATAGACCTGCCGGGCCGGGATGCAGGATGCCCGGAGGGCCGCCACCGCCAGGGTGGACTCCTCCCCGCATCGGCCCCGGGTCCTGCGGCACAGGCCCATGGGGCCGATGGTGCGGTCGTCCGTTGGCAGGTACGCGGCGTGCTCACAGCACCAGTAGTTGACCTCCAGGGCGGCGGACAGCATATCCTTCCCCCGGACACGGTCTGCGAGCTGGCCATAGAGCCAGCCCCGGCTGCCGTCCAGGTCCTCGTTGTTCACCCTGGGCGGCAGGACATAGCTCACAAACAGCTCCTCCGGAATATCGACGGCGTACGCCAGCTCCCGGCGGGCCAGGATCGTGGCGCGGACATAGGCCAGCAGCCGTTCCGGCGGCGCTCCCGTCAGATCCTCTACGCCAAGTCCGGCATAGACCGCCCTCAGACAGCGCTGCTCCTCCCCGCTCAGCGCCGGCAGCAGAGCATCCAGTTCCTTCTCCAAAAGCGGATAGGGGGCGACAGCGGCGCGGAAGGCCCTCCCGATCCGCTCTTCCCAGGTTTCAAGCATTGCCGCTCCTCCCCTCCTTAAGCGCCTCCGCCGCCTGGCGGATGGCCTTCTCATCCGTGCGCCAGATCTGGAACTCGCTGATACCGGGCAGGCCCATGGATACAGACTGATTCCGGAAGGTCATGCCGCTGTCCAGCACGACTTTTCCGGAGAGGTGGAATGCCCCGGCTTTTGGAAAACTTCGGCGGAAATCCCGGATCGTCTGGGCGCTGACGCCCCCGCCGATAAGGATATCCGCCTGGTCGTCGGCCCGCTCCAGCAGCTCGCCGATGCAGGCCCGCCCGGCCCAGGCGCTGGCCTGCTGGCCGGAGGTCAGGATGGTGTCCACTCCCAGGAAGACAGCCTCCTCCAGCGTCCGGGCCGGGTCCCGGCAAACGTCAAAGGCCCGGTGGAGCGTGATGCGGGCGTCCCCCGCGGCCCGGATCATGCCCTCCATTTTCTCCCTGTCCAGCGTGCCGTCGGGACAGAGCGCGCCGACGACGACAGCGTTGGCGCCCCGGGCGGCAAAGTCCCTGATCTCCCGGCACATGACAGCATATTCCGCATCCGTATAGAGGAAATCGCCAAACCTGGGCCGGATCAGCACGTTCACCGGCAGATCAACCGCCTCCCTCACCGCTTCAAAGAGGGCGGGAGAGGGCGTAGTCCCCCCGATGATCAGGTTGGCGCAGAGCTCCAGACGGGTAGCGCCGCCCCGGGCGGCGGCCAGGGCAGACTCCACGGAATCCACGCAGGCTTCCAGAATATACTCCGCCACTTACCTTCCCCCCATCCCTACGGCTGCACGGCAAAAAACGATACCTTCCTCAGAGCAGGCGGCGGCCTGTCCCTTTTCCTCTTGGCAACTCCTCATATGTCCTCTCCTTTTGCAGCTTGGAACTGTCTTCTTAAGAGACAGTATAGCAGTCCGCCTGTGATTTGCAAGGCTCGATTTTCTCATGGGGCATATCCCGTTGTGTTTCAGTAAAAAATGATGATGCTGCAAGACTTGTTCACAATTATCTGCTAGGCTGGACAAAAGATGATGGCTCCTCCTCCGCGGAGGGCCGGCGCCAGGGCCTGCTCCCTTTCCCCATTTTTGTCCTGCTGTCCGATTTTTTCACATCAAATTCCATTTGCCCCTTCCCTTTTTCCTCTGTCTGTGGTTATATAGTTTTATCGCACTACCCCCCGATCAAAAAGGAGTATGGTTATGAATCTTTCCACTGCAAGCCGCACCTTCCAGCTGCTCAGCCGCATCATGGATGTCCGTAGCGTCACCGAGCCATTCCTGCCTGCCCAGGAGGAAAAACCTCCTCTGCCTCTGCGGAATGCCCAGCAGGGCTTCCCCCGCACCTCCCCCGAGTCCCAGGGGATTCCCTCCTCCCATATCCAAAAGTTTCTGGAGGAGCTCGATCGGGGCGGCGACCTCTACATGCAGGATGTGATGGTCCTGCGCAACGGCAAGGTCCTCTGCGAGGCGGCCTATGGCGCCCAGGACCTGCGGGCCCCAAAATATACCTTCTCCGCCTGCAAAAGCGTCACTTCCCTGGCCGTTGGCCTGCTGATCGACGACGGCGTCCTCTCGCTGGAGGATAAGGTCGCCGACCTCTTTGACGATCTCTGCACCCCCTCTATCCGCCGGCGGCTGAAGGACATGACGCTGGAGGATCTGCTCACCATGCGCGCCGGCGTTCTCTTCAGCGAGGCGGAGGCCCTGACCGAGAACGACTGGCCCCGCCGCTTCCTCAACTCCGCCCTGAAAGGCGAGCCGGGCACGGAATTTCTCTACAACAGCCTGAACACCTATATGCTCTCGGTCATCGTCCGCCGCAAAGCCGGCAAAAGCATGACAGAGCTGCTGCAGGAGCGGCTGTTCACGCCCATGGGCATTACGGACATCTACTGGGAGCGCTGCCCCATGGGGACGGAAAAGGGCGGCTGGGGGCTCTATATCCGGCCGGAGGACATCGCCAAGCTGGGGCAGCTGGTGATGGATGAGGGGATGTGGAAGGGGCAGCGTCTCCTCTCCCAGGACTATATCCGCCGCGCCACCTCCCCGCACGCCGTGCCGCCCCCCGCGCTGGGCGACTTCAACTATGGCTACCAGATCTGGGTGGGCCGGAAGGAGGACGCCTTTCTCTTCAACGGCATGCTGGGGCAAAACGTCCTCGGCTTCCGGGGCAGCAGGATCCTTATCGTCACCAATGCCGGCGCGGACACGGATTACCAGGAGAGCCGCTACTTTGAAATCGTCAGCCGCTACTTCGGCGGCGTGTTCCCCGACTCCCTGCCCGAGGATGAGGCCGGCCGCGCGGCCCTGGAGGAGGCGGTCAGAGGCTTCTCCTACTACTTCCGGACCCCCGCCAAGCTGGAGCAGAGCGCCCAGGCCTTCCTCCACCACACCTATGCGGCGGCGGACGACAGGGCCCCCTCTGCGGGCCTTATGCCCCTGACGCTCCAGGCCCTGCACAATAACTACTCCTCCGGCCTGGCCTCTGTGGCCGTCAGTGTCCGGGGCGGGCTTCCGGAGCTGATCTACCGGGAGCGCGACGCCATCTACCGCTTCCCCGTGGGGCTGAACGCCCCCGCCGTATCCCAGCTGGATTTCCGGGGCAATACCTTCCGGGTGGCCGCCACCGGCCGGTTTACCCACGACGAGGAGGAACGTCCTGTCTTCTATATCCGCCTCGACTTCATGGAGACCCCCTGCGTGCGCATCCTGAAGCTGGTGCTGACAGAGGAGGGCCTTCTGCTGAAGCAGACGGAGACGCCCGGCGTGCCATACGTCTATGACAAGCTCCGCACCGCCGCGGAGCAGCCCCTCTACAAGCCGCTGCTGCTGGTGGCAGCCGGCGGCACGGACGACGACTACCTCCGCTTCAAGACATTGCAGATCCTGTCGCCCGAGCTGCGCATGGTGCGGGTCGACCAGTGACCCCTCCGCCGTTCCCCGCTCTTCCCCGGCTGTATGCCGCACTGTGTCCGCTGCCGCCGCGCAGCGGACATTTTTTGTTTTTTTCTAAAAATTTTTTCGAAAATTTACTGACAGATTATCGAAAAATTTTATATTTGTTGGCCCTATTTTGCAACTTTAACAAGAAAATGCCGCAATACCATGCACACAGTATGCCAAACCAAACAAAAAATCCTGTTGACAACCCGCAATAAATATGTCAGAATGATAACAAAGTTCCGGTGAAGCGCTCAGGATCTGTACAGAGACCGTGCGCAGAGGAAGCTCTGGAGAAACTCATTTATGAGTGCCGAAGGTGCAAGGCCGTAAGACCGAATCTCTCAGGCAAAAAGACAGAGAACGCGGTATGGTATGTGAAGCTGGGCATGCCCAGCTTCTCGTTCCCCCGGGGGAACGACACCCTTTGGGAGAAGGGGGGGATTTTCGCCCTCTTTTGCCCTGTGCCCTCTCCAGTGCTGCTGATTTCACCGCAGCTAAATTTAGGAGAGGGGTTTTTTTATGCTCGAAATCGTACAAAAAATCAATGGGTACCTGTCTGACTATATCCTGGTCGTCCTGCTGATCGCCGTGGGGCTCTGGTACTCCATCAAGACCCGCTTTGTGCAGATCCGCTGCTTCGGCGAGGGGATGCGCAAGGTCTTTGGCAACCTGTCCCTGCGGGGCGGGAAGCAGGAGAGCGGCATGAGTTCCTTCCAGGCCCTTGCCACCGCCATTGCGGCCCAGGTGGGCACCGGCAATATCGTTGGCGCCTCCGGCGCCATCCTCGTCGGCGGCCCCGGCGCTATCTTCTGGATGTGGGTGATCGCCTTCTTCGGAATGGCCACCATCTACGCTGAGGCCACCCTGGCCCAGAAGACCCGGGTCAAGGACGAGGACGGCCATATCCACGGCGGCCCCGTCTATTACATCACCACCGCCTTCAAGGGCGGCTTCGGCAAGTTCCTGGCCGGGTTCTTCGCCATCGCCATCATCCTGGCCCTGGGCTTCTTCGGCTGCATGGTCCAGTCCAACTCCATCGGCTCCACCTTCGAGACGGCCTTCGGCGTCCCCTCCTGGATCGTAGGCATCGTGCTGGTGCTGATCTGCGGCTTCATCTTCCTGGGCGGCGTGCAGCGCCTGGCCTCCGTCACGGAGAAGGTCGTCCCCATCATGGCGGCGCTGTTCCTGCTGGGCGGCCTGATCGTCCTCATTATCCGCATCAAGTACATCCCCGCCACCATCGCCATGATCTTCAAGTATGCCTTCAACCCCAGCGCCATCATCGGCGGCGGCGTTGGCTACGCACTGAAGACCGCCCTGAGCCAGGGCGCCAAGCGCGGCCTGTTCTCCAATGAGGCCGGCATGGGCTCCACGCCTCACGCCCACGCTCTCGCCAATGTGGCCGAGCCCCATGACCAGGGCTGCGTCGCCATGATCGGCGTGTTCATCGACACCTTCGTCGTCCTCACCCTGAACTCTCTGGTCATCATCTCCACCCTGTATACCGCCGACGGCCCTCTCGCCAACGGCTATACCGGCGCTGTCACAGAAACCATCAACAAGACCAATTTGGCCCAGACCGCTTTTGGCGCTGTCTTCGGAGAGAGTGCCGGCGCCATGTTCGTGGCCATCGCCCTGTTCTTCTTCGCCTTCTCCACGATCCTGGGCTGGAACCTGTTCGGTAAGATCAACGCCTCCTGGCTCTTTGGCAAGAAGAGCACGATCATCTACAATATCATCGCCCTGGTGTTCGTCTTCCTGGGCACGCTGGCCTCCAATGATCTGGTCTGGGAGCTCAGCGACATGTTCAACCAGCTGATGGTCATCCCCAACGCCATCGCCCTCTTTGCCCTGACCGGCCTGGTCCTCTCCATGACCAAGGGGATCGGTACCAAGGCCAAAAAGTAGTCCTCCCCATTTTTTAGCGGGGTCAGCCTCTTACGCAAGGCTGGCCCCGCACTTTTTATTGTCTTCCGCTACAGGGACAGATGGAACCGCTCCATCCAGGCGTTGACCTGGATCAGATAGGCCAGCATCTGCGGCCCCGCCATGAGCTGGCCGAACCAAGGCCGCCCGTACTGGACCGGCGAGCGCAGGAACTTCTCCGCCCTGTCCTGGTCCAGCAGCGGGCGGATCGGCGCGTTGGCGTCCAGGAGGATCGCACGAAACCGCTCTGCCACCAGCTGCTGATACCGGGGGCTGTAAGTCTTGGGATAGGGGCTTTTCTTCCGGTGGAGCAGCTGCGGCGGCAGCAGCCCGCCGCAGGCATCCCGCAGCAGGGCCTTCTCCTCCCCCGGGCGGTACTTCATGCTCCAGGGTACATTATAAAGATATTCAATGATCCGGTGGTCGGCAAAGGGCACCCGGGCCTCCAGCCCCGAGAACATGCTGGCCCGGTCCATGCGGTCCAGCAGCGTCTGCATAAACCAGCGCAGGTTCAGCCAGGCGATCTCCCGCCGCCGCTCCTCCTCCGCCGGCTCCCCCGGGAGCTTCGGCGTCTCCGCCAGGCTTTGGCGGCAGCGCTCCCCCGCGTACTCCTCCAGGCGCAGCTCCCGGCATACCTCTTCCCGCAGCAGCGCCTGCCGGGCCGCCATATCGTGGGACCACGGAAAGCCGTCCACTGCCAGCAGCTCCTCCCGGTAGAACCAGGGATATCCGCCGAAGATCTCGTCGGCGCACTCCCCTGTCAGCGCCACCTTGTTGTGCTCCTTCACCATGCGGCAGAAATAGAGCAGGGACGCGTCCACATCCGCCATGCCCGGCAGATCCTTGGCCTCTACGGAGGTGGTGAGAAGATCCGCCAGGATCTCCTCGCCGCACTCCAGATAGGTGTGCCGAAGGGCTGGGCAGGCCGCCAGCATCCGGTCCACATAGGGGCGGTCCTGCTCAGGCTGGAAGCTGTTGGACTGGAAATACCGGTCGTTTCCGATAAAGTCGAAGGAGAAGGTATTCAGATGCTGTCCACGCTCCTCCATATAGCCGGATGCCAGGGCTGTGACGATGCTGGAATCCACGCCCCCGGAGAGGAAGCTGCACACCGGCACATCGGACACCATCTGCCTTCTGACGGCGTCCCGCACCAGCCAGGCCACATGTTCCACTGTCTCCGGATAGCTCTCCGTGTGCTCTGCGGCCTGGAGCCTCCAGTAGGCCGTCTCATGGAACCCCTCCCTGTCCAGCACGCCGCAGCAGCCCGGTCTCACTTCCCGGACGCCCTTGAACACACCGCATCCGCTGGTGCGGGCCGGCCCAATCCCGAAGATCTCCCGGAAGCTGTCCATATCCGCCTCCGGCTCCACTGCCGGGTGTCGGAAAAGCGCCTTGGGTTCTGAGCCAAAGATCAGTTCCCCCTCCCGCTGGGCGTAGAAGAGGGGCTTCACGCCCGCCCGATCCCGAACCAGTACCAGCCGCTCCAGCGCCTCATCCCAGATGGCAAAGGCGTAAATACCGTTGAGCTCCCGGAAAAACGCCTCTCCCTGCTCTATGTAGCCCCAGAGGATGACCTCCGTGTCCGCTGTCGTCTCGAAACGGCAGCCGGCTTTCTCCAGAGGTCCTTTCAGCTCCTCGGCATTATAGATTTCCCCGTTGTAGATGATGGCGCACCGCCTCCCATCCCTGCTCCGGACCATGGGCTGGCGGCCCCCCGCCACATCCCGGATCGAGAGCCTCGCGTGGCTGAGCCCGGCGTGGGGCGTAAGATACTCTCCGCTTTGGTCCCGCCCCCGGTGCGCTATGCTCTCCCGCATCTGGCGCAGGACCTCCATCCACTTCTCCCGCTGCCGGGTATAGTCCCCCGTGACATCACAAAATCCAGCGATCCCACACATCGCTTTCCATCCTTTCCCGGCGGCGTGATTTTCGAACAGCCCGATCCGCCCCTTATAGAACAGGATATGCAAAGCATCCGGCCCCGGCGCGGCCTATCATCCCGGTATTCGGTAAGTTTGGACGGCTGTACGAATTTCTGCGCCCCTGAGCGGTAAAATTTGCTCCATTTTGCCAGCGGAGAATGGCGCTGCTATGGAGAAAGGACGCGACCCCCTCTGTTAAAAAACAGAGGGGGTCGCGTCTTTTTCCCTGTCAGGAGGCGGCCGTCACTCCCCTGCTTCCGCTGCGGGGACAGGGGGCTCCCCTTCCGGAATCGTCTTCACGCCAAAGAGGAAGTAGACAATATGAAAGGCCCAGACGATCCCAAGGATGACCCTCCCCACCGGAACACGGCCCATCATCAGAAAGCCGACGGACATCAGCAGGGTGACTGTCACCATAATGCGGATCTTCGTCCGCCGCGTCATTCCCCGGCCCTGGACATAGCTCTCCAGGTTGTTTTTGTAGAGCTTTGTCCCAATGAACCAGCTGTGGAGCCGCTCAGAGCTTCTTGCAAAGCAGAAGGCGGCCAGCAGCAGGAAGGGGAAGGCCGGCAGCAGGGGCACCACCGCGCCTACGGCCCCCAGCCCTACGCCGAGGCAGCCAAGGATCACATACAGGGTCTTTTTCAATTTCATTCGCTCTTCTCCAATCTCTTTTTCTCTTTTTTGCTCTCGATCACGTGGCGCAGCGCCATCACCGGATGATAGAAGAGCATCCTCGGGCCGGAAAACCGCATGACCTGGCGGATCCTCTCGCGCATTTCCGGCTTGTAGCAGTGCACCTTGCAGTTGGAGCAGAAGGTCTTTGTCTCCATGAAGGGGCACTTGTCGCTGCGCTGGCGGGCATAGGCGTCCAAAGCGGCACAGTCCGGACAGAGGCCGCCCTTCGTCCCGTGGTTTTTCGTGCAGTACAAGGCGATCATCCGGGAGACCACCTTCTTCTCCCGCTCCCGCTTGCTCTCCACGTTCCTCCTCATCAGCTGACCCTCCCGTGCTCCACGGAATACACCTTATCCGCAATGCGCATGGTGGACTGGCGGTGGGAAACAAGCACCACCGTTTTATCCTCCCGCTCCTCTCCCAGGGCCCGCAAAATGACCGCCTCGTTCAGGCTGTCAAGATTGCTGGTGGGCTCATCCAGCAGCAGGAAGGGCGCATCGTGCAAAAAGGCCCGCGCCACCCCCAGACGCTGCCGCTCGCCGCCGGAGAGGGTATCGCCCAGCTCGCCTACCGGGGTGTCATAGCCCGCCGGCAGGCCCATAATGAACTCATGCACCGACGCCTTCCTGCAGGCGGCCTCCAACTGCTCCTGGGTGGCGTCCAGCCTGGCAATGCGCAGGTTGTTGGCGATACTGTCGTGGAACAGATGAGTCTCCTGGGTGACAAAGCTCTCCATATCCCGCAGGTTGGCGGTGTTGACCGCGTCGATCGGTGTGCCTGAGATGGAGATCTCTCCCTCCTCTGCCTGCCAGAACCGCATCAGCAGCTTCAACAGCGTGGACTTTCCGCTGCCGCTGCGGCCGACGATCCCGACAACCGCATGCTGTGGGATATCCACTGAGACAGACTCCAGGATGATCTCCTCCCCGTAGGAAAAGGTGACGTTCTCCGCCCTCGCGCCGGTGAAGGCGATCTCCTCCCTGCCGGACACATCTTCCACTGCCGGATCCTCCTCCAGGATATCCAGCACCCTGTTCCCGGCGGCAAAGGTGTTTTGCAGGGTGCTTCCGAGATTGGCCAGCGCGATCACCGGGCCGAAGGAGCTCATAAGAGCCAGGGTGGGGATCAGCACACCGCCGAAATCCACAGCGCCGGCCTGATAGAGGCCGATGGACGAGAGCAGCATGGCAACATCCATCAGGAGGATCACCGTATTCGTGACCGCCATATTGCGGCCGGAGACGCGCTTCATACGCTCCTCCTCCATGGCCAGGGCGTCGGTCTGGGCGTCCATGTCCGCCAGCCGCTTTTCTCCCGCGCGGTACTGCAAAATCTCCTGCAGCCCCCGCAGGCTGTCCAGGACAAAGCTGCTGAGATCACCGCTCCTGGCACGGAAGCGCGCCCCTGTATCACCGCTGCACTTGGAGGTAATGACAGGGATACAGATCCCCACTGCCAAATAGGCCGCCAGGGCCAGCAGTCCCAGCGCCCAGTGGTAGCTGCCAATGA
The DNA here is from genome assembly GCA_902373635.1 of uncultured Oscillospiraceae bacterium. Classification (GTDB taxonomy): domain Bacteria; phylum Bacillota; class Clostridia; order Oscillospirales; family Oscillospiraceae; genus Pelethomonas. Next base: position 60,278 of record CABKMV010000007.1, read on the forward strand.
AAAGGCACAAAACCGTACAAAACAGCAGCGCAATGGCCGCAGGGGAGATGGTGTGGGCGTAAAATACCTCCAGGAGCTCAATATCCGAGGTGATGATGGAGATGAGATTCCCCCTGTCCTTCCCCTCCAGCTTGGCCGGGCAGAGACGGCGCAGAGCCCGGAAGACCCTGTCCCGGATCAGCGCCAGCAGCTTAAAGGCGATATAGTGATTACATGCCTGCTCGCCGTAGCGCAGGGCGCCCCGGGCCAGGGCGAAGACGCCCATGGCGGCGAACAGCGACCACATAGCCGGGCCGGTAATACAGCCCAGGCCGCGCAAAACGGCGAAGCCGCCGAAGATCGTGATAAACGCGGCGCACAGATGTCCTGCAAGGCCCATGGCAATAGCCAGGACCATATAGCCGGTCAGCGGCCTCACCAGGCCGATCAGGCGCGCCATGACAGCCAAATTACTGCGCTTTTTCATCACGCGTTCTCCTCCCTTCCGTAGTTCTCCAGCTGCTGCTGCGCCTTCCAAAGCCTGGCATAAACGCCATTGCGCGCCAACAGCTCCTCATGGCCGCCGCACTCTGCCACCGTGCCGCCATCCATGACATAGATGCGGTCCGCGCCAACTACGTTGGCCAGGCGGTGGGAAATCAGCAGCACGGTTTTTTCCTTTGCCAGGGCATGGATCTGCTCCATGATGTCATTCTCACTCTCCACATCGATATTGGACGTGGCCTCGTCAAAGATGTACACCTGGCTGTCATGGAGGAGCGCCCGGGCCAGGGCAAGGCGCTGGCACTGGCCGCCGGACAGGTTGGCTCCCTTCTCCGCGATGGGTGTGTCCAGCCCCCGCTCGCCCCGCAGGAAATCCGCCAGCTTGACCCGCTCCAGCACCGACCAGAGCGCGTCGTCTCCAGCGTCTGGCCTCCCCATCAGCAGGTTTTCCCGCACAGACCCTTTGAAGAGATAGCTGGCGTGGCCGATATAGGTGATATGCCGCAGGAGGCTGTCCTCTGCAAGCTGGGACAGCTCCGTCCCCCCGATGGTAACAGAGCCGGTATACTTCCGGTTCCTGCCGATCAGGATCGACGCCAGCGTAGATTTTCCGCAGCCGCTCTCCCCCACCACGGCGGTAAAGCTACCCCGGGGCAGATCAATCTCCACATCCCGCAGCACCGGTCTGCCGGCATCGTAGGAAAAGCCCAGGTCACGGCAGCAGATATCTCCCTCCTCCGGGACAGGTTCCCCCTCGCCGCGACCGTCCTCCGGCAGGTCCAGCAGCCGGAAAATCTTGTCGCTGGCCGCCATGCCGTTCATGGCGATGTGGAAAAAGCTGCCCAGCTGGCGCATGGGGATAAAAAAGTCCGCCGACAGCAGGATAATGAAGAGGCAGCCCCCCAGGGACACCCTCCCTGCGGTGAACTGCGTAACCGCCAGGATCGCGCCGAGGGCCGCTCCCCCATAGGCGATCAGATCCATGATGGTGATCGAGTTGAGCTGCATGGTCAGCACCTTCATGGTGATGCGGCGGAAATTTTCCGACTCCTGGTTCATCACCTGCTGCTTGTATTCGTCCGCCTGGTAGATCTTCAGCGTCGTCAGCCCCTGGAGATTCTCCAGGAAGGTGTCGCCCAGGGCGGTATACTGCCCCCAATATTTTGCCAGCAGCTTCTTCGCCCAGGTCTGAACGGCGGCTATCGCCATCGGAATCAGGGGCACGCACACCAGCAGCACCGCCGCGGAGAGGACATTGACAAAGCACAGAACAATAAACAATGTCAGCGGCGCCAGCATAGCGTAGAAAAACTGGGGCAGGTATGCGCCGAAATAGGTCTCCAGCTGATCCACACCCTCCACTGCCACCTGCACCACCTCAGAGGTCTGCACCTGCTGGTTGTAGGACGCGCCCAGGCGAAGCAGCTTCTGATAGATCATCCCCCGCAGCGTCTTCTTTACAGCCTTGGAGGAGAGATAGCTCATCCGGCTGGAGAGCGTTGTGCAGAAAAAGCGCACCAGAATGGCACAGGCCGCCGCTGCCCCCACAACAGCGACATCCCGCCCCTGGGCCTGCCGCCCATACAGCTTCTCCAGCAGCCGGGTGATCGCGGCCATCATGGCAATGTTGGCCCCTAAGGAGCACCACTGTGCCGCCACATTCCCGGCAATATACCTTTTGCTCTCGCTGACCGTGCCGATCAGCCGCTTGTTTATCATCATGGCGCCGATACCTTCCCCTTTTTTATCCCTTCCCGCAGGCCGCTGCGCGCCAAGCCGCCCGGCGCTGTGTCCCAGGGCCTCCTGGTTAGATTTTGCTAACCTTTGCCGCCTGAAAAAAGCCGCCCGCTGGAGCAGCTTTCGTTCCTTCTGTTGCCGCACGCCGCCTGCCGGGACGCTCCGGCGGAGGACATCTAAGGAGCAAGCTGCCCCCTAGACCTCCCTCACAAAAGTTAGTATTTTCTAACTTTTTCGATTATACTTCAATCCGTCATTGCTGTCAAGCGATAGAAACAGTTCCCCCCAGCCAGGCCCACGGCAGGAACCATGCCATGCCACTGCTAACGGCGCCCCTCAGCGTATAAACTACCGGCGCAGCGCCTTTTTTACAAGGCATTGCGCCGGCAGCGGTTTAAAACAGGGTGATCTGGCTGGTATCCGCCATACCGGCGAAAGCCCCCAGGTTTTTGAGCTGGTCGATGTGGGTCTTGCTGAGCTTATTGCAGCAGGCGGCAAACTCCTCCACGGAGATAAACTCCTTCCCCTGCCGCTTCTCTACGGTGTCCAAGGCCGCCGTCTCCCCCAGGCCGCGGACAGCGGTAAAAGGCGGGATCAGGGCGTCGTCCCCCTTGAGGACGAACCGAGTGGCCTCGGATTCGTAGATATTGATGGGCTCGAACCGGAAGCCCCGGAGGTAAAATTCGTAGCACACCTCAAGCGTCACCGCCAGGTCCTGCTCCACGGCGGCGGCGTCCTTGTTGTTCCAGATCTCCAGCAGCTTCCGCTTCACCGCGTCGAAGCCCGCGCAGCAGTACTCCGCATCGAAGGCTTTGGCCCGGATGGAGAAGAACGTGGCGTAGAACGCCAGCGGTTTATGGACCTTGAACCAGGCGATGCGAAAAGCCATCATGACATAGGCCACGGCGTGGGCCTTGGGGAACAGGTAGCCGATCTTGGCCAGGGACTGGATGTACCAGTCGGGAACATCGTGCTCCCGCATGGCCTCCTCCCAGCCCGGCTCAAAGCCCCCCTTCTTCACCTTGCCCTTACGGACCGCCTCCATGATCTTAAAGCTCATCTTGGGATCCAACCCCATGGAGATGAGGTAGAGCATGATATCGTCACGGCAGCCCACCGTCTCCGTAACGGAAGCGGTCCCGCCCACGATCAGCTCCCTGGCATTGCCCAGCCACACGTCGGTGCCGTGGGAAAAGCCGGAGAGCCGGACCAGGGTGTTGAAGTCCTGCGGCTGTGTATCGATGAGCATCTGGCGGGTAAATTTGGTGTTGAACTCCGGGATGGCCACAGCCCCGGTGGGGCCAAGGATCTCGTCGTTTTCAAAGCCCAGGGCCCTGCTGGTGGTGAAGAGGCTCATGGTGTCCGGATCGTCCAGAGGGATCTGCCGGGCGTTCACCCCGGTGAGATCCTCCAGCATGCGGACCATGGAGGGATCATCGTGTCCCAGCATGTCCAGCTTCAGCAAGTTGTCCTCCATGCAGTGGTATTCAAAATGGGTGGTGATGATGTCGCTGTCCGCCGCGTCCGCTGGGTGCTGGACGGGACAGAAGTCCTCCACATCCAAATCGTCCGGCACCACCACCAGGCCGCCTGGGTGCTGGCCCGTGGTGCGCTTGACGCCCACGCAGCCCAGGGCCAGGCGGTTTTCCTCCGCGTGGCCTGGGTTGAGGCCCCTGGCCTCCAGGTACTTTTTCACGTACCCGTAGGCGGTCTTCTCCGCCACGGTGCCGATGGTGCCGGCCCGGAACACCTGGGTCTCCCCAAACATCTCAATGGCGTGGCGGTGGGCCCTGGCCTGGTACTCGCCGGAGAAGTTCAGGTCGATATCCGGCACCTTGCCGCCGCCGAAGCCCAGGAAGGTCTCAAAGGGGATGTCAAAGCCGTCCTTGACGTACTTTGTGCCGCAGATGGGGCAGTTCTTATCGGGCATATCCGCGCCGCAGCCATAGGAGCCGTCGGTGATGAACTCGCTGTGCTTGCAGCTGGGGCAACGGTAGTGGGGCGGCAGGGCGTTGACCTCCGTGATCCCGGACATGTAGGCCACCAGGGAGGAGCCCACAGAACCCCGGGACCCCACCAGATAGCCATTTTCCAGGGACCGCTGTACCAGCTTCTGGGCGGACATGTACACCACGTCGTACTTGCCCAGGATGCCCCCCAGCTCCACATTCAGCCGGTCCACGATCAGCTGGGGCGGGTCCTCTCCGTACAACTCATGGACCTTGTCCCACACCAGGCGGTTTAAGTCCTCCTCGGAGTTCTCCAGCCTGGGCGGGAACAGCTTGCCCTTGGGCAGCAGCTCGAAGGTCTCCACCTGGTCCGCGATCGCCCGGGTGTTGGTGACTACCACCTCCATGGCCTTCTCCGCGCCAAGGTAGGAAAACTCCTGGAGCATCTCGTCGGTGGTCTTGAAGTAGATGGGCAGCGGCGCGTCGCAGTCCGCGAACTTCTTGGTATCCAGCAGGATGTGGCGGTAGATCTCATCCTCCGGGTCCATAAAGTGGACGTCGCCTGTGGCGCACACCGGCTTTCCCAGCTCCTCCCCCAGTTGGACAATGGTGCGGTTGAACTGGCGCAGCTCCTCCTCGTCCTTCACCTTCCCCTCCCTGAGCATGAAGGCGTTGTTGCACAGGGGCTGGATCTCCAGATAGTCATAGAAGGAGGCGATGCGCCTGAGTTCCGCCCAGTCCTTGTGTTCCACCACAGCCTGGAACAGCTCCCCCGCCTCGCAGGCGGAGCCGATGATCAGGCCCTCCCGGTGGGCGATCAGCTCGTGCTTGGGGATGATGGGAACCCGTTTAAAGTATTTCAGATTGGACAGGGAGATGAGCTGATAGAGATTTTTCAGCCCGACCTTGTTCTTGGCGATCAGAATGATATGGCGGGGCCTGCGGTTTGCGTGCCCCTTGGAGCGGAGCGCGGGCATAGCGGCGTTCACAGCCTGGAGGGAGTGGACGTCCAGTTCCTCCTCCAGCTTTTTGAAAAAGTGGGGCAGGAACAGGCCGCAGGTGGCGGCGTCGTCGCTGGCCCGGTGGTGCTGGAAGGCGGGCAGCTTCAGGTGCTCCGCCACGATATCCAGCTTGTATTTCCCCAGCTCCGGCAGCAAATTCTGGGCCAGGATCAGGGTATCCACATAGGTGGGATCAAAGGGCAGCCCCGCCCTGCGGCAGCCCTCCCGGATAAAGCCGATATCGAACTCCGCATTATGGGCCACCAGCGGCCGGTCCCCCACAAACGCCAGGAAAGCGGCCAGAGCCTCCCTGGGCTGCGGCGCGCCCTGGAGCATGGCGTCAGTGATGCCGGTCAGGGCGATGATCTCCGGCGTCAGGTGGCGGCCCGGGTCCACAAAGGTCTGGAACCGCTCCCCGATCACCCCATTCCGGATGACCACGGCGCCGATCTCCGTGATGGCGTCCCGTTTCACCTGGAGGCCGGTGGTCTCAATGTCAAAGGCTACATATTCATCTGTAAAGGAAAACTCCTTGTCTCCATGTACCACGATGCGGTCATCCAGGTTGTTGACGAAGTAGCCCTCCATACCGTAGAGGATCTTGATATCCCCGGCGGAGTGCCATGCGTCGGGAAAGCCTTGCGCCACGCCGTGGTCGGTGATGGCAATGGCCGGGTGGCCCCATGCCTGTGCCCGCTTGACGATATTCCCCTCCGGCCCGGCCTTGGGGTTCAGCGGCGAGAGGGCGTCCATGTTGGAAAAGGATGTGTGCAGGTGCAGCTCCACCCGCTTCACCTCCGCCTTATCCTGCCGCATCTCGTGGGGATAGGTACAGATATTTTTGGGGTCCAGCAGGATGTCGCTGCCGTCCCGGTTGAGCTTGATGTAGCCCTGGACCTTCAGCCACATGCCCGGCTTGATGTCCTTTTTCAGGGCAGCCTTCTCCTCCTTCTGCATGTACTTGGTCACACGCACGGAGGTCTGGAAGTCAGTCATATCAAAGGTCAGGCAGAACACGCCGGGCCGCCTCGTCTCATACAGGTCGGCAAAAAACACCCGGCCCGCCACCACCACGCTGCCCATTTTGGGATTCAGGCCCGTCATGGGCTGGACCGCGCCCCGGACAAGGCCGCCCATGACGACCTCTCCGCCCTCCGGCTTTCCATTCCCTCCAGCGGCCTGATTCGGCGCAGGCGCCAGGACCCGCTGGCGGATCGTCACCTTGTCCAGGCTGTAAGCCCCGGCAATCGCGGAAGCTACCGCCTCTTTCTCCTCCCCCAGATCCCTCTGGGTGGTCAGATCCATCGCCATGGTGCGGCTCTCCCGCACCACCTCCACAGCCGTCAGATAGGCCCCGTCAAGGGCTACCCGCTGCTGCCAGGAGAGGGGCAGGGCTGAAAATAATTCAAAAAACGGTATCTTCTGTGCCATAATCTTCTTCTATCACCCCGGTTGTTCATCCTTTTTCTTGCAAGAAAAAGGATCAAAAAGAACTCTTTGCGCAAAACTTCCTTTCGCGCTGATCTTGTCTTCTTTCCGCTTTCATACCTTATAGAAAGCAAAACAAACGCTTTGCTATAAAGTCTTTCTTTCTTGCGCCCTGTGGGTATGGCACTTTTCTTTGTTCACAAAGAAAAGTATGCGCGCCGCGTCTTATAGCGCGTCGATCTCCGCCATAAGGGCGTCCACCAGCTGGTCCTGGGGCACCTTGCGGATGACCTGGCCCCTGCGGAACAGCAGGCCCTCTCCCCTTCCGCCGGCGATGCCCACGTCCGCGGAGGCTGCCTCGCCGGGTCCGTTCACCGCGCAGCCCATGACCGCCACAGTGATGGGTTTGGTGCAGCCCATCAGGCGGCGCTCCACCTCCTCCGCCATGGGGATCAGGTCGATATTGGTCCGCCCGCAGGTGGGGCAGGCAATGAGGTTCGGCCCGTCCTGCCGCAGCCCCGCCGAGCGCAGGATCTTTTTGGCCGCGTAGATCTCCTCCACCGGATCGGCGGTAAGCGTCACCCGCAATGTGTCGCCAATCCCCAGGCACAGCAAGCCTCCAATGCCCATGGCGGACTTCACCATCCCCATGGAGGGCGTGCCCGCCTCCGTGACCCCCAGGTGGAGGGGGTAGGCGCACCGCTCGCTGAGCAATCGGTAGGCCGCCATGGTCACAGGCACGGAGGAGCATTTCACGGAGATGCAGATATCGTCAAAGTCGAATTTGTTCAGCAGTGCCACATGGCCCATGGCGCTCTCCGCCAGGGCCTCCGCCGTGACGCCGCCGTATTTCTGCCGCAGCTCCTTCTCAAGAGAGCCGCCGTTGACCCCGATGCGGATGGGGATCTTTTCTGCCCGGCAGGCGTCCGCCACAGCCTTGACCCGCTCCTCTGCGCCGATATTGCCGGGATTGATACGGATCTTGTCGGCCCCCTGGGCCACGCACTCCAGGGCCAGTCTATAGTCGAAGTGGATATCCGCCACCAGGGGGATATGGATGCGGCTCTTGATGGCGCCAACGGCCTTCGCCGCGGCCATATCCGGCACGGCCACCCGAACGATCTCGCAGCCCGCCTCCTCCAGCCGGAGTATCTGCCCCACGGTGGCTTCCACATCATCCGTCTTGGTAGAGCACATGGACTGGACCGAAACCGGCGCGCCGCCGCCGACGGGGACGCTGCCCACATGGATCTGTTTTGTCATGGCAAGTCTTCCCCCTATCCGATCAGACGCATCACATCATTGAAAGTCACAAACAGCATCAGCACCATCAGCAGGGCGAGGAACACCAGATTGATGCCCGCCTCATACTTCATGGGGATCTTCTTGTGGAACAGCTTTTCGCTGATCGTGGAGATCACCAGGAAGAAGATCCGCCCGCCGTCCAGGGCCGGGATGGGCAGCAGGTTGAATACCGCCAGGTTCATGGCGATCATCGCTCCAAAATAGGCGATGTTCTCCAATGCAATGAGGACCGTGGGGCTCTGCTGGCCCACCTCGGTAATCGTGGAGACGATCCCCACCGGGCCGCTGAGGTCCTTTACCCCGGCGTTGCCCCGGATCAGCTCCTGGAGGCTGTAGCGGACAATGCGGACAAAGTCAATGGCATTCAGCCAGGTCATCTTCAGCTTCACGCCTGCCGTCGCCTCCACCACGCCGCCGAAATACAGACCGTATCCGGTATAGGTGCTGCCGCTGGAGCTGTCCGTACACTCCTGGAGGACCATGGGGAAGTCGTCCAGCACCACTTTCTTTCCGTCACGCAGCACCACCAGGTCAAATCCCTCGCCGCTGCCCCGGCTCAGGAACATGCTCACGTCGCTGAAGATATAGACCCGCTCTCCATCAATACTGTAAAGGATATCCCCTTCCATGAGGCCGTCCTCCCCCTGGAGCTGGAACTCCGGGGCAAAGCCGGTGATCTCCGCCGTGCGGAAGGCGGCCACGTTCAAATTCAGCAGCAGGATGATCAGCACACCCACAATAAAATTCATGATCGCCCCCGCGGCAAAGACCAGGACTTTTTTCCAAAAGCCCTGGTTAGAGAGGCTGCGGGGGTCGTCAGACTCCTCCTCCTCCCCCTCCATGGCGCAGTACCCGCCAATGGGCAGGATGCGGAGGGAAAACTGGGTCCCCTTCTTCCCCATGTGTGTCCAAATGGCCGGCCCCATGCCGATAGCGAACTCATGGACGGTGACGCCGCAGAGCCGGGCGGCAATGAAGTGCCCCCACTCGTGGGCGGCGATCAGAAGGCCGAAGAGCAGAATCGCGACAATGATATACATAGTTTGGCAGTTCCCTTTCTGTTTGGATTCCTCCAGGCAGCCGTGTTACCGGCCTCCACACACGATCCGGCGGGCTCGCTGGTCTGCTTCCAGTATATCCTCCAGATCCGGATTTGATTTCACCTCTATGGCGTTCAGCGCCCGCTCCACCAGAACGGGTATCTCCCCAAAGGAGACCTCATCCCGCAGGAACAGCCCAACCGCCTCCTCGTTGGCCCCGCTGAGCACCGCGCAGCTGGTGCCGCCGGTCCCGGCGCACTCCATGGCGAGGCCCAGACAGGGAAACGCCTCCAGGTCCGGCTGGTGGAAGGTCAGCGGCGGGCAGCTGAGAAGGTCCAGCGGCTCCGCCTGGGAGTCGGCGCGGCTGGGGTAGGTCAGCGCATAGCGGATGGGCAGGCGCATATCCGGCGTACCCATCTGGGCCAGCACCGCCCCGTCCCGGTACTCCACCATGGAGTGGATGATGCTCTGGCGGTGGACGACCACCGACACCTGCCCCGGCGGCATATGGAACAGCCGCATGGCCTCGATAAGCTCCAGGCCCTTGTTCATCAGCGTGGCGCAGTCCACGGTGATTTTAGGGCCCATCTTCCAGTTGGGGTGCCGCAGCGCGTCCGCCTTGGTCTTTCGGGCGATCTCCTCCCGGCCCAGGCCGAAAAAGGGGCCCCCGGAACAGGTGAGGATCAGACGCCTGACCTCCTCCCGGCTTCTGCAGCCCTGAAGGCACTGGAAAATGGCGGAGTGCTCACTGTCTACGGGGATGATCTCCGCTCCACAGCGGAGGGCGGCGGACATGATCAGTTCCCCGGCGCAGACCAGGGTCTCCTTATTGGCCAGGGCGATCCGCTTGCCCTGTTCAATGGCGGCCAGAGTGGGCCGCAGGCCCACCATCCCCACCACGGCCATGACCACCGTGTCGCTCTCAGGCAGGGACGCGGCCTCCATCAGGCCCTCCATGCCCCAGGCGACCCGGATATCCAGGTCCATGAGCCGGCTGGTCATCTCCAGGGCGGCCCCCATCTCATAGAGCACAACGAGACGAGGCCGGAACCGCCTCGCCTGCTGCTCAAGTAAATCAATATTGTGGTGCGCCGCCAGCGCCTCCACCCGGATCCCCATCTCCGCGCAGACCTCCAGGGTCTGCCGCCCGATGGAGCCGGTGGAGCCCAGCAGCGAAATCGCTTTTGTCATAGGGCACCTCACGGGATCCATTCTGTATTTTTGTATCTGGCAGAGCCGTCCTCACGGCAGCACGGGAAGGAGCAACGCCAGGACAGGGGCCACAAAAAGGACGCTGTCAAAGCGGTCCAGCACCCCGCCGTGCTCTAAAAAGATCCGGCCATAGTCCTTGACGCCGAACTCCCGCTTGATGAGGGAAAAGCTCAGATCCCCCAGCTGGGCCACCACGCTGCAGCCCAGGCCCAGCAGAGCGATCCCCAGATAGCTGATGGCATGGTCGAAGCAGATGTTCATCACCAGGGCAAAAATGAGGCCGCCTACCACGTTGCCCAGCAGGCCGCCCAGCGCCCCCTCCACCGTCTTGTGGGGGCTGACCTTTGGCGCCAGCTTATGTCTGCCGAAAGCCCTGCCCACGAAGAAGGCAAAGGTATCGCTGGCAAAGCTGAACAGCAGGGGCAGCAGCAGGAAGCCCCGGTGGTATCCCGCCGCATCCAGCCGCAGGAAGGAGGCGAAGGCGTAGGGAATGGCGAACATGGAGAAAAGGGCGGCGCAGATCTGCAGGAACTTCACCTCGCCAGCCCGGAAGACCGCGTAGGCAAAAATCCCCAATGTAAGGACCACCAGTACCGCAGTCAAAAAGGCGCTGCCGCGGTAAGCCTGAAGCACATGCGCCACAGCCCCCGCCACAGCGATCCCGCCCAGCGGCCTCGCCTTCTCCGCGCCCACGCACTTCATCATCTCCCAGCCGGCAATGCCGGCCAGCGCGGCCAGCGTGGCCGCCAGCACCCACACCGGCGCCCACAGGATCACGACCAGGATCAGCGGTACCCCTACAGCGGATACCAGGAGCCTTGATTTCATAGCAGGAAGCCCTCCTTCACGGGAGAATATCGCGTATCTTTCTCTACCCTCAGTGGACAAAGGGCAACACGCCTGCCAGCGGCCAAAATCAACGCTGGCGGCGTCATTGTC
>CABKMV010000008.1 GCA_902373635.1 uncultured Oscillospiraceae bacterium
GGCTGGCTCGTCTGCGTGTCATTCGTGCTCCCGCCGTTGTTCCCGCTGTTCCCGCTGTTCCCGCATGCGCACAGCAGGACCAGCACCAGCGCCAGCAGTGCCGCCATCATCTTCTTGCTTCTTTTCATGGATCTATGCTCCTTTTCCAGAACTCCCCGTTATGATGGGCCGCCAATTTTTTGGCAGCCCACCATAGCGGTTTAAGGTTTTTCTAAGCTTTTTCCTGTATAGTTTATTTCATCCTATCAGGCTCTTACTGCTTCTTCTTGTTCTTCAGGATGAACCACGCAGCCACGGCCACCACGACCACGACCACCACACCGATGATGATCGCCGTGCTGTTGCTCGTCTCCGTGTTCACCGCAGGCTCGCTGGGCTCAGCGGGGGCCTCAGGCTGCTCTGCGGGCGCCTCAGGCTGCTCCGCAGGCTCCTCAGGCTGCTCCGCGGGGGTCTCACCGCTCAGCTTGGCGATGTCGTCCAGGGAGGACTGGCCGTAACCGACCTCCTCCAGCCACTCAGTGGGATAACCCAGGGTGGTGGAAGTGCCGTCCTCGTTGATCATGATACCATCATAGTAGTGGCCCAGCAGCTCCCAGGCGAAGTTCCACCATGTGGTATTCAGGTTGTTCATGCTCTCGCAGACATAGTTGGTCAGGTAAGCGCGGGCGCCTTCTTCGTCGCCAGCCTCGTACAGCCTGATCGCCTCAGCCTCAACAGCGGCCTGGTTGTCAAAGTATGCCTGCTCGATCTCGGCCTTGCGCTCGCGGATCACAGGATACATGGCGTTCCAGTTCAGGTTGGCATAGTTGTTGACCAGGTTGAAAGCCCACCAGGCACAGCTGGTATCGAAGTTCTTGCGGTCGCCAGTGGACCACTCCACAGGGACCTCAGTGGTACCGGCATACAGGGGGGTGTAGACGGTGGTGTCAGGGGAATCCTCGCCGAACCACAGCAGGCTGCCAACGCCGGCGGGCATGTTGGGACGCAGCTGCGCCACAAAGCTGTAGGAGCAGCGGAACTGAGCGATCTCGCGCTCCCAATCCTCGCCAGTCTCAGGCTTCATGCTGCCGGGGACCTGCCAGCGGGTGGGATTGCCGAAGGGACCGGCGGCCGCGCCCTGGGTCATATCATACTCCGTTCCCTCAAGATGGTCGCTGTAAATGTCCATGATGTTCTGGACGGTGACAGGCTCATCGGGGGTGATGCTGAAGTCGTAGTGGGTGTACCTGTCAACCACGGGGAACTCCTGGGAAGGAGCCAGCAGGTTGAAGGCGCGCCACTCACGGCGGCTGGCATAGAACATGTAGCCATAGGGCTCGGGATTGAAGATGTTGGTGAAGTTGAAGTCCTCACCCTCGGACCACCAACCCATCTGCTCGGGCAGGACGGTGATATCGGTGGACCACATATAGTTGTCGGTATCGTTGAAGTCGATCACGCCCAGACGGGAGCGGTTGGCGCCGACATAGACCTGATCGTCAGGCACGCGGCGGGCTGCCCAGTGGGCGCCGGGGGTGCCGCTTTCGGCAGTCCACAGGGCGCCGCCACCGCAGACTTCGAAAATCCACACTTCGTTCTGGTCGGCAACCAGCAGGCACTCGCCGCCGTCGCAGTAGCCGTACTGCTCAGCCAGGGCGCCCATGACCTCCACGCACTCACGGGCAGTGGCGGCGCGCTGCAGGCCCAGCATCTCCAGGTTGGCGATGACAAACATCCCCTCGGAGCTGTAAACATCGCTGCGGCCGCTCCAGGTGAACTCACTGATAATAACGCCCTTCTCATTCATGAAGGGATAGGCGATATTAAAATAAGTATAGGTCTCTTCCACCTGGGGGATCTGGCCTACCAGCTGGGATTCCCGCAGTGTCTCGGTACAGGGGTCGTTGTAGATGTCGACCATCTCGCCGGCGGCGTGGGTGCCGCCCTCAACGATCTGGATCCGGTGGTCGTACCAGCCATCGCAGGTATGGGCAACCATGACAGAACCGTCCGCGGAGGCATCCTTACCGACAGCTACCGTCGTACAGGCGTTGGCTGTAATGGCAGTAGCCAAGGTTGCCAAAGCAACGATTGTGCAAATGAGCTTCTTTACGCGTTTCATGACTTCCTCCCATAAAAATAAAAATTAAAATTTTGTCCTCTGTCTTTACTATACCGCGGCCCCCCTCCTTTCATAACTAAAATGATGGGCAGCGCTGCAAATTCAAATCCATGCGACTTGCGTCAGCACCGCATCCATCTGCAAAGAGCGAGCCGGCTGTTCCCTCACAGCCAAACCGCCCATAACGACTCCTTTCCGTCAAAAATCCTACCCCCATGGGCATCGCCTTGAAAGAGAAAACTGTGGACATTGCGTAGAACACAATGTCCACAGAAGGGCACCCTTCTGTGGGGTAGATTTTTATTTCAGGACTCGCCACCAACAGGTTAGCACAGCCGTCATAATTTGTCAATAAAATTTAACATTTTCTTCATATCTTAGGCGGCGCAGGCGCCCAATATTGGGCATATTTACTTGAAAACAGGGCCCATACGCGCAGAGAGCCCCTGTCCTGCGGCCCATCATTCTTCACTCCTCCGGCTCCTCCACCAGTTTGGAATAGACGATCCTCTGCTGATCGTAAAGGGTATAATACCCGCTCATCAGATAGCTCAGCCCACAGGTCAGCGCAAACAGTATGAAAGCCTCCCCTCCGAAAAGCTCGACAGACAGGACAATGGAGGCCATGGGGCAGTTCAGCACGCAGCAGAACAGCGCCACCATGCCAATGGCCGCGGAGAACCCCGGATCCAGCCCCAGCAGGGGGCCTGCCGCACAGCCAAAGGTCGCCCCAATGAAAAAGGCCGGGACGATCTCCCCTCCCTTATAGCCGGCGCCGATGGTAAGGGCGGTAAGAAGGATCTTCACCAGAAAGGCCCAGGGAACCGCTTCCCCGCCAATAGCTTCGGCGACGACTCCCATTCCGGCGCCGTTGTAGTCACGGTCCCCAAGCAGCAGCGTCAGCACCGCCACCAGGCAGCCTCCCGCCAGGATACGGAGATAAGGGTTTACAAAGAGGCGGCGATAAAGCTTTTCCGTCCGGTGCAATACTGCCAGAAACAGGATGCTGCACAGAGCGCACAGCAGCGTCAGCAGCACGACGCGGAATACCGTGGAGATCGTGGCATCTGGCACGGCATGCAGGGAAAAGCTGATGGAGGAGGATCCAAGGAGCTGGCTTATCCCCCAGGCTGTACAGGCCGAGAGCAGGCAGGGATAGAGGGATGCGTAGCGCAATACCCCCACCGTCCCTACCTCCAAACTGAGCACTGCCGCCGTCACCGGCATGCCGAACACCGCGGCAAACAGGGCAGACATCCCGCACATAGTGCCTGCCCGCGCCTCCTTCCCCTCCAGGCGGAACACCCGGTTAAAGCAGGAGGAGAGCCCCGCGCCGATCTGCAGCGCAGCCCCCTCCCTTCCGGCCGAACCGCCGCACAGGTGCGTCAGGACCGTGCTGAGAAAAATCAAAGGGGCTACCCGGAAAGCTACCGGCGTACCATTTTGCAGAGAGATCAGGACCAGGTTTGTCCCCTGGTCCTGCAGGATACCGGCAGCGTGGTACAGCCATACGATCACGATCCCGGCAATAGGCAGCAGGTACAGCAGCCACTCATATTGCCCGAACAGCGCCCCGGCCCGATCCACACAGTATCGGAATGCCGCCCCTGCAGCGCCGCAGGCCGCGCCGATGGCAACGGCGCGGATCGTCCAGTTGAAGAAAGCCAGTAAATAGAATTTTGCCCGCCGAAGTATCCGCGGCATGTTACACAGCATAGTGCCGTCCCCCTTTCAATGCAGAACAGAGCCGCCCTGATTGGAGGGCGGCTCTGCCAGAAATAGACCAGGCATATTGTTTCCGCGCTGATTCTATTTAAAAGGCCTTGCCATCGCAGCCCAGCACATCGATCAGCTTGTGCTTGACCAGCTCCTTGATCGCGGCACGGGCAGGCTTGAGATACTGGCGGGGATCGAAATCGGCGGGATGGTCGGCAAAATACTTGCGGATGGTGCCGGTCATGGCCAGGCGCAGGTCGGAGTCGATGTTGATCTTGCACACGGACATGGTGGCGGCCTTGCGCAGCTGCTCCTCGGGGATGCCGACAGCGTCGGGCATGCTGCCGCCGTTCTCGTTGACCATCTTCACAAACTCCTGGGGCACGGAGGAAGAGCCGTGGAGCACGATGGGGAAGCCGGGCAGGCGCTTGGAGACCTCCTCCAGCACGTCAAAGCGCAGCGGCGGCGGGACCAGGACGCCCTTCTCGTTGCGGGTGCACTGGGCGGCGGTAAACTTATAGGCGCCGTGGCTGGTGCCGATAGCAATGGCAAGGGAGTCGCAGCCGGTCTTGGTCACAAACTCCTCCACCTCCTCAGGACGGGTGTAGGAGGCGGCGTCAGAGGCCACCTTGACCTCGTCCTCGATGCCGGCCAGGGTGCCCAGCTCGGCCTCGACCACCACGCCGTGGTCATGGGCGTACTCGACGACCTTCTTGGTGATCTCAATATTCTCAGCAAAGGGCTTGCTGCTGGCGTCGATCATAACGGAGGTAAAGCCGCCGTCAATGCAGCTCTTGCAGGTCTCAAAGCTGTCACCGTGATCCAGGTGCAGGCAGATGGGCAGGCCGGTCTCGATAATGGCGGCCTCGACCAGCTTGACCAAGTAAGTGTGGTTGGCATAGGCGCGGGCGCCCTTGGACACCTGCAGGATCAGAGGAGCGCTGACTTCCTTGGCAGCCTCAGTGATGCCCTGGACGATCTCCATGTTGTTGACGTTGAAGGCGCCGATGGCATAACCGCCGTCATAGGCCTTCTTAAACATTTCAGTAGTAGTTACGAGGGGCATATCATTGTCCTCCTAGTGTGAAAGTATAGCTATATTCTATCATGGATTCGGCAGATTGCAACGGTGAACAACGTCAAAACTCAGGTTGGAGCGCCGTCATTCTTTGTATAATTTGCGCCATTTGTTACAATATACACCAGAAACATCACCAGTTTCATAACTTCCGTGCAAAAGTGCCGTTTACAACGGCGGTCAAAACTGCTATACTTTTCAGCGAAAACCTTGTATGCTATCCGTATTATAAACAACTGGAGGTATTTTCCTATGAATGTTTTGAAAGGCGCCTGCATCATCGGCCAGTCCGGCGGCCCCACTTCCGTCATCAACGCCAGCGCATACGGCGTGATCCGCACCGCCCTGGACAGCGATGCGATCACCAAGGTATACGGCGCGGAGCACGGCATCAAGGGCGTGCTGAACGACAGGCTTATCGACATGACCCAGGAGGACGAAAACGAGCTGGAGCTGCTCCTGTACACCCCCTCCTCCGCCCTTGGCTCCTGCCGGTACAAGATCGCGGACCCCGATGTGGACGACACCGACTACAAGCGCATCCTGGAGATCTTCAAGAAGTATGACGTCCGCTACTTTTTCTACAATGGCGGCAATGACTCCATGGACACCTGCAACAAGATCAGCAAATACATGCAGAAAGTTGGCTACGAGTGCCGTGTCATGGGCGTGCCCAAGACCATTGACAACGACCTCTTCGGCACCGACCACTGCCCCGGCTACGCCTCCGCCGCCAAGTATATTGCCACCAGCTGCATGGAGGTCTACCAGGACGCCCGTGTCTATGACACCGGCATGATCTGTATCATCGAGATCATGGGCCGCCACGCCGGATGGCTGACCGCCGCCGCCGGCCTGGCCACCGCCTATGGTGCCGGGCCCGACCTGATCTATATGCCCGAGACGAATTTCAGCATGGAGCAGTTCATCGCTGAGGTGAAGAAGGTTTACGCTGAGAAGGGCAACTGTATGGTAGCCGTGTCTGAGGGTATCCACTATGCCGACGGCTCTTTCGTCTCTGAGGCCAAGACCTCCTCCACCGACGGCTTCGGCCACGCCCAGCTGGGTGGTCTGGCCGCTCTGCTGGCCGATGTGGTGAAGCGGGAGACCGGCGCCAAGGTCCGGGGTATCGAGCTGAGCCTGCTCCAGCGCTGTGGCGCCCATCTGGCCTCCCAGACGGATATTGACGAGTCCTTCATGTCCGGCAAGGCCGCTGTGGAGAACGCCGTTGCCGGCCTCACCGACAAGATGGTTGGCTTCGAGCGCAGCTACGAAAACGGCAAGTACGTCTGCAAGACCAAGCTCTTCAACCTCACCGACGTGGCCAACACTGAGAAGAAGTTCCCCCGCGAGTGGATCAACGCCGCCGGCAACGGCATCGAGAAGCCCTTCATTGACTATGCCCTGCCCCTCATCCAGGGTGAGACCAAGATGAAGAAGGTGGACGGCCTGCCCCGCTTCGCCAAGCTCAAGAAGGTCATCGCCAGGTAATTTTACGGTCTGTATACTTTTCTTGTAAGAAAAGTATCAAAAGAACTTTTGGACAAAACTTCGTTTTGTCATGGGAAAACAATAAGCGGTCGATTCTATCAGAATCGACCGCTTTTGTTATTCGTCAAAATGGAACATCGCAGGTGGATCGTCCTCAAAATAGAACACCGTAGGGGGACCAGCCTCTTGCTGGCTTCTCTCAAGAACTGCCGGTGGGATGTTTTGCGCCTGCGCTGTTGAGGTTGAGGGGAGCAATTTCAAAGTCTCGCTGTGAGATACAAGGGACAGCAGAAGCGCTATGAGTGATAGAAGCAATACTGAGAAAAAATGTTTATTCATCCTGTATCCTCCATCAAGCAGTTCCATTGTGAAATAAGTACAGTATATTTTATCACAGCGATTTGTCCGGTGTCAACAGAGCTTACCAGAAGTCGGGGTCCGCAAGGGCATTGGCGATATATGGCTTGCCATGCGCCTCCATCCACTCCGGGTCATCCAGCGCCGGATAGAAATCGCTGGCCAAGAACCGGAGCTGCTCCGCCGTCCCGTCCCGCCAGACAACGGCCAGCAGTCCGCCGTCCTCCAAATAGAAACCTTCCTCCCGCAGCTGGCTGTCCAGATAGACGCCTCCTGCCCAGACCATTTTTTCCGGGTGCTCCATTGTCAGTGCGAAACGATTCTGGTAGAGCGTTACCTCCGCGCCGGGAACAATGTCGTCAAAGGTGGTGAGGGTATAGAACTCTGTCAGCTCATAGCCTGTATACCCTGCTTCTGGATTTCCGTTCTGCGCAACCTGCAGAGTCCTCTCCATCTTCGCCGTCACCGCCTCGTACAGAGGGCTGACCAGCCCGCGCTCGATCTGCTCCGGGTAGTCGAAGGCCCGCCGCACCAGCCAGTACAGATCCTCGTCCTCCACCAGGACAGTATGGCTGTACTCGTTATCGTGGAGATAGACGCCGCCCGCAGAAGGGTTTGCCGTATTGAACAGTATGCCCGCATAATAGCCGCTGCAGGTGACACGCACCAAGTTTTCCGTCAGCCCTGCCTCCAGGGAGACAGTCTGTTCCTGGGCGCTCCACGCCGGGACACTATATTCCGCATAGACCGCCCAATAGGGATAGACGCCCTCCAAAAAGCCCTCCACGGTATCTCCGTCGCATACGCGCCACTTTCCCACCGCGCCATTGAGGGCGGCGGCCAAAGCCGCGGCAGTCACCGTCTGGCTGTCATCGATGTGGGCAATGTTCTCCATCTGAATACTGGAGAAGATCTCATCCACAGCCGGCACGCCGTCTGCAGCGGCCGAAGCGTCCTCATGGTAGGATGCGGCGGAGGCCGCGAAATCCTCCAGCGCCTCCTGGGCGCTCCCCCTTCCGTCCCATCTGCCCTCCAGCCACCACAGGGTATCCACAAGCGCCCCCTCCTCTTCGAAGGTCGCCAGCAGGTCTTCGTCTGTGTTCAGCAGCTGGACGCTGTTTTTGAGCAGGGCGTTGACCTCATCCATAAACACAGCGATTGCCTGGGGATCAAATTCTGAATGTGTGCTGCTGCCAAAATTGATATCAAAGCTGACAGCGCCCTCCTGGGCAATGACTTCCTCCCCATTTTCCAGATAGAAAAGCCGGTACTGATAGCCGCAGACCCCCTGCCCCATATAGGGCTGATACCACAGCAGGTAGTCCTCCCCGTCCAGTACTGTCAGGAAATATTCGTTCCAGCCCACATGGGCTGTGGCGGCGTATCCCTTCCAAAGGGGATCCTCCCCCTGAAATACCCCCAAACCATATTCCATCTGATCTTCCGTCGCCATCAGCAGCAGATCCTCCGGCTCACCATCCCGGTTCAGGTCTGGCTTGTAGGGCAGCTCCTCCTGCAGGAGATATCCCTCCCAGCCGGGAACTTCCCCTTTCTCCTCCGCTGGCTCCTCTCCCCGCCCAAAGGCGCAGGCCACTGCCAGAACTGTCACCAGAACTACCGCGACCACAGCGCTCACAAGCGATTTGGGTTGACAGGCGATGCGGCTGACGCGCTCTTTCAGGCTCTTTTTGTCCCCGGTCATCGTGGTGGCGCAGGTCAAAATGTCCCCGGGCCCCGGCCTTGCGGTCACGAGGGAGAGCAGCGTCTCGCCGTAGGCAGAGCGCTCAGCGTCCCCCAGCCGCTTCAGCGCGCCCTCGTCGCAGGCCAGCTCTCCGTCCCGGCGGCTGAGGACCACCGCCAGCCACACCAGGGGATTCCACCAGTGGACAGCCAGAGCCCCGCAGCGCAGAAAGCTCCAGATGTGGTCCCCATGGCGGTAGTGGGTCTCCTCGTGGGCCAGCACATGCCGGAGAGACGCCTCATCCGCTGCCGCCTCCGGCGTTACATAGATGCTTGGAAATGGCAGGCCAAACAGGCAGGGCGACGGCAGGCCGTCTGATACATAGACCGGAAGTCTGGATACCGTGCCCTCCAGGGGCTTTCTCTTCCGGCGCAGCCTGACGCCAAAGCGGAGGTTCGCCGCCAGCAGGATCAGGGCCATAACGACCGTACCAATCCCCCATAGCCATTTGACCAGTTCCAGCGGGATGATTTTATCCGCATAGCGCACCACGGTTTCCCCGTCCTCCTCCAGCCGGGCATAGCCAAAGGAGGAGGCGTCGCTGGTGATCACACCATCCTGGACCGTCACATCGGCGCTGTCAACCGGGGCGCGCTGGACAGGCAGGACATAAACGCTCCTATCCTCCAGCCCATCCATTTGGGGTAAGTCCACAGCCAGCCCCGCCACCGGGGAGGGAAACAGCTGTACCGGGATCAAAAGCCGCACCAGTACCGCTACCCACAGGGCATACCGCAGCCGGGCACTGATCTTCCCGCCCAGCGCCGAGCGCAGGGCCAGCACGATCAAGATCAGCGCGCAAGATGAAAGTACCCACTCCAGCATCATTTCCTCTCCTCCTCCGCCTTCGCCAGAATATCCCGCAGCTCCTGTATCTCTTCCTTGGTCAATTCCTGGCGCTGCGCCATGGCGCTCATCATCAGGCCTACGCTGCCCCGGTAGACCCGGTCTAAAAAGCTGCGCGTCTCTGCAACCACAGCTTTTTCTTGTTCTACAGCAGGTGTATAGGATTTTCCCTTTCCAATGATCTCACACTGGACAAGGCCCTTTTCCTCCATGCGCCGCAGGGTGGTGATGGTGGTGCTCTTGGCCCACCCCACCGTCTCCCCCAGCTTGGCTACAAGCTGCATCACGGTCTGGGGGCTCTCCTCCCACAGGCAGGACAAAACATTCCATTCGCTGCTGGTCAAATGAATCTGCTCCATTATTCCATCTCCTTGGTTTACTTTGTAGACCAATCATAGCACAAGTGGTCTACAATGTCAACCAATTTGTTGGTGACAAATGGTTACAAAAAAGCTGACAGCCGGCGTTAGATGCCAGCTGTCAGCTCTCTCCTATATTTCCCCGCGCGAAACAAATGTTTCGCGCAAAAAGTTTCCTTTAGGTGCCCTGCGGGTAAAGTACCCTGTGGGTAAAGTGCCCTGTGGGTATGATTCTTTCCTTTTCAAAGGAAAGAATCGAGATCTTACCCCAGCAGCTTCTCCAGGGCGGCCAGCTTCAGGCAGGTGCAGAACACGGCGATGGCGCTCTCCAGCTCCTCCACCGGTGGCAGGCTGGGGGCGATGCGGATGTTCCGGTCCCTGGGATCCACCCCATAGGGGAAGGTTGCGCCGGCGCCGGTCATGACTACCCCGGCCTCCTTACAGAGCTCCAGCGTGCGCTTCGCAAGGCCGTCCATGGTATCCACGCTGACGAAATAGCCGCCCTTGGGACGCTTCCAGGAGGCAATGCCAAGCGGCGCGATCTCCTTGTCCAGAGCGTTCACCACCGCGTCGAACTTGGGCTTCATGATCGCCGCATGCTTCTTCATCAGCTCCAGGGTATGGGCTTTGTCCTTGAGATAGCGGACATGGCGGAGCTGATTGACCTTGTCGTAGCTGATGGTCTGGATGCCCAGCAGGGAAACCATGTACTTCATATTGGCCTCACTGGTGGCCATCACAGAGACGCCCGCGCCGGGAAGCGTCACCTTGGAGGTGGAGGCGTATTCGAACACCATATCGGGGTTTCCTGCCTCCCGGCAAAGGGTCAGAATATCGCGGAACGGGACGAACTCCCCGTCGAACTCGTGGATGCAATAGGCGTTATCCCACATCAGCAGGAAATCCGGGGCGGCGGGATTCAAGCGGGCGATGCGGTCAATGGTCTCGTCGCTGTAGATGACCCCCTCGGGATTGGAATACTTGGGCACGCACCACATACCCTTGACGGCGGGATCTTTTACATACTCCTCCACCGCGTCCATGTCTGGGCCGGACTCCGTCATCTTAATGGTGATCAGTTCCATGCCGAAGGACTGGCTGATCTTGAAGTGCCGGTCATAACCGGGAGACGGGCACAGGAATTTTACTGTGTCCAGCTTGGCCCAGGGCTTCTCGCTGTGGAGCAGGCCATGGGTATATGCCTTGGCAATGGTGTCATACATCAATGTCAGGCTGGCGTTGCCGCCGATAAAGCACTCCTCCGGCCTGCAGCCCAGGATCTCGGCAAAATAGCGCTTGGCACAGGGCAGGCCCGTGAGCTCGCCGTAGTTGCGGGCGTCGATGCCGTCGGCCACGCAATCCTCCGGTCCGCTCAGCACCGTAAGGATATCGCTGACCAGGTCCAGCTGGGCCTTCCCCGGCTTTCCCCTGGACATATCCAGCTTCAGGCCCTTGGCCTTCAGCGCCTCAAATTCCTTTTCCACCGCCGCGTGCTCCGCCTGCAGCTGCTCCTGATTCATGCTTCTATATTCCATCTCTTTCGCGCTCCTTTCGGTCATATGCCGCCAATAACCGGGCGGTTTTTCTCAATTGCGGTTATTCTACTATACTTTCCTGCAAATAGCAAGGGGGAGGCCCCGCTTTTCCGCTATTTTCCCATGGGCAAACAGCAGGGCGGCGGGAAAATCCCGCCGCCCTAGTCATTTTTGTTTACAGGATGATGCAGATCAGTCCGCCGCTGCCCTCGTTGACGATCCGCTGCAGCGTCTCCTGGAACTTGAGCCGGGCGTCCATTGGCATCCGGTACAGCTTTGCCTGGAGATCCTCGTTCACCAGCTCATGAAAACTGCGGCCAAAGATATTGGATTCCCAGATCTGCGCAGGATTGCCGCTGAACTTATCCATGAGGTAGTTGACCATCTCCTCGCTTTGCTTCTCGTTGCCCACAATGGGGGATACCGTGGACTCGATATCCACCTTGAACATGTGGATGGAGGGAGCGCTGGCCTTCAGCTTGATGCCGTAGCGGCCGCCCTGGCGCATCACCTCCGGTTCCTCCAGCTCCAGCTCATCCATGGTGGGCATGACGATGCCGTAACCTGTCTCGTAGACGTTGGCCAGTGCAGAGGAAACCTTGTCGTAGCTGGCCTTGACCCCTGCCAGCTTTGTCAGCAGCTCCATCAGATCCCCATCGTCCGCCACAGTAAAGCCGGACTGGGTGCTTAGGGTCTGGTAGAACAGCTCCCTGGGCAGCTGCAGCTCAGCCGAAGCTACGCCCCGGCCCAGGTCGATGGAGAGCACCCTGCTCAGGGAGATGTTTTCCTCCTCCCCCATTGCCTTTACAACCGACTCCACGTCCCGGATGTGGAGCATCCTGTCTCCTCCCTCCCGGATCGCGCCGTAGACCGCCTGCTTGATGGGATGCTCCATGGGCAGGGCGTCCACCCAGGCCGGCAGGAAAATCTGCATTTCCCGCAGGGGGAACTCATAGAGGATGCTCTTAATAATAGAGGTGATGGATTCCTCTGTCAACTCCAGGCAGTTCACCGGCAGGCACCGCACGCTGAACCGGCTTTCAATGTCCTTTGCAATGTTGACTGCCCGGCTGGCGTGCGGCTCACTGGAATTGAGCAGCACCACAAAGGGCTTCCCCAACTCCTGCAGCTCACGGATCACCCGCTCTTCCGCTTCCAGATAGTCCTCCCGGGGGATGTCGGTAATACTGCCGTCGGTGGTGATGACGATCCCTACTGTGGAGTGTTCCTGGATGACCTTCCTGGTGCCAATCTCCGCCGCCTCGGCCATGGGGATCTCGTGGTCCATCCATGGGGTCATGACCATCCTGGGCTCCCCGTCCTCAAACTGGCCCATAGCCCCCTTGACCATGTATCCCACACTGTCGATGAGCCGCACCGCAAAGGAGGCCCCGCCCTCCAGTGTGACATCCACAGCCTCCTCCGGGACGAATTTTGGTTCCGCCGTCATAATGGTGCGGCCGCTGCCGGACTGAGGCAGCTCGTCAATGGCCCGCTCCCTGCGGTAGACATTTTCAATATTGGGGATCACACAGGTTTCCATGAACCGCTTGATAAAGGTGGACTTCCCCGTCCTGACCGGTCCCAGCACGCCAACAAACAGGGATCCGCCAGTCCGTGTGGCAATATCCTGATAAATATCGGTATTTGTCATAGTACCCTCCCATGCGCCGCTGCGCGTGAATTGAATTTAAAACCTCCATGCATGGGAGGTTTCTCGGTTTTCGTCTCCTGCTGTAACTGTATGACAGCCTGGACGGGAATATTCCCCGCAGCAGCCGGAAAAGACGGCTCTTCCCCTCAGCATACACCCCCAACGCTTTATTTCGCTAATTGGATAAACTGCACAAGCGCTGTAGACACACACTAGCATTTCTTGGACAAAATACGCCTTTACAGCGTTACTTTAGTATGATAAACTGATAATACAGTAAATTAGCAAAATATCCATTGGGGAGGAAAAGAAGATGAAGAGGTTTCTTGCGCTGCTGCTGGCCCTGACCATGGCGCTGGCCCTGGCCGCCTGCGGCGGTCAATCCGAGAGCGAAAGCGATACCGCCTATGTGAAAGAGAAGGGCACCCTGATCGTGGGCATGACTGACTTCGAGCCTATGGACTACAAGGACGCCAACGGCGAGTGGATCGGCTTTGACGCCGACATGGCAAAAGCCTTTGCCGAGAGCCTGGGCGTGACGGTCCAGTTCATTGAGATCAACTGGAACAACAAGGCCATGGAGCTGGAGACCAAGGCCATCGACGTGGTGTGGAACGGTATGACCCTTACCGACGAGGTCAAGGGGCTGATGGGCACCAGCGAGGCATACTGTATGAATGCCCAGGTCGTTGTGGTCAGTTCCGATGTGGCTGACCAGTACCAGAGCGCGGACAGCATTAAGGATCTGAGCTTTGCTGTGGAGAACGGCTCGGCCGGCGCAGAGGCCCTGGATGAGCTGGGGATCAGCTACACCGTCGTGGACACCCAGGCTAAGGCCCTGATGGAGGTCGCTTCCGGAAGCTCTGAAGCCTGTGTGATCGATCTTCTGATGGCAGGCGCTATGATCGGGGAGGGCACCAGCTATCCCGATCTGACCACTGCTGTGGAGCTGAGCAGCGAGGAGTACGGTGTGGGCTTCCGCAAGGACAGCGATCTGATCGAGACCTTCAACGATTTCTGGAAGTCTGCCTATGCCGACGGCACCGTTTTGGAGACCGCCGAAACCTATGGCATCGCTCAGAACATCATCGAGAAGTGACCCCTGCATAAAAAATACAGGAGGGCAGAGAGGGCGCGCCTCTCTGCCTTCCCTCTGACCTGTGGGAGAAAAAACAATGGATTCCTTTCTGTCTGTGACCCTGGCGCTGGCGGAGGGGCTTATCAATACCGGTAAGCTCTTTTTTCTGACGCTGGTGTTCGCCCTGCCCCTGGGGCTCGTCATCTGCTTTGGCTCCATGAGCCGCTTCGCGCCCCTGCGCTGGCTGGTCAAAACCATCGTCTGGATCGTCCGAGGCTCCCCTCTCATGCTGCAGATCCTGATCGTGTATTACGGCCCTGGCCTGCTATTCGATCTGCCTCTGCTTCCCCGGTTCACTGCGGCGCTTGTCACCTTTGTCATCAACTATGCCTGCTATTTCTCAGAGATCTATCGCGGGGGTATTCAGTCCATCCCCAAGGGACAGTATGAAGCCGGTCAGGTCCTGGGTATGACCCGCAGCCAGATTTTTTTTAAAGTCACCCTTTTGCAGCTGGTCAAGCGCATTGTCCCGCCTATGGGCAACGAGTTCATTACCTTGGTCAAGGATACCGCCCTGGTGCGGGTCATCTCTGTCTATGAGATCATCTGGATGGGCGAGTCCTTTATTAAAAAGGGCATGATGTGGCCCCTTTTCTACACAGCCGTTTTCTATCTTGTGGTCAACGGTATTTTGACGCTGCTGCTCGGCTGGTTCGAGAAGCGGTTGTCCTATTTCCGATAAAGGAGGCCCGCCATGTCAATCCTACGGGTTGAGCACATTGAAAAACGCTTCAAGGACGTAGAGGTCCTGCGGGATATCAGCTTTACACTGGAGCAGGGGCGCTCCCTGGCCATTATCGGCTCCTCCGGCAGCGGCAAGACCACCCTGCTGCGGTGCCTGAACTTTTTGGAGCGCCCGGATGGAGGCTCTATCTCCGTGCGGGAGCAGGTTCTCTTTGACGCCGCCGACCCTGCCACGCAGAGCGAGGATCAGATCCGCCGCAAGCGGCTCCATTTCGGCCTGGTGTTCCAGAGCTTTAACCTCTTTCCCCAGTATACCGCCTTGGAAAACGTCATGCTGGCCAGCCAGCTTCTCGCCAGGGAGCGGCCCGATTTCAAGCAGAAGAAAAAAGCGATCTATGAGGAGATCCGCGAAAATGCTGTGGGGCTTCTCACCCAGGTGGGCCTCCAGAACCGAATGGACAACTATCCCCACCAGCTCTCCGGCGGCCAGCAGCAGCGGGTGGCTATCGCCCGGGCCCTGGCCCTCCACCCGGACATCCTCTGTTTTGACGAGCCTACCTCCGCCCTGGATCCGGAGCTCACAGGCGAAGTACTCCGTGTGATCCGCTCTCTGGCGGAGAAGGACACCACCATGATCATCGTCACACATGAGATGGATTTCGCCCGGGAAGTAGCCGATGAGATCATCTTTATGGACGAGGGGATCATCGTAGAGCAGGGGCCCCCTGCCCAGGTCATCGACGCCCCGCGCGAGGAGCGCACCCGGCAATTCCTGTCCCATTTTTCAAAAAGCTGACGGATACTCCTTCCCTGAAGATAGGATCAAGAGCAGCCGGCGGTTATGCAACCGCCGGCTGCTCTTTGCTCTTTTCCGCTATGCCCTGGCCCTGGGGATCAGCAGCAGACGGTCCGTAGGGATCTGCCTCTCATCGGGAATCTCATTGACCTCCAGTATGGCCTTACAGGTGGTGCGGTACTGTTTGGCAACGGACCAGAGCGTCTCCTCCCTGCCCACCTTTCTCAAAATAAGAGAGGGAGGATTCCTATCCGTAGACTGCTCCTCCTCTGCGGTCTCTCCGCCGCTGACACAGGCATAGCTGCTCAGACGGGAACTCTCCACTGTGCATTCCAGCGGGAAGCGCAGTTCCACGCCATCCGGCAGGATCGTAGCCATCACATCGCCGCGGCAGGCTGCCCTGCCCTCCACTCCGCATCCGGCTGGGCTCTCCGTGGCGCATTTGGCCGAGAACTCCTTCCGCACGCTGTGCAGCATGTCGTTTTCATCCAGATAAAGACACCTGGTCCAGACAGGGATCTCCATCTCCTCCCCATCCCCGCTGAACTGAACGCTGCCGCAGCCGATCTCCGTATCCACCACGGCGCGAACTGCAATACCGGTCTCCAACAGTTCCCGGACATTCTGCCGCCGGGTGTGGCGCTGGTCGTCCTCCCGCAGCTGGATCTCCGCCGTCTGACAGACGACCGGCGCCGCGGTGCTGTAGAGATCGGCAATGAAGCATATCTCCTCTGTGCGCCAAACCGTCACCCTCGTGCGCATCAGTAATGTCAGTGTCAGGATATGGGGGTCATCCGGGCTGCCCTCGCTGCCCAGACGGCATTCAGCGCTGAGCAGGCGGTATACCGCCTCGCTCTCGCAGTCCTCCGGGAACCCTCCCCCCTCCACGATCTGGGAGAAAGGCAGCTCCTGCTGCAGCAAATTCAGCCGCCCTCCGTTTTCCCGGTACAGTACAGTAACAGCCGCAATGCCCTTCACCACCAGCTTGTTGCCAATGAGCTTGCTGTCGGTGCCGCGGATGTCCATACGGGTAGAGATGATCTCGTCGGCTCCGCCCCGGCCGGGGGACAAAGGCAGCTCCTCCATCACGGTGAACTCCTTCTCCCTCACCCCGACGATCACCCTTGTCTGCTTCTGCTCCCGCAGCAGCTGCACGCCCTTATTCTCCTCTTCCGCCGCATCGCTGCAAATGGAGAGCGATGCGTGGCGGCAGCCGGTTGGGTATAAGGTCAGGTTGGCACGGGTCAGGACCTTCCGTGGGTTCAGCACCCTTGTATCAACACTCTGGAGCTCCGCCCGGATATCCAGAAACTCACATTCCGAGCTCCCCTGCCCCTCGCCATAGCTTTGGAAGGGGATCTGAAAATGAAGCGCACAGGGGCCCTCCCCCTTCTCCGGTATGTACAGAATCGATACGTCCACCGAACCGCTGGCACAGAGGCGGCCATCGCCGGTGATCTCTCTGCCGGTCAGGCAGACAAACCCGGTCGTTTCCACGATCCGTGCGATGTCCGCGCAGCTGTCCGGTACAATATTTTCCCGCGTCGTTTCACAGGAAAAGGGGGTAAACGTCAGCGGCTCATAGTAGTCGTGGCCGACTTTTTTCAATTTTAATTCCATATTTGGCATCCTCCCTTTGCGCATCTCAAAGCCCGAGGCGGATATTCAAGCTCTCGTTGCTTTCATTGTATGAGAGGATGCGGCCTCTCATTCCTTGATTCCAAAGAGTTTTCGCAGGATGCCGTTTAAAAACCTCGGCGACTTGACAACCACGATCTTCATGGGGACCTCCTTTCCTACCTGCGCAGACAGGCACAGCCGCAGCCGATCAGCAGAAATGCCACAAGGAACAGGAGCGCTCCCGCCGGAAAGATAGCGGCAATCAGAATACCGATCCCCAGAGCTGTCGCGCAAAGGCCCAGCCCCCTGCACCATCCATCCTTCATCTCTCTCGCTCCTTTCTCCTCTGACTCACTTTCAGTATATACATCTCCAGTCCCTTTGGTGCGTGTCAAGCTTCGGATACGCCGCTGCAGGCTCCGCTGCTTTTTCCCCCGGCACAAAAAGATGCCTGCTGCGGACTTCCGCAGCAGGCATTGATCAAATACAGCTATTTCGGCGGCAGCAAGCAGGCAGAAAGGGTCCCACAGCCGATCAAAGGTAGTCCTCCAGCCGGGCGCCGCTCCTGAGAAAGGCGCGGTAGGCACGGTAGGTTTCATAGACATCGGCCTTGCTGGCCAGCTCGTGGGGTGCGTGCATGCTCAGCAGCGCCACGCCGCAGTCCACCACCTGCATCCCATAGGCCGCGGCGAAGGGGGCGATCGTCCCGCCGCCGCCAAAGTCGATCTTACCGAACTCCCCTGTCTGCCAGAAGACGTTCTCCTGGTCAAACACATCGCGCACCAGCGCCAAATACTCCGCGCTGGCGTCGTTGCAGCCCTTCTTTCCCATGTGGCCGGCATACTTGGTGATCACCGGCCCACGGCCCAGGCGGGCTGTGTTGGCAGGCTCGTAGCCCTCGGGGTGGTTGGGATCATAGGCCAGGGTCACATCCGCGGAGAGCATCTTGGATCGCTCGAGGGCCAGGCGAAGCGTCATGGAGTCCGCCCCGCCGGTCAAGGCGGCCACGCGCGCGGCCAGATTTTCCATGTACCGGGAATCCATGGCACAGCCGCCGGGGCTGCCCACCTCCTCCTTATCCACGAAGAGCACGCCGCAGGTATAGCAGGGACGCTCCGTCTCCAGGACCGCCTGAAGCGCCGTATACGCACAGATACGATCATCGTGGCCGTAGGCGACGATCATACTGCTGTCCAGCCCCGCATCCCGGGCCTTTCCGGCGGGGACGATCTCCAGCTCCGCGCTGGTCAGGTCCTTCTCCGTGACGCCATAGCGCTGATGCAAAAGCTGCAGCACATTCCCTTTCACTCTGCCGCTGTCGCCCTCTTCCAGGGGGATGGAACCGAAAATGATGTTCAGATCCTCGCCGCTGATCCCCTCCGCCATCGTTCTGGCAGACTGCTGGGCAGAGAGATGCTTGGGCAGATCGCTGATGTAAAATACCGGGTCGCTGTCCGCCTCCCCGATGGAGACATGGATCCTCTCCCCGCCCTTCCTGACAATGACACCGTGAAGGGCCAGGGGAATGGTCGCCCACTGGTATTTTTTCACGCCGCCGTAGTAATGGGTCTTCAGCAGGGACAGGCCGTCCTTCTCATAGACAGGATTGGGGCGGATATCCAGCCGGGGGGCGTCAATATGGGTGCAGATCAAATGCATCCCATCAGTTACTGGGCGCTCACCCACGACAAAGAGTGCGGCCGCCTTGTGCTGCCGCAGCGCATATACCCGGTCTCCAGCCTTCAGACTGGTCCCCCGGGCGTACAGCTGATCCAGATCCTGAAAACCCGCTTCCCGGGCAAGCTCGCCGATCCGCTCTGCGGCCTCCCGCTCTGTTTTGCACTGATCCAGAAACCTCTTATATCCCTCAGAGAAGGCTGTGATTTTCTCCCAGTCCTCCCGCCGGTCCCAGACCTGGGGATAGGCGGCTTCCAAACCTTTTTCAGACATCAATAGTCCTCCTTTTCAGGGACAGACCATCCTCGCGCCTTGCTCAGCTCCAGCTCCACCTCGAAGCAGTACTTGCTGGCTTCGTAGGTAAGGATCATATATTCGATCAGGTTTTTCTGGTCATCATAGGCACGCCGTACAATCTGCAGCACCGGACTGTTCTCGGCAAGGCCCAGGCTCTCGGCCACCTCCCCGGTGGCGCCAGCCGCCCGGATGATCTGTTTGCCGCGGCCAAGAACAATTCCCAGCTTGTTGCTGTAGATCTGATAGATGGTGCTGTCCTCTACCTCAGATTTTGTAAACATGGGGAAAAACTTCCCCGGCAGATACATATCCGCGTTGGCCGCAGGGACGTCGCCCACGCTGACCACACGGCGGATAAACAGGGACTTCTCCCCCAGAGCGCTGCGGATATCCCGGTCGATCCAGAGAGGCGTGTCCCGCAGCTCGAAAACCGGTACTGTCACCTGGTTCTCCATCCGCATGTCGGACATCATATTGCTGATGCCCGTCAGATCCTGGAGCGGGTCCACAAGAGAAGTTCTGCGCACAAAGGTCCCTTTGCCCTGCAGGATCTCCACAATTCCCTCCTCCTCCAGGATCTGTACCGCCTTACGGATCGTGATCAGGCTGACGCCGAACCGGTCCACCAGTTGGTTATGGGTCCCGATACACCCATTCTGCCCATATTGGTTGGATAGGATCTCCTTGCGCAGCTCATTGGCCACCTGTACATACAGCGGAGTAATCACATTTTTATCAATCATGCTCGTCACCATCTATGTAAAATGATATTCTTTCCTAAAGGTATCAAATTACATAGAAATTGTCAAATCCTTACTCCCCGATTTCCGAAGATTTTCCCTTTTCCGGCGGCCTGTTCCCCTTGACGGGAAAGTAGCGCCGCTTCCACCGTCCGGAGGAAAAATAGAGCACAGCCAGCACCGCGCCCACCAGCCAGCCCACGGCAAAGCCGAAATACATATTGTCGGGGCCAAAAAAGTGAGCAAGCAGGTATACCGCCGGAACCCGGACAAATATCTGCCCTATAACGGCCACTACCATGGGGACAAAGCTCTCCCCCGCGCCCCGCATGATACTGTTCAGGGAGAACGTAATGGACAGCAGAAAATAGCCGGGCAGCACGCACTGAACGAACCGGGCGCCGCAGGCGATGGTTTCCGGCGTATTGGTGAAGAGGCCCACCAGCCAGCCGCGGATCGGATACAGCAGCACGATCCCCGCCACGCACCAGGCCATGCAGGAGGCCACCACACATTTTGCCGTCTGGTATACCCGGTCCTCCCGGCCGGCGCCCACGTTCTGTCCAACAATGGCCGTGGCCGCCGTGGAGAGGGCCTGGACCGGCAAAAATACGAGGTTATCGATCTTCAGCCCGACGGAATAGCCGGCGGAATAGCTGTTCCCATAGGTATTCACCTTGGCCATGACCGCCATCCCGCCCAGGGAGACTGTCGCAATCTGCAGCCCCGCGGGCAGCCCGATGCCCATCACCGAGCGCAGCAGGCCGCTTTCAAACCCCGCACCGCGCAAACGGATGCGCAGTCCGCCGTAATTCTTATTGATGTAGCAGATACCGAAAATCCAGGAAACTGTCTGCGCCAGATCGGTCGCTATCGCCGCGCCGGCAACACCCCAGTGCAGCACCGCCACCAGGAGCAGGTCCATCACGATATTGATGGCTGAGGATATGCCCAGAAACAGCAGGGACGCCCGGCTGTTGCCCAGCCCCCGCAGGATCCCGGCGTTGATGTTATAACCGATGGTACTGATCAGGCCCAGCGACACGATACGGATATAGCTGCGGGCCTCCGGCACCGCGATGGGGTCCACATGCAGGACCGACAGCAGCCAGTCTGTTCCGAAAAAGGCGACCGCTGTCACAGGGATAGCCCCCAGCAGCAGCGCGCGGTAAACGGTGTCCACCACCGCCTGGACCCGCTCCATCTGCCGGGCGCCAAAATACTGGGAGACCACCACCGTGGCGCCGGTGCTCATACCGGTGAACAGGGAGATAAAGAGGTTCATCACAGAGAACCCAGCACCAACAGCGGTTAGCGCTGTGTCCCCCACAAAATTCCCCACCGTCCAGCTGTCCACCATGTTGTACAGCTGCTGAAGCATGTTTCCCAGCAGCAGAGGGATGGAGAATACGATTAGATGGCGGAAAATACTGCCCTCTGTCATATCCCGAACGCTGGGGCGGCTCATCGGCGTCCAACCTCGGCCAACGTCTCGCCAAACGCCTTCAGAAAGCCCCGGACCTGTTCCTCCGTGATGACATATGGGGGCTTGCAGTAGAGCGTGCAGCCCAATTGTCCGGGCAGGTATCCCTTTTCCTTTACCCCGGCAAGCACCTGGGTGCAGACTGACTTGTCATAGAACTCAACGGCCGCCGCAAGGCCGATGCCCCGGCACTCCATCACCAGCGGATGCCCCTCATACTCCTTCAATCCGGCGTTGAGGATCCCGCCCACATGTCTGACGTGTTCCAGCAGGCCGCCCTTCAGCTGGCGGAAGACCTGGCAGGCGGCCGCACACGCCAGAGGATCGTCCCCCGAGCCGCCAGTCAGAGCAGCCAAAGCCTCGTCGTCCGGCCGTTCCCGGACCATCAGCGCCGCAATATGCAGCCCGTTGCCCAATGCCTTCCCCAGAAGCAGCATGTCAGGCTCCAGGCCCTCCCGCTGATAGAGATACATCCAACCGGTCCGGCCCATCCCGCTCTGCACTTCGTCCACGATCACCAGCATGCCTTTGCTTCTGGCCCATTCCTGCAGGCGCGGCAGCCAGCCCTGGGGCGGCAGGATCACACCCGCCCCCTGGCAGGGCTCCAGAATGACTGCGGCGGCATCCTGGGCGGAGGCAGTCTCATAGGTACGCTGCGCCAGCTCCAGGCAGGCAAAATGGCAGCTCTCCCTGCACGCCTTCACCGGGCAGTGGGCGCAGTTGGGATAGGGCAGGAAGACGACGCCGGGAGCAAGCGGGCCGTGGCCTGTCTTCCTTTTGGATAAACCGGACAGGGAGCCGCTGAGGTAGGTACGGCCATGGATACTGTTCCAGAAGCTCAGGATCTCCGTGCGGCCTGTCATCTTTTTTGCCAGCCGCACGGCCCACTCCACCGCCTCCGATCCGGAGGAGGTCAGATGCACAGCGGAAAAGTGCCCTCCGGTGGTCTCGTCCAAGTGGCGGCACAGCTCCAGCTTGGCCGCGGAAGGCGCCCCCTTTTGGGCGGTCACGCCCCGCAGCGCCTGGATCATGCCGGATTCAAAGGCGGGGCTGCCCTGCCCCAGGACTACCCGCATCTCGTTGAGGTCCACCAGACGGCGGCCCGCTGCCGTCTCATAGACGGCGCCTTCTCCTTTGAGAAAGACCTCGCTCTCTCCACCTGACAAGTGGGAGAGCAGATCAAATTCACTGTATGCAGCCATCAGCACGCCTCCCTCCTACCGAATATCGCCGGGCGTCCAGGGGATATACTCCTCCAGGAAGGCGCAGATGCTGTCCACCATGGCGGCAAGTATCTTCTCCCCCTTCTCCCGGGTGGCCAGGGTGCTGTTTCCGTTGGTTCCGTGGGGCGTGCACATACGGCTGGAGAGATACACTTTGACATGTCCATCCGACGCCGTGTTGGGGAAGCTTGCGGAGTACTCTTCCACCGCCTTGTCCATGTGCACCAGGTCCTCCCGGATGTAGAGCATGGTGGAAGTCTCGCTCTCGTCGCCGTGGCCGCCCTGTTTCTGGCTGCACAGCGCCTCCTCCGTCTCCCACGCCAGCCCCCGGATGTCCGTCACAGCGACCTTGACATCGTGGGAGTTGTCCAAATCCCTAGCCAGCAGGCACAGGGGCGGATGGGTGGATACCCCCCCGTCAATGATGAGGAACTTGCGCACACCGAAGCGGATGAAACTCATCAAAATATCCCGTACATAGTTGGTAAAGTGCTCATGCTCAATGCTTACCGAGCCCTTCCACTGAACAAAGGCGGGAAAATAGGCATAAGGCAGGGTCGGCAGGGTCAGCACATCGCAGCGCTCCGTCACCCGTCTTGCCACATAATCGGTCACAAAAAAGTCTGTCCCCATGGGCAGGTGTCCGCCGTGCTCCTTGGAACCGCCGCCAATCGGCAGCACTACCACGGATTTCTCCGTCAACAGCGGCTGCAGCTGCTCATATGTCAGTTCACTGATCAGGTTTCCCATTCTCTCTTCTCCCTCCTCGTTATGATTCTCCGATCAGATAGCAGGCCGCAAAATGGCCCGGTCCCACCTCGCGCAAAGGCGGAGGCGTCTGGCGGCAGCGCTCCTGTGCCATGGGACACCGCTGGCAGAATTTGCAGCCTGCGGGGGCGTCCACCGGGTTCGGCACCTCGCCGGTCAGCGGGATGCGCTCCGCAGCCCAGTCCACATCCGGGTCAGCCTTAGGGATCGCGGACAACAGCGCCTGCGTATAGGGGTGCATCGGCTCGGCATAGAGCTTGGCCGTCTCGGCCAGCTCTACCAGGCTGCCAAGGTACATCACGCCGATCCGGTCCGAAATATGGCGCACCATGGACAAGTCGTGGGAGATGAACAGATAGGTCAGCCCCATCTCCCGCTGCAGACGGATAAGGAGATTGACCACCTGCGCCTGGATGGACACATCCAGCGCCGCAATGGGCTCATCGCAGACAATGAACTCCGGTTCCATAGCCAGCGCCCTGGCAATTCCCACCCGCTGCCGCTGTCCGCCGGACAGCTCATGGGGGAATCGGGAAGCAAACTCGGCGGGGAGCCCCACCTTGTGCAGCAGCTGCGCCACCTTTTGATTTCTCTGTTCCGCGCTGTCATTGTAGTGGACGCGCATGCCCTCTTCGATAATGGTACCGATGGACATCCGCGGGTCCAGAGAGGAGTAGGGATCCTGGAAGATCATCTGATTATTCTTCCGATAGGCCAGCTTCTCCTCGCGGCTGAGGGCGTCGATGTCCTTGCCATGATAGAGGACAGTCCCTCCCGTTTTCTGATAGACGCCCAGCAATGTTCTGCCGCAGGTGGTCTTGCCGCAGCCGGACTCTCCCACCAGGCTGAACGTCTCCCCCTTATAAATGCGGAAGTTCAGGCCGTCTACAGCCTTGACAACGCCCTTTTTATTGGGGAAATACCTCTTGAGCTCTCGGACCTCGTACAGAACCTCGCGCTCACTCATGACCAACGCCTCCTATCCCATGGGGCGGCACCACTGCGGGCGCCGCGGGGTGGCACAGCCAGCAGGCCGACGTGTGCCCCTCCCCCACCGAAAATTCCTCCGGACACTGCCTGCGGCAGATCGCCATGCAGTATTCGCACCGCTCGGCAAAGGGGCAGCTCTCCAGCGGCCTGCGCAGATCCGGCGGCGTACCCTGCAGGGCATACAGCTCGCTCTTGCTCTCCTGGGCCCGGCTGGGCACGGAGGAGAGCAGCGCCCAGGTGTAGGGATGGCGCGGATCTTTGAAGATATCCCGCACGCTGCCCCGCTCCACGATCATCCCGGCATACATCACCTGTACCCGATCCGCGAAATTCGCCACAATGCCGAGATCGTGCGTCACCAGGATCACCGCCATATCCGTGCGTTTTTGGATCTGCCGCAGCAGATCCAACAGCTGGGCCTGGATGGTCACGTCCAGGGCCGTGGTGGGCTCATCGGCGATCAGGATCTTCGGCCCGCAGGCCAGGGCAATGGCGATCATGGCCCGCTGGCGCATCCCCCCGGACATCTGGTGGGGATAGTTGTCCAGCCGCCCCTCCGGGTCCGGGATCTCCACAAGCTCCAAAAGCTCCTTGGCCCTGCGCCTGGCCTCCTGCTTCCCGACCTTTTCGTGGGTCAGGATATTCTCCATGATCTGCTTACCTACCGTCATCGTGGGGTTGAGGGAGGTCATGGAGTCCTGGAATATCATACTGATCTCTTTGCCCCGCAGACGGTTAAGCTCCTTCTTGGGCATCCCGACCAGTTCTTTTCCCTCCAGCTCTATCACGGATCCTGATTCGATTTTCCCGGAGGTGCGGTCCAAAAGGCGCATGATCGCCTTGGATGTGACAGTCTTCCCGCAGCCGGACTCCCCTACGATCGCCAGCACTTCCCCCTTTTCCAGGGAAAAACTGACGCCGCGCACAGCCCTGACCACGCCGGCGTAGGTGTGAAAGTTCACACGCAGATCTTTGACTTTCAACAATTCCTCCATGCCTGTCACCTCCTCAGTCTCGGATCCAGCGCGTCCCGCAGCCCGTCGCCCATCAGGGTAAAGGACAATGTGGTCAGCGCGATCATCAGCGCCGGGAACAGCATCTGATAGGGATAAAACAGCAGATTGGTCTGGGCCGCCGACGCCAGCGCGCCCCAGCTGGTGTTGGGGGCCGCCACGCCCAGGCCCACATAGCTCAAAAACGCCTCGTTAAAAATAAAGCCGGGGATGCGGAAGGTGATATTGACGATGATGATGCTGATGGTGTTGGGAATAAAGTGCCGCAGAACGATCTTGATGGGCGACACCCCCATCAGCCGGGCGGCCATCACATATTCCGATTTACTGATCTGCAGCATCTGCGCCCGGACAATGCGCGCCACCGGGCACCAGCTGGTGATGGTCATGGCGAAAAGCAGGGTCCCGATACTGCTGCTGTTGAGTACCACGGACAGCAATATCACCAGCAGCAGGTTGGGCACGCTGCTGAGAATATCCACAATGCGCATCATCAGCATATCCACAGCGCCGCCAAAGTAGGCTGCAAGGCCGCCGTAGATACAGCCCACCACAGCCACGATCAGCGCGCCAAAAACGCCAATGGCAATGGAAACCCGGCCGCCCACCGCAACGCGGGTGAACAGGTCACGGCCCAGGGAATCCGTCCCGAACCAGTGCTGGGCACTGGGGCTCTGGTTGCGGTTCAACATGTCCTGCTCCGAAAAATCATAGGGGCTGAAGACAGGAACGAATATGGTGAAAATCACGATCAGCAGCAGCAGTATCGCCGCCGCCAGCGCCACCTTATTCTTCCGGAACCGCCGCCAGGCATCCTGGAGATAGGTCATGGGCTTTCCGGCCAGGGTCTCGCTCTCGTCGACGGACATGCCTACATGGATAAAGTCCTCTGCGTTCAGTTGCATAGTTCTCCTCCTTCCGTCAGCGGTCGTTGCTCAGACGCAGACGCGGGTCTACCAGCATCAGCAGGATGTCTGAAAGCAGCATGGCGATAACGTACAGTCCCGTGAACACCACGTTCAGGCCCAGCACCACAGAGTAGTCGCGGTCATTGATGGCGCTGATAAAATATTTTCCGAGGCCGGGAATGGCAAAAATCGTTTCAATAATAAAGGAGCCGCTGAAAATACCGGCCACGCTGACGCAGATCATGGTGATGCAGGGCAAGATGGCGTTGCGCAGGATATGGCGGGTGATGATACGGAACTGGCTCACCCCTTTGGCCTCCGCCGTGAGGATGTAGTCCTGATTTGTGGTATCCAGAACGCTGGAGCGCATGTAGCGGGCATAGGTGGCCAGCGGCGAAACGCACATACAGGTCACAGGCAGCACCATATGCCGCCAGGTCCCAAAACCGGTGGTGGGGAAAATCGGCCAAGTCACCGTCAGCGAATATTGCAGAACGGCGGCGATCACAAACGTCGGGATCGACGTGCCCAGCAGCGCCACTACCATGATGACCCGGTCCGGCCACCGGTCGCGGTTCAGCGCCGCCAATACGCCCAGCACAAGGCCAAGCAGGACGCCGATGATCAGGGCCGTGCCTCCGATCTTCAGAGATGCCGGCGAGTACTGCTGCACGATCTCGACAACCTTCCTGCCCGGATAGCGAAGGGAAGAGCCCAGATCCCCCTGCAGCAGCTGACGGATATATTTGATGTACTGGACACCCAGCGGCTGGTCAAACCCATATCGCTCCATATAAAGCTGCCTTGTCTCTTCGGGCAGGTCTTCCACCATGGAGGTGAAGGGATCGCCCGGGATCGAATGGACCAGCAGGAAGGTGATGGAGACGACAGCAAACAGCGTGAGCAGCATGTAGCCCACACGCTTGAGAATAAATTTCCACATAGTGACCTCACTTCCTGTTGATAGCGAGCAGAGGTGGCCGCTGCAGCCACCTCTGCTCTGGATCTACTTCGTTATCTGCCGCTGGTGTACAGATACTTCATGCCGGTGGTATCAAATACGTTGTCGCTGAAATTCTGCACGTAGTCATAGGAGAAGCGGATGCTGCCGGTCCAGTACAGGGGAGCGATGGCGGCCTCGGACACCAGCATCTCCTCCGCCTGCCGGTAGAGCTCCAGACGCGCGGCATCGTCCACAGTGCCTGTGCCCTCGTTCACCAGGTCGCAGTACTCGCTGTTTACCCACTTGGACTGGCCGCCCTTGGCATTGGCCCAGCGGCTGAGCTGGAACTGGGGCTCGGAGTTGGCGCCCCAGGAGGTGGAGGCGCACTGGTAGTCACCGGAGTTGATGTTTGCCATGTGGGTGGTGCTGTCGTTGAACTCCAGCTCCACATTGACGCCCAGCGTATCCTGCCACATCTGCTGGATCAGCTCAGAGTAGGTGCGGGCGTCTGCAGTGGTAGCGCCCCAGGCAAACTTCACTGTCAGCGTGGAGGGATCGCTGCCAAGGCCGGCCTCCTCCATGCCCTCTACCAGCAGGGCGGCGGGATCGCTGTAGGTCTGCTGCAGCTGGCCGATCAGATCCCCGGCCTCCTCGCGGAAGTTATAGGAGCCAACGCTGCACTCAGAAGGCACCAGGCCGGTGGCGGGCACCGCCGTACCGCCGGTAATGACCTCCGCCAGGATCGCACGGTCCAGGGCCAGGGAGAAGGCCAGGCGGATCTTGGCGTTGGAGAACACTTCGTCCTCACAGTTGAAAACGATCATAAAGGTGCGCGCGGCGCTGACCTGCTTGCTCACCAGGCTGGTGTTGCCGGAGAACTTCTGGATATATTCGCTGTTGGAGACGTTCACATAGTCCAGAGAGCCGTTCTCAAAAGAGGACATGCGGGCGTTGGTGTCGTTCATGATATAGAATGTAAACTTGGTCAGCTTGACAGAATCGGCGTCCCAGTAGCTGTCGTTCTTCTCAAAGGTCAGGGAGCTGCTGTGGACCCACTCCACCAGATTGAAGGGACCGCAGCCGATGATCTTATCGGCATCCACGCCGTACGTATCGCCGTACTCCTCCACCCAGTCCTGACGGCAGGGGAAAATATCCGTATTGGAGAGGAAAGCGCTGTCAGCGGTGCGCAGCGTGATGATCAGCGTGCTGTCATCCGGGGCCTCCACGCCCAGGGTGCTCATATCGGCGTTCCCGCTGAAGATATCCTCAAAGCCGGCAATGCTGTACATGTCGGAGGCCAGGGGCCAGGCGTTGGCAGGGTCGGCCTGGCGCTGGAGGGCATAGAGATAGTCCCCAGCCACCACAGGCTGTCCGTCGCTCCAGCTGTTCTCGCGCAGCTTGAAGGTGTAAGTCAGGCCGTCGTCGGAAACGGTCCAGGACTCCGCGCCTGCGCCCACCACAACGCCGTCCTGGATACGGGTCAGCGGCTCGAGGATGTTTTGAAGGACAGAGCGGTCATAGACCTGCATGAATTTCGCCAAATCCAGGGTGGACGGCTCGCCATTGATCAGGCAGTTGATGTAGCTGTCCGCATCCGCTTCGCCTTCCTGGGGCTGGCTGTCCTGATTATCCTGATCGCCGTCGCCCTGATTGCTGTCTTGGGTCGTATTGCCCGTGTTGTTTTGGGACCGGTCATTCCCGTTTGTTTCTCCGCAGCCGACAAGCGCGGTAATCATGACGATTGCCAGCAGCAGCGCAAGGTACTTTTTCATCCTACTCATTTCTGGTTCCGTCCTTCCTTTTTTTCATATTTAATAACACCTGCCATGAGGGCAGGTCTTATCCGCCTATTCGCCTAACTTTTTCATCAAACACACACGGCCACACACAGTGATCTATAGAGGGTGCTGTTCAAACCAGGCCAGAATATCCTCCACAGCGCTGGTTCCTTTCAGGGAGTGGTCCGCGCCCTCGTAGACCATGAGCTTATGCTCCTTCCCGGCCTCGGTCAGCGCGCGGTCCATTTTATATGCCTGTTCCGGAACCACGCGCCAGTCGTCGGTTCCCTGGCAGATCAGAACAGGCGGGAGGATCTTGTCCGCCCAGCAGACGGCGGAGCGTTTGGCATATTCCTCCGGCAGCTCCTGCGGGGAGCCGCCGATCAGCTCCTCACAGTCCTGGCGCATGTCATACTCGCCATCATGAAATCGGTCGTACATAATGAAAACATCAGCCAGCCCCGCCAGGATGCCGGCCGCACGGATGCGGCTGTCCATGGCGCAGGCCCGGTAGGTCATCATCCCGCCCCGGGAGTGCCCGATCATATAGATCCCCTCTTTGCGGACACAGGGCATCTTCAGGGCGATGTCGGTGATATGGATCACATCATTGACGTCGCTGCCGCCAAATTCCTCCCGGCCGGTCCCGCCGCAGTTGCCCCGGTATTGACTGCCAAAGACGGCATAGCCTCGCAGCGCATACCGGCAGAGCGCCGCCGTGCGCAGGGATCCGAACTCCCGGTTGCCGCCGCGGTTGAAAACCAGGCCGGGCCAGGGCCCCTCCCCTGTCAGTGGAAAGGCGGCATATCCCTCCACCTCGCAGCCGTCGGACCGGTAGCGGATGGAGTACAGCCGGACCCTCCCGGCAAACGCCTCAGGCGCCTCCACCTGCTCCGCCCGCAGAATCTCGGGAACAGAACGCAGCTGTTCAAGCATCTTTATCCCCCTTTTTGATATAATGTTATATAATGTTATACATACAATGTAGTTATTATATTACTGGATATTATCCAGTTTGTCAATAACAATATTAAAAAAGTCGAAAAAAGGAGCGGCACCCCCCGCCGCTCCTTACAGTATGATCTGCTCCCCTATGCCTTCTCTTCGCGCCGTTGGGCCGCTTTGTCATTCCAGGCCCGCAGGTCCTTCAGCTCCTGATAGAGCCGAACATAGCTCTGATGTCGGCTTTTGGGGATCGCGCCCTCCTTTACTGCCCGCAGTACCGCGCATCCCTTCTCCCTGGTGTGGCTGCATCCTGTGAACCGGCACTCCGACAGATAGGGACGAAATTCCACAAACGCCTCTGGAAGATGCTCCTTCAGCTCCAGGCTCATCTCATCCGCGTCAAAGGAACTGAAGCCGGGGGTGTCGATGACTTCGGCCCCGCACCCCAGGCGGAACAGTTCCACATGGCGGGTGGTGTGCTTTCCCCGCCCCAGCTTCTCACTGACCTGGTCCACCCGCAGGGAGAAGCCCGGCTCGATCGCATTGAGGATGCTGGACTTCCCCACGCCGGAATTTCCGGTAAAGGCTGAGAGCTTCCCTGTGATCAGCGGAATCAGCCGGTCGATCCCTTCTCCGGTTTCCGCGCTGACACAGACCGTGGGAAAACCAGCCGCCTGATAGACCGCGGCCAATC
Organism: uncultured Oscillospiraceae bacterium; assembly: GCA_902373635.1. Classification (GTDB taxonomy): domain Bacteria; phylum Bacillota; class Clostridia; order Oscillospirales; family Oscillospiraceae; genus Pelethomonas. The sequence goes on from CABKMV010000008.1 coordinate 30,579, forward strand.
CCTCGCCGCCGGTCAGATCGCACTTATTGATGCAGATCACCACATCGCAGTTCTTCAGCGCCGCAATGGCGGCCACACGATCGATCAGAAAGGGATCTGTCACAGGGACGGCCCGGGACGCGACCACCACCAGCTGGTCGATATTGGCAACGGCGGGCCGCTCAAAGGCATTGCGCCGCTCCTCGATCTCCCAGACCATACCGCATCCCTGTTCCGTCTCACGGATCTCCACCCGATCCCCCACCAGGGGGCTCATCCCTGTCTGGCGGAACTTTCCCCGGGCGCGGCACCGGAGTGGGCTTTCCCCTCCGACGTCCACATAGTAGAAACCGCTCAGGGCCTTCAGGATCCTCCCTCTACTCACTGAACGTGATCACCCGGTCCTCCCGCAGCTGGTCGTTAATGAAGATCCGGAGCTGGTAGGAACCCGCCTTGGCAAACACGGGGACCTCCAGCAGCCCATAATCTCCCGGCAGCTCGCTCTCAAAAATCACTGTATTGTCCAGGAATATCTCCACCTTCACCTCAGGCTCGCTCTCCGACACATTGACAGACACTGTTTGCTGGATCTCCTTCTGTCCGTCGCTGTAGGTAAAGGTGACAGTGGTACCCTCGGGGACCGACTCGCCCACATCGACGCTCTGGCTGAGGACGGTCCCTTCATCCTGCGAACCCTCTACGGGCTGGAACTCCGCCACAAGGTTCAGTCTGTTCATCTCCTGCTGGACCCACTCCATGGACTGGCCCACACAGGGCACCATGACCGAGTACTTGATCTTCGGTCCCAGGCTGAGGATCAGTGTTACCGTGTCCCCCTCGCTCAGGCTCTCGCCTGCCGCGGGGATGGTGCGGATCACGTGGCCCTCCTCAATCGTATCGCTGTTCTCGCTCTCTCCCTCCACAATCTCCAGGTGCAGATCGCTCAACTCCTTACTCTGCTCCAGAATCAGGCGTGCGCTGCGGCCCTCCTCCCCAATGAGATACGGCATCCCGCCGGAGCGGACCCCCAAGCTGACGGTCACGTTGATTGGGATCAGCTGCTCGCCATCCTTCTTTTTGACACGGCCCTCAGCCGGATCCTGGTCTATGATCTGATCCGCGGCGTATTCGTCGCTGTAGTCGTATTTTTCTTCCACGATGGTAAAAATCCCGTCGATCTCCGCCATCTCCAGCGCCTCCTCCACCGTCTTTCCCAGTACGCTGGGGACAGTGTACTCCGGCACCTGCGGCGTGGTGAAGCTGTCCATAATGACCCTGTAGATATTCGTCACCGCGAAATACCCGACGACCAGACAGGCCGCGATCAGCAGCAGCGGCTTCCACCAGTTGCTGCGGGGCCGCTCCTCTTCCTCCCCGTCGTCGTCGTCCACAGGCTCATAATGCGGCTGCTGTTTCGCCCGGGTCACGGCAACATTGGGGAGATACTGGGTCGGTTCGTCGTCCACGCCCCGCTCCTTCTGCAGATCCTCCACAGAGTAATCAAAGCTGAGGGTAGGATCCTTCCGGAACGCCTCCAGATCAGCCAGCATCTCATCCGCGGTGCTGTAGCGCTTGTTGCGGTCACAGGCCATGGCCTTCATGCAGATCTGTTCCAGCGCCTCCGGGATATCCGGGTTGATCTCCCGGGGGCTGAGCGGCACGGCATTGAAGTGCTGGATGGCAATGGAAACCGGGTTGTCCCCATCAAAGGGCAGGCGGCTGGTCAGCATCTCGTAGAGGACCACGCCTGCGGAGTAGATATCGCTGCGGTTGTCGGTGTAGTCCCCCTTCGCCTGCTCCGGGGAGATATAGTGCACCGAGCCAATGGCCTCATTGGAGGCGTTCGCCCCGTTGGAGAGGCAGGCAATGCCGAAATCCGTCACCTTGACCGTGCCGTCCCGCAGGATCATAATGTTCTGGGGCTTGATATCCCGGTGGATGATGCCCCGGCTGTGGGCGTGGCTGAGGCCCTTCATGATCTGGGTGATAAAGTGCAGGGCCTCCGGCCAATTGAGCCTCCCGCGCCGCTCCATATACTGCTTGAGGGTGATACCGTCAATGAGCTCCATCACAATATAGTCCATATCCCCGCCCCTGCTGACGTCGTAAATGGCCATGATGTTGGGGTGGGAGAGCATGGCGACAGCCTGGGACTCGTCGTGGAACCGGCGGCGGAACTCCGCATCCTCGCTGAGATCCTTCTTGAGCATCTTGATGGCGACCAGGCGGTTGAGCCGGTGGCACTTCGCCTTAAAGACCACCGCCATGCCCCCGGTCCCGATGACCTCCAGTATCTCATAGCGGTTGTCCAGCATCTTTCCTATGTATCGTTCCATAGTCAAGTGTCCTTTCTTCCTTCGTCCGGCTTACTGCAGCCGCATCAGCACGGCGGTGACATTGTCCGAGGCCCCGCGGCTCTTCGCGATCTCCAGGAGCCTGGCCAGGCAGACGTTGTCGTCTCCGCTGCGGAGGATCTCGTGCTCCATCTCCTGGTCTGTAGCCATCTCAATAAGGCCGTCAGTACAGAGGAGGATGTAATCGCCCTGGCGCAGCTTCACCAGATAGCTGTCGCTGTCCGCCTCGCGCTCGGGGCCCAGGGCTCGGGTGATCAGATTGCGGTCGGGATGCTGCCTGGCCTCCTCCGCAGTAATATTACCCAGATCCACCAGTCTTTCAACCAGGGAATGATCTTTTGTGATGCGGGAAATACCTCTGTATTCCTCCCCTTCACCGGCACGGATCAGATAGGCCCTGCTGTCCCCCACGTTGTTGACCATCACCTGGTCGTCCCAGGCGATGGCGGAGACCAGCGTGGTCCCCATACCCCGCAGGGCGGGGTCCTCCTTGGATCGCTCGTAGACCGCGCTGTTGGCCGCAGACACCGCGAACTCCGCCACACGCTGGACCTCCCGGCTGGTCATACCCTTGCGGAGATTTCCCAGGCATGAGGCCAGGAAGGTATCGGTGGCCAGGGTGCTGGCCAGCTTTCCCCCCTTGGGACCTCCCATCCCGTCGCAGACCACGCAGATCACATGCCCCGACTCCTCATTGACGCGTACAGCATAGGCGTCCTGGTTCTCCTTCCGCACAAGGCCAATGTCGGTCATGCCCCAAACATTCATCATCATTGTGCCTCCTCCTTCTCCGCCTCTTCCATCGCTTTCCGCCGCAGCTGGCCGCAGCTTGCGTCGATATCCCCGCCAAGGCTCCGGCGGACAGTGGCGGTGACGCCGCGGCTCTCCAGCCGCTGCTGGAAGGCCCTGACCCGCCGGCTTGGCTTTAACGCGCTCTCCCGCACATCGTTGAGCGGGATCAGATTCACATGGCCCGGCATCCCTTTCAGCTTCTTCGCAAGCAGATCCGCCTGCCAGTCGCTGTCGTTGACGCCGTCGATCATTGCATACTCAAAGCTGATGCGTCGGCCTGTCTTTTTAAAATAGTCGTGGCAGGCCGCAAAGAGCGCCTCCACATCGTAGGCCCGGTTGACGGGCATGATCCTGCCGCGGGTCTCGCTGTCCGGGGCGTGGAGCGACACGCTGAGCGTCAGCTGCAATCCCAGATCCCCCAGGCGCTCAATACCAGGCAGGACGCCGCAGGTGGAGAGGCTGATATGCCGCATCCCGATGTTCATCCCCTCAGGGTGGTTCACAAGCTCCAGGAACCGGAGCACGTTGTCCAGGTTATCCATCGGCTCTCCGATGCCCATCAGCACGATATTGGACACCTCCAGGCCGCTGTCCAGCTGGGTAAACAACACCTGGTCCAATATCTCCGACGGCTGCAGGTCCCGGACCTTCCCCCCCACAGTGGAGGCGCAGAAGGCGCACCCCATGCGGCAGCCCACCTGGCTGGAAACACAGACCGTATTGCCATGGCGGTACTGCATGAGCACCGTTTCGATACAGTTGCCATCCCCCAGCTCCCATAAGTACTTGACTGTTCCGTCCTGCCGGGAGACCTGCTTGCGGGCCACCCGGGGAGCGGTGATAAAATAATGTTCCTCCAACTTTTCCCGCAGGGGTTTGGAGAGATTGCTCATCTCACCAAAGGAGCGGGCGCCCTTATGGAGCCAGGAGAACACCTGCTTGCCCCGGAAGGACGGTTCCCCCAGCTCCTTCAGGGCCGCGGTCATCTCCTCCAGGGTCATGGATTTGATATCCTTTTTCATACCTTCCTCATTTTGCAGAGATAGAACCCGTCTGTCCCGTGGCGCTGGGGCCACAGGGTCAGGCTGCCGTCTGTTTCCCCCGTTCCCTCCGGCAGGGGGAATGGTTCCATCCGAAATTCCGGGTGGCCCTGGAGGAACGCCTCTGTCGCCTGGCCGTTCTCCTCAGGAAAAACAGTGCAGGTAGCGTACAGCAGTATGCCACCCGGGCGCACATAGCGCCCCGCGTTTTCCAAAATCGCCCGCTGGACCGCGGGCAGGCCGCCCAGAGCCGCCGGGTCCTTATAGCGGATATCCGGCTTTTTCCGGATGATGCCAATACCTGAGCAGGGGACATCACAGATCACCAAGTCAAATCTCTCATTCCAGTCCGCCCGATTTTCCCGGCCGTCGGCGAGCTCCGTTTTCACACAGGTGATCCCCAGGCGACAGGCGCTCTTTTCGATCAGCTCCAGCTTGTGGCGGTGGATGTCGCAGGCGACGATCTCGCCCCGGTCCTCCATCGCCATGGCGGCGGCAAAAGTCTTTCCTCCCGGCGCGGCGCATACGTCCAGCACCCGGTCCCCCGGCTTTGGCCCGGCGGTCAGGACCGCGAATTTAGCCGCCGCGTCCTGGACCTGGAACCAGCCCTCCCGGAACGGCGGCAGCTCCTCCAGGTCGCCAGCTCCGGCGACCTCCCAGCAGTCCGGCAGCCACCGGTGGGGCGAGCACACAGCTCCAGCCCCTTCCAGCCGGTCCACCAGCTCCTTTCCGCCGCATCGCAGCGGATTTCGCTGGATCGTCGTGGGGGCGCCGGCGTTGTCCATACTGAGAAACGCCTCCGCCTCCTCCCGGCCCAGCATATCCAACAGGCGTTCCACCAGCCACTTGGGGTGGCTGTAGCGGAGAGAGAGGTAGGATGCCGTATCCGATGCGGGGATCGGCGGCAGATGGTTTTTATTTTGGCTCAGCTTCCGCAGCACCGCGTTGACCAATCCCGCGGCCCGCTGGCGTTTATGGCCCTTCGCCATCTCCACCGCCTGACTGACAGCGGCGCTGTCCGGGACCCTGTCCATAAAAAGGATCTGATAGGCGCCCAGGCGCAGCACGTCCCGGACAAAGGGCTCCAGCTGCTGGAAGCTCTGGGTACAATACTGTCCCAGGTAAAAATCCAAAAGGGCCATGTTCTGCAACACGCCGTAGGTAAGCCGGGAGGCAAAGGCCGCCTCCCGCCTGTCCAGGCCCCGCACAGCGGCCTTCAGGCTGCCATCTGACCAGGCGTCCAGCTTTCTGCAGGCGGTCAGCACCTGCAGTGCAGCTTCTCTCCCGGTCATCTGCGCCGGTCGTTCCTGCCGGAGAAGATCAGCAGGTAGCGCAGCAGCTGCAGCAGAGACATCAGCAGCGCCGCCACATAGGTCAGCGCGGCAGCCCGCAGGACCTTCTTCGCGCCCTGCCGCTCCTCCTCATCCAGAAGGGCGCTGCTCTCAATGGTGGCGACGGCGCGGGCTGAGGCGTCAAACTCCACCGGCAGCGTCACCAGCTGGAACAGCGTTGTAAGGCCAAATAGCACAATGCCAATGGCAAACAGCGGCTGGACATACAGCACCAGCCCCAGGACCAGCGCAATAAAGGCAAACTGGGAGCCGAACTGGGTCACGGGGATAATGGCCGAGCGCACCCGGACAGGGCCATAGCCCACAGCGTACTGCACCGCGTGACCCGCCTCATGGGCAGCCACACCCACCGCCGCCACCGTCGGCGCGTCATAGACCGACTCGGAGAGGTAGATCGTATTGTCACGGGGATCATAGTGATCCGTCAGCTGCCCCCGGCAGGGCCGGATCTCCACATCGAAGACGCCATGGGCCTTAAGCACCTCATAGGCCGCCTGGGCGCCTGTGATGCCGCGCCGGTTCCGCACTCGGCTGTAGCGGTTAAAGCTGCCGCTGACCTGGAACTGCGCGTAGACAGACAAAATCAATACAGGGATCAGAATAATCCAGTAGATCGCATCGTAATAAAAGGGCATCAAGTTCCTCCTTCCGCCTGTATCATCCAAGAGCGAAACAGGCACGCTCTCCCCTGTTTCTCACAAGGAGATCGGGTGTCCGCGGAGATAATCCGCCGCCGCCATCCGCTTCCCGCCGTCAGCCTGGAGCTGGGTGATGACCAGGCTACGACCATCGCCGCAGGCGACCGCGATCCCGGCCTTGCCGGCGGAGAGGATGGTTCCAGGCGCCTTCTCTGTTGCCTCCCCCACATGGGCGCGGTACACCTTCCAGCGCACCCCGGCCACCTCTGTGGTGGCGCAGGGCCAGGGGATCAGTCCCCGGACCTGGTTGACCAGATCCGTAGCAGGCCTGGTCCAGTTCATCGCCGACATCTCACGGGACAGCATGGAGGCATACTGGTACTGGGGGCCGTAGACCTGGGGCGTCCGGGGGGCGGTACCCTCCTTCAGCTGCCGCAGGGCCTCGCTGGCCGCCTCGCCGCCCAGCTCCGCCAGTCGATCGTAGAGCTGCCCGGCGTCCTCCTCCGGACCGATCTCCGTGCGCTTTACTAAGAGAATGTCCCCAGCGTCCAGCTCCGCGGCCATGTACTGGATGGTAACGCCTGTCTCCCTGTCGCCGTTCAGGACAGCCCAGTTGATAGGCGCCGCCCCCCGATATTGGGGCAGGATGGAGGAATGGACGTTGATGATCGCCACCCTGGGAATATTCAAAAGCGCCTGGGGCAGCAGCTTTCCATAGGCCGCCACAACGATCACATCCGGCTCCAAAGCCCGAAGCTCCGCCAGCACCGCCTCATCCCGGCAGGACTGGGGCTGGTAAACGGGGATCCCCTTTGTTAAAGCATATTCCTTTACAGGGGTTGGTATTAATTTCATCCCGCGGTTTTTGGGCTTGTCCGGCTGGGTATAGACGGCGGCAATGTCCCACTGGTCCTCCACCAGGCGCTTCAGGACCGCAACCGCAAACTCCGGCGTCCCCATGAATACCACGCGCATCCTTACTCCTCCTCCTGGGCCTCCAGACCGTCCTGCAGGCCCTCGTAGTAGGCCGTAAGCTCCTCCTCCGTCAGGAAGCGATCGATGTGCTCCACATACAGGCGGCCGTCCAAATGCTCGATCTCATGGCAGAAGCAGCGGGCGGTCAGCCCTTCCCCCTCTGCCTCGAACCAGTTGCCGAAGCGGTCCTGTGCCCTGACCTTCACATGGTTTGGCCGCGTCACCATACCGTATTTCCCCGGTACGCTCAGGCAGCCCTCCGGCCCTGTCTGCTCCCCTTCCTGGAGAATGATCTCCGGGTTGACCAGCTCCATCGCCTCATCCTCGTCGTTGATCACAATGACGACACGGCGCAGGATCCCCACCTGGGGCGCCGCCAGGCCCACGCCCTGGGCCTGGGCCAGCGTTTCCTTCATGTCGTCCAGCAGCGTGTGGAGCCGCTGGTTGAACTCCGTCACCGGGCGGCACCTCTTGGTCAGGAGCTCATCCCCCTGTGTCACGATCTTTCTGATTGCCATAGAAGTATATCCTCCTTTCGGCGGAACTAATCCGCCGCCTTACTCGTTTCCCGCAGCTCAATCGGCCGCGTTGCAATCCACAAACAGATTCATCCCCCGGTTCTCCTTCCTCTGATGGAAGGCACGGATGTAGTAGGCAAGCGCCTCCCGGGTGGCATGGTCGTTGTGTCCCACCCAGAACACGCGGTATCGATACCGGTTGTTCACCTTCAGCACCGGGGCAGGGGCCGGCCCCAGGAGCTCTGCCTCCCGATCCGCCGCGCCGGGCTGCTGCAGCCCGGCGGCCATGGCCTGCCGCAGCTGCACAGCAGCGCGGAGCACCGCCCCCTCCTCAGGACCGGATACCGTCATGGTGAAAATATCCGCGAAAGGCGGATAGCGGTGGGCCCGGCGCAGACGGATCTCTGCGGCGTAAAAACTGTTGTAGTCCTGCCTCGCGGCACTGGTAATGACTTCATTATCCGGGGTAAAAGTCTGGATCACCGCGCGCCCGTCCTTGCTCCCCCGGCCCGCCCGGCCCACCACCTGGGTCAGGAGGCTGAAGGTGCGCTCTGCGGCCCGATAGTTGTCCAGATAAAGGCCCAAGTCGGCAGCCAATACGCCCACCAGCGTCACATTCTCGAAATCCAGCCCCTTGGCCACCATCTGTGTGCCCAGGAGGATGGGGACCCGCTCCTTTTCAAATTGGTTCAGCAGCCGCTCATGGTTCCCGGAGACGGTATCCGCATCCATACGCAGCACCCCGGCCTCTGGGAACAGCTCGTGGAGCTCCTCCTCCACCTTCTGGGTGCCGGCCCCCACGTGCTTCATCAGGCCGCCGCAGTCCTCGCAGGTCTCCCGTGCCCGCTGGGAGTGGCCGCAGTAGTGGCACATAAGCCTCCCGTTGGCGCTGTGATAGGTCAACGGCACGCTGCACCGGGGGCACTCCGGCACGGCCCCGCACTCGCCGCACAGCAGCATCCTGCTGCTGCCCCGGCGGTTGAGAAACAGGATGCTCTGCTCCCCGCGCCGCAGGTTTTCCTCCAGCTCCCGGCGCAGAGGAGCGCTGATGCTGCCGCTGTTCCCGCTGCGCACCTCATCCCGCAGATCCGCGATCAGCACGCGGGGCAGGGGCTGCCGGTTGAACCGTGTGCGAAGAGCCAGTTTCTGATAGACGCCCCGCTGGGCCTGAAAGGTCGTCTCCACCGACGGCGTGGCGGACCCCAGGACCAGCGCAGCCCCATGCTGGGTACAGAGGAACTTCGCCACATCCCTGGCATGATAACGGGGCTGGTTTTCCGACTGGTAGCTGTCCTCCTGCTCCTCGTCCAGAATGATCATCCCCAGATCGTCCAGGGGGGCGAACACCGCGCTGCGGGTGCCCAGCACCACATCCACATCGCCCCGGCGGATCCTTTTCCACTGGTCATAGCGCTCGCTCAGGCGCAAGGCGCTGTGAAGCATAACCACTTTATCGCCGAAGTAGGAGCTGAACTTATTCATCATCTGGGGCGTCAGGGCAATCTCCGGAACCAGGATCATCCCCCGCCTCCCCCGGCGGACGACCTCCTGGAGCAGGCGGATATAGACTGCCGTCTTCCCGCTGCCGGTAACGCCATAGAGCAGCGTGCAGGAGGGCTTGTCCCCCTCCAGCTGGTCAAGGATCCTGTCATAGGCATCCTGCTGCTCTCCGCTGAGTACGATGGGCTCCCCGTCGGCCGGGTCTGCCTTTGGTATCCGGAATGCCTCCTCCTGCGTGACCTCGACAAGTCCGCTCTTCTCCAGGCTCCTGATGGTCTGGGCTGACGCGCCCGTAAAATAGCAGATGTCGCTGGAGATGCCGCTGCCGATGGACGCAAGCAGGCGGATCACCTCGTAGCGCAGCGGCGCGGAGCGCCGCTTAGGCTCCACCGCAGCCATCGCTTCCTCCGGACTTATCGCCAGCGTGACACGCTTGACGCGCTTATCGGAGACCTTTTGCGTGGCGGTGGTCTGAACCGTCACAAGCTCCCGCCGGCAAAGCTCCCGCAGCACAGCGGCAACATCATCGCCGCAGGCATCCTTCAGCGTTTCCAGCTCGGCGCAGCCTCCGTGGGCGGCCAGCACCTCCAGCGCCAGCCCCTCTTTCGGGTTCCTCCCGCTGCTGAGCGCCGTCTCCCGGTCCACAGCAAGGGTGTAGCTCTCCCGGATGCGGTACCACAATCCGGCAGGCAGCAGCGCTTTCACCGCGTCGTAGATGGTACAAAAGTACCTCTCCCGCAGCCACAGGGCCAGCTTGATCTGCTGAGGGCCCAAAACGCTCTCATCATCCAAAACAGCTGTGACAGCCTTCAGGGACTGCCGCTTTGTCTCCTGACCTAAGGCCAGGATCACGCCCTCGCTGGTCCGGTTGCCTCTCCCGAAGGGGACCGTGACCCGTACGCCCACCCTGGCCCGCTGGGACAGGCTGTCCGGGACCAGGTAGTCGTATGGCTTATCAATCGCATAGGTTGCGGCGGCCACAGCAACACGGGCCACAGCGGCCTGTTCCATGGCCGTCACCCCCCTTCATCACAATCGCCTGACAGTATTTTGCCGCCCGGAGGCGGCAAAATATCCGTGATCCTAGCCCTCTACATCCGTGATGACAATGTCGGAAGCCGCCACGGACAGCTTGCCGTCCGCAACCTCCTGGATCGCCATGGTCACAGGCTTGACCTCCAGCTTCTCGCCGGCGTCCTCTGCCTCCTGGGCGATCTGGCGGGCCCGGCGGGCCACCACATTCACCAGCAGATACCGGTTGGGTACATTGGCAGTCAGCTTGTTCATTGCAGGATAGAGCATCATAATAACATCATTCCTCTTTCCGTTTGATTGGTTGGTCTTTCTTATTGATCTATCATGGCGATCCGCTCGTCGGGCCTGCAGTGCTCAGCGCACATAATGGCGCTGATCTCCGCCACAGCCCGGTCCACGGTGTCGTTGATCACAAAGTAATCAAAATTTTTGGCGGCGGCAAACTCCTCCCTGCCCCGGGCCAGACGGGAGCGCACCTTATCCATATTCTCGGTGCCACGGCCGATAAGCCGCCGCTCCAGCTCCGCCCAGCTGGGAGGGGCCACATAGATACGGACCGCTTCCGGCCGCTTTCTGTGCACCTGGTCCGCGCCCTGGATCTCAATGTCCAGGATCACATCCCGCCCCTGCTCCATGGCCCTGTCCACATACAGCTTGGGCGTCCCGTAGCAGTTTCCCACAAACTCCGCGTGCTCCAAAAAAGCGTCCTCGTCGATCCACTGCTGGAACTGCTCCCGGGACAGGAAGTGGTAATGGACGCCGTCCTGCTCCCCGGGCCGTGGGAGCCTGGTGGTGGCGGACACCGAGAAGTAGAGGGTTGGATTGCTAGCCAGGAGCCTGGCCACCACAGTACCCTTCCCCACGCCGGATGGTCCGCATAGAATAAATGTCTTTCCTCTTCTCATGCCTCTTCCTCCAAAATTGTCGGATCAAGGCCAAAGCGGGGCGCCAGCCGCTCCATCGGCAGTCCGGAGAGCACCACATGGTCGCTGTCCATGATCAGCACCGCCGCAGTCTTGCGCCCAAAGGTGGCGTCGATGAGCATGCTGCGGTCCCGGGCCTCGGAAATCATCCTCTTGATAGGTGCGGAATCCGGGCTGACAACAGCAACAAGCCGCTGGGCGGAGATCATATTGCCATAGCCGATATTGACAAGCTCCATACCGCGCCCCCTACTCGATGTTCTGGACCTGCTCGCGGATCTTCTCGATCTCCGCCTTCAGCTCCACCACGTCCTTGGCAATGGCCAGATCGCTGCATTTGGATCCGATGGTGTTGGACTCCCGGTTTACCTCCTGGATGAGGAAATCCAGCTTCCTCCCCACAGGCTCCTTGCTCAATAGCATCTCCCGCAGCTGGGAGAGATGGCTGCGCAGGCGGACTGTCTCCTCGTCCACCGCCACCTTGTCGGCGAAGATAGCCGCCTCGGTCAGGATGCGGCTCTCGTCAATGGTAGTGGACTGGAGCACCTCCTGCATCCGCGCCGTCAGTTTTGCCCGGTACTCCGCCACAGTCTGGGGAGACCGCTCCTCCACGCGGGCAGTAATGCTCTCGATGGTATCCAGCCGGCCCAGGATATCCTCGGCCAGCCTTTTTCCCTCCGTCTCCCGCATGGCAGTATATGCTGCCAGGGCATCAGCCAATACGGCGCGCAGATCGGCGGAGATAGAATCCAGATCCTCCTCAGCCTTTGTCACCGTCAGGACATCCGGGAGCCGGGCCAAATCGGTGGCGTAATAGTTTCCTCTGACCATCCCGCCGCCCAGCTCATAGAGCCGGCGCAGAGCGTCGATATACCCCTTCGCCAGCGGCTCGTTGACGGACACCACCGTCTCCTCCGCCCCCAGAGAGTCCACTGTGATGAACACGTCGACCTTGCCGCGGGAAACTGTCTTTTGTACCAGGGCCTTCACGGCTTCCTCCGCAAAGATATAGGCTCGCGGCATCTTCACCGTACAATCCAGATACCGGTTATTGACGCTGCGGACCTCGACCGTGATATCCCGCCCGTTGCGTGTCTCTCTGGCCCTTCCATAGCCAGTCATGCTTTTAACCAATCCCATTCCCTCCTATGCTTTGTCCCGCCGCCGCGGCCAGCTGGCGGCCGGGAGCTTGTTGTCACTAACAGCAGTAGAAAAAGCGCAGGCCGCCATAGCCGCACGCATTGCACAGCAGATAGGTGCAGGCCAGCTTCCCGCACATGTTGCCGCTGCCGCAGCCGGTGGAATACACATCATATCCCTCCGGCCGGTAGCCCTCCCCGCCGTTTTCCACGTAGTTGAGGGCCTGGCGGTACTCCGGGTTGTTGGGTTCCATCTGGCAGGCAGTTTGGTAATACCGCCTTGCCTCGTCCACCCAGCCGCGGCGGTAACAGATCGTCCCCTTCAGGTAGTTCCACTCTCCGTCGTGGTCGCCGATCTGCCCCAGCAGCTGCTCCGCCATGTTCAGATCATTGCGGTTGATGGCCATACGGACCTGCTGGAAAACAGCCCCCCCGCCGGATGCGGATCCGCTGTAAGAGGACTGGCGCTGCTGCTGATAGCCGCCGTAGCTCTGCTGGGCATAGCCGCCCCCGGAGCCGCTTCCACGCCCGCTGCGCTGACGCTGTATGGTGTCATAGGCGGCGTTGATCTCCTTCATCTTCTCCTGGGCCAGATCCGCCAGAGGATTGTCATGGTAGTTGTCCGGATGGTACTTCCGCGCCAATTCCCGGTACGCCTTTTTTATCTCCTCATCAGAGGCATCCGGCGACACATTCAATACTTCATAGGGGTCGGTCATAGTTGCTCCTCGTCTCCGCCGCCAAAGCCTTGCGGCTTTTGATCGGCATGAAATGTTCCCTCCAATACGGCCCTTCCCACACAGAAAAGGCCCTCGTATACTGTGGAACGAATAATGGGGCTCCACACGCCAAAATCCCACAGCTCATAAGCCGCGGCCATCAGGCGGATGGAGTTGTCCAGGGAGAGGGCCAGCGCCTGCCGGGCCTCCTCTGTCAATACGCCCTCTTTCAGGGAAAAACGCCGGATCAGCGGGTTATAGCCGCCGCTGGCAAAGTCCGCCGCCAAATCGTCCGCCGCGTCCACCAGATAGATCCAGCGGCCCAGGTGATAGAGCAGCTGACCCAGGACTCTGGCCTTCACCGGGTCGGCCACCTGGGCGCTGATCCCCTGGAGCAGCTGTGCAAAGGTATCGGCGGCCTGATCCATGGAGGCGCATCCTTCCTCCTCCAGCCGGCCCAGGCGCTCCAGGTGGTCCCTGGTGGAGCGGTCAAATCCAGGCCGCAGTTCCCTGGCCTTCCCGTAAGCCCCCCGCAGGGCGGCGGCCGCCGCCCTGTATTTTCCTCGCTTTACCGGAGCGCTGTCCCGGATTCCGTCCTGGATCTGCCACCAGGCCAGGATCACACTGCAGTCCGCCGCCAGGGCCAGCGCCTCGCTCTCCGGGCAGTAGTCCCGGCCCTGTATCGGGTGGGCGAGGCACCCCCTGCGCAGGATCTCCGGCTCCTCCGGCGGCGAGAGGAGCACCGCAAGGAACGCAAAGTCATAGTTGAGGATGAACCGGGCGGCCGTGCCGCAGCGCGTGCCCAGCGTGCGGCAGAGCCCGCAATATATGGCGTCGAAGCGCTGCTTGTCCGCCTCTGAGAGGCGCTGCTGGGATGGTCTTACATAGCCGAACATTGTCTTACCTTACAATTTACGGATGATCTGGTAGGTGATGGCGCGCCTCCCGCGCAGCTTCCTGTCACAGGCGGCAGCCGCCAGGAGCCCAAGGGCAAAGCCCACTCCTCCGCAGAGATAGCGGACGCCCTCCGGCAGGCCCGCCGGCAGCAAACAGCCCAGCAGAAACAGCGCCACCGGCAGCAGATACACCAGCGCCGCCACAGCCAGCACCTGTTTCCCGCTGTAGAGCTCGACCCGGTCGCCCGGTGAGACCTCCATCGGGCACTGGGCCCTGACGGTCAAAGCCCCCGTCTGAGCCCCGCATCCGGCGCACTTTTCACAGTCGTGGCCGCAGGCGGTCTGCCGCGCTACAGTGACCAGTGCGATCCCTTTTTCAGGCACCGCCGTTACGGTAGCGATCTGTGTCATATTCTGCCTCCTCAGGATGACGCCAGCTTGCAGTTGACGGAGTATGTCCCCGCCGCGCCCACCTTATCGCTGCCGATGCCGTCCACCAGGACGGTAGCGGTCACGGAATAGGTCCCGCTGGCTACCTTGTCCTCCAGGTTCACCACAATGCGGATATCATCCTCCGTCACCTGCTCCAGGATCTCCGCAGGGCCCCGCAGCATCACATCCACCGATTGGGTCACGCGGCTGAAGGACAGCCCCTCGCCCACGCCGATAGCCGAGATATTGGTGACAGTGAACGTCCTGGTGGCTAGATCGCTGTTAAAGGAAATAGAGAGGGTCGTGGTCGTATAGCCGCTGAGGTTCACGCACCCCGAGGGGAGGTTGATGGGCAGCTCCACCTCCGTATCCGAGAGCAGCGTGCTCAAGTCCACCTCGGCCAGCACGATATCCAGCTTATTTTCCAGGCTGATCGCCTCGCCGGCCACGTTAATGGTGCTTGGCTCCAGTCGCCACGCCACATCCTCCAGCCGGGAGCCGGGCGCCTCCTTCCACTTGACGGTCAGGTCCAGCTCCTTGGTCACATAGACCGGCGCCGTCACCTCCACCCGCTTGTCCGAGATCAGGAGGCTTTCCGTCTCTATGGCGTTTTCGTCCCGGTCCACCAGCTGGTAGTCAAACTCCTTCTGAACCGTGGTGCTGGCGCCGGACAGGTCCACGAGGACCAGGGCGGCGTCCACCTCGTCCACATCCTCCTCACGGCCCCTGACCGTCAGGACGGAGGGCTGTATCTCCAGCTTATCCTCCATGTAGATGTAGCCCTCGGCGATCTCGCCGACCACCCGTACCTCCACCGGCACCGTCTTTTCATACATCTCCGCGATCGTCACCATAAAGGTGGAAATGGACGCCTGGGAGATGGAGACGCCGCTGTCCTGCATCACCAGCTTGTAGGACACGGGGTAAGTGCCGCTGCTGGTGATATTGGTCAGATCCACCTGGAGATGGATATCTTCCCTGCGCAGGCTCGTAATGATCGTTCGGGGGCCGCTCAGCTTCAAATCAACGGTGGTGTTCCCCCCCTCCACCAGCATCAGGCCCCGGTTGGGCAGGGTGTCTGTCTCGCCGATAAATTCCACTGGGATATCATTGAAATCCTGGGTGATCATATTCCCCTGCTCATCGTCCACGTACTTCCAAAAAATGATGGCAAAGAGGAGGGAGAGTATGATGTACACCACTTTGTTGGTCTTCTCATTCATCCTTTTGCTCACCTTCCTTTTTCGCTTTCAGCCGCAGGAGAAGCCTCTTGGGAGGATTGGCGGCGCTCTCCCCGTCCTCCTGCTGCTGCGGCAGCAGCTCGTTGCGCAGCAGCTGCTCCAGGGTCTCCGTCATCAGATGGCGCTTGAGCATTCCGCCCACCGCGACGGAGATGGAGCCCGTCTCCTCACTGACCAGGACCACCACCGCGTCGGAGTTCTCGCTCATACCGATGCCGGCCCGGTGACGCATGCCCAGATCGCGGCTCAAATTCACATTGCGGCTCAGAGGCAGCATACAGCCTGCGCCGAGCACCCGCCCCTGGCGGATGATCACAGCGCCGTCATGCATAGGAGCCTTCACAAAAAAGATATTCTTCAGCAGCTCGGAGGATACCTCCGCGTCCAGCTTGGTCCCGCTGCGCAGCACCTCGTCCAGCTGGATGTGCCGCTCAAAGACGATCAGCGCGCCGGTACGGGACTTGCTCATGTCCCCACAGGCGCTCACCGTCTGAGAGATCGCCTGCTCGATGGTCTGCCGGTCCATCTGCGGGCGGCCGAACATCTCCAGTACATTCAGCCGGCTGCTGCCCATCTGCTCCAGCACCCTCCGGATCTCCGGCTGGAACAGGATCAGCAGGGCGAGGATGCCGATATCTACAATATGCCCCAGCAGATAGTTGAGGGCGCGCAGCCGGTCAGAGGAGAGCCACAGGGCCAAAAGCACCAGCAGCACGCCCTTGAGCAGGCGGGAGGTATTCGTCCTCCGCACCAGCAACAGCAGGCGGTACACCAGGTAAGCGATAACCAGGATATCCAGCACGTCCCAGAACCGCAGCGACAGAACGACATTGAAAAATCGCTGCGCCATATTTGCGACCACTTCCATGACTTCCCTCCATTTTACAGCATCCCACAAGTATTTTTATTCTAATCTAAGGCAGGGAAAAAAGCAACAAATTCTCCCCGCATTTTTTGACCAAAATGTAAATTTTCCCGTCCTCGATCATGCCAGGAGCGCCAAGACCCGCTCCACCTCCGCCATGGTATTGAAAACAGAGGCGGAAAAACGGACCGTCCCTGTCTCCGCGGTCCCAGCCGTCATATGGGCCAGCGGCGCGCAGTGGAGGCCGGCACGGACGGCGACCCCCTTGGCCGCCAGCTCATCCGCCAGCGTCTCCGGCGGCTTCTCCAGCGGCACAACAGAGAGAACAGAGCTGTCCGGCCGCCCGCTGTGGAACACCTGGTACTTCCCCTTCTTCTTCAGCCCATCGGCCAGAGCGGCCATCAGCATCCCCTCGTGCCGTGCAATACGTCCCTGCTCAAACCGCTTTACGAAGCGGATGCCCTCCAAAAGGCCGGCAGCGCCGTGGACGTTGTGGGTGCCGGCCTCCAGGCGGTCAGGCAGAAAGTCCGGCATATCCTGGAGGCGGGAGAGGCTCCCTGTACCGCCCTCCAGCAGGGTTTTGGGCATCCGTCCCTCGCCGCACAGGAGAAGGCCGGTCCCCTGGGGACCATAGAGCCCCTTGTGTCCCGGCATGCCCACAAAGGCGGCATTCCACCTGGACACGCTTACCGGCAGGATCCCCGCCGACTGGGAGGCGTCCACGATCAGCGGCACGCCCCGCTTTTTGCAGATATCCGCTATGTCGTCCATAGGCAGCGTATAGCCAAAGACATTGGACACGTGGGTACAGATAACCGCCTTCACATCCCCCCGCACCGTGCGGTCAAAGCCCTCCGCCATTTGATCCGGATCAAAAAGCCGCCCATTCACGATGCGCACCGACACATCCCCAATGGCGTGGAGCGGCCGGGTGACGGCGTTGTGCTCATAGCCGGAAATCACCACCGTGTCCCCGGGGGAGACGAGGCTTTTGACGGCGATGTTCAGGGCGTGGGTCGCGTTCAGAGTCAGGATCACATTGTCTGGTTCCGGCACGTCAAAGAGCTGCGCCGCCTCTGTCCGGCAGCGCAGCATCCGGTCTGCCGCCTGCCGTGCGGCCGGATAATCCCCCCTCCCGGGGGTCGTCATGGTGCGTATTGCCTCCGCTACCGCCGCCGGGACCGCCGCCGGTTTTTGCAGCGTGGTAGCCGCGCTGTCGAAATAAATCATGGGAAACCTCCTGATATGAGAAGGGGGCGGGCCGAAGCCCGGCCCCCGCTTACAGCGGCATCAGGGACGTCTGGTCCTGCCGCTAGGAAAACATGACCTCGCTGAATGCTCCATCCTCTCCAAAATAAAAGATCCGCATGGGCCGCATGCCATTGGCGCGCAGCCGTGCCAGCGCCGCCTGCAGATAGGGGGCGCCAATACGCACGGCATAGCTGCAGCCCCGGTCTGTCAGGCCCATGGGCGGACGGAAGAACCGAGCGGTGATGCCCGCCTTTTCCAGTGTACTGCTCATGCGCTGGGCATGGGTGATGGAGCGGCTGAGCAAAAGATAATATGGCAATGCCGTCGCCTCCCCTATCCGCATTGTATGACGGCGGGGAAAAAGTGTGCGTACCTGCCGGCAGCAAAAGGCCGGGAGCTGCTGCTCCCGGCTTTTCTACTCTTCTTCCCTGTCCTCCAGCAGGAGCGCGACGGCGTGGGCCGCCATGCCCTCCCCGCTGCCAGTAAAGCCCAAATGCTCCTCCGTGGTCGCCTTTACGCTGACACGGGACACAGGCAGATCCAGGTCAGAGGCAATGTTGTTCCGCATCCGGAGGATATAGGGCGCCACCTTGGGCTGTTGGGCCACCAAGGTCACATCCACGTTGCCGACGATATATCCCTCCTGCCGGAGACGCCCCGCCACCTGGCGCAGCAATGCACGGCTGTCCGCATCCCGGTAGCGCTCGTCGCTGTCCGGGAACAGCTGCCCGATGTCCCCCAGGGCCGCGGCCCCCAGCAATGCGTCCATCAGGGCGTGGAGCGCCACGTCCGCGTCGGAGTGGCCCAGAAGGCCCCTTTCATAGGGGATGGTTACGCCGCCCAGCACCAGTTTCCGCCCCTCCGTCAGGCGGTGCACATCATAGCCCTGTCCAATTCTTGGCACAGTCACAGCCGCTCCTCCCTCCGGCGCAAAATCGCCTCCGCCAGATCGATATCCTCCGGCGTTGTGATCTTGATATTCTCGTAGGAACCATCTGTTAAGTAAATTTCCTTGCCAAGTCTCTCCACAGCGGAGCAGTCGTCTGTCACCATCTCGCCTCTGTCGGACGCCGCCTGAAGGGCCGCCCGCAGCAGCTGGGCGTCAAAGACCTGAGGGGTCTGGATCAGCCGCAGCGTCTCCCGGTCCGGCGTACTCTGAACAACATTTCCTGAAATGATTTTTATGGTATCCTTTACCGGTACGGCGGGGACCGCCGCCTTGGCGCGGTAGGCCGACTCGATCACATGATCGATCAGCTCCGGTTCCGCCAGTGGGCGGGCGCCGTCATGGACGGCAATAAACGCAGCATCCTCCCGGCACTCCAGCGACGCAGCCAGAACAGACGCCAGGCGGGTCTCCCCGCCGCGGACGATTTTTACCGGCTTTGTAACTCCATACATTTTGCACAGGTCCGCGAAGGATATCAGCTCCTCCTCCCGGGCCGCCACAATGATCTCATCCACCAGCCCAGCCCCATCCAGGGCCAGCAGCGTGCGAGCCAGCACAGGGATCCCGTCCAGAGGCAGCAACAGCTTGTTCTCGCCGCCCATACGGGTGGAGCTGCCGGCAGCCGCCACAATGGCGCTGCAAAATGGGCGCCCCTCCTCCCGTTTTTTGAAGAACCTGCTAAAAATATTCTTCATCCCGCTCTCTCCCCCAGCATCGCCGCATTCAACTGATCCTCTACCGCCTGGTAATCCTGTCCCATGGCCAACACCATCTCGGAAAGCAGAATCTGCTTGGCGGTATGGAGCATTTTCCGCTCCCCATTGGAAAGCCCGCCCCGCTCGCTGTCCCGGTAGGCCAGGCCCTTGATCACACGGGCCACCTCATACAGGTCGCCGCTCTTAAGCCGCTGCATATTCTCCCGATAGCGGTGGTTCCAATTGCTGGCCATATCCACCTGCATGGCCGAGATAGACCGGATCAGTTCCACCGCTTCACCAGCCCCTACCACGCTGCGCAGGCCGATCATATGGCTGGTGGTGGTCGGGATCTTCAGCACAAGGCCGCCTACCGGCATCTTGAATACATAGTAGTCCTGTATGCTTGTCCCCAGCTTCTCCCGCACGATACCGTCGATCACGCCGGCGCCGTGCATGGGGTGCACCACTTTATCCCCTATGTGGAACATACTCCCGCCACCTCTCTCAGTATATTTCCTATCCTCCCGGCACATGCCCGCACCGCCTCCTTATGTGGAAGGCAGACGCACAAAATCATTATCTATCGTAATTGTACCCTTATTTTGGAAATAATTCAAGGGAATGCAGCTAAAATCGCGTATTTTTCCATACTGTGGTGAACGACAACGAATGGCAGGCAGCAGTATTGCCTGCTGCCTGCCATTTGTTTATCATTTTAATACGTGCTTTACTCAGCGTCCTCCGTCTCATCGGCGGGAGCGGGGACGGGGGCGAGCAGGGCGCGGATGGACAGGGAGATCTTCTTCTTCTCCTCGTCCACGGCGGTAATCTTGGCGTCCACGATCTGGCCCTCGCTGAGGACATCGCCGGGCTTCTCAATGCGGCGGTCGGCGATCTGGGAGATGTGGATCAAGCCGTCCACACCGGGGACCACCTCGGCAAAGGCGCCGAAGGTCATCAGCTTGACAATGCGGACAGTGGCCACATCGCCCACCTTATAGGTTTCCATGAACTTCTCCCAGGGGTTGGTGCTGCGGTCCTTCACGCCCAGGGAGATCTTCTTCTTCTCGGTGTCGAAGGAGATGACATACACATCCAGGGTGTCGCCCACGGCCACAACCTCGGAGGGATGCTTGATACGGCTCCAGCTCAGGTCGGAGATATGTACCATGCCATCCACGCCGCCGATGTCAACAAACACGCCGTAGCTGGTCATGCTCTTGACAGTGCCAGTGTAGTGCTTGCCGACTTCAATGTTGGCCCAAACCTCAGCGGCTGCGGCCTGGCGGGCCTCCTGCTGCACGGCCTTGATGGACCCCACCACGCGGCGGCGGGCGCGGTTGACCTCTGTAATGCGAAGAGAAACCTTCTGCTTGACCAGCTGGCCCATCTCAGCGTCCCGGGGCAGGCCGGACTGGGAAGCGGGGACAAACACCCGCACGCCCTTGACGGACACCACGACGCCGCCCTTGTTCTCCTCAGTGACAACTCCCTCCATGACCTCTTTGCTGTTGCAGGCTTCCTCGATGTCCTCCCACACCTTGGCAGCGTCCAGGCGCTTCTTGGAGAGGGTCGCATAGCCCTCCACATCATTGACGCGGATCACAAACAGCTCCACCTCATCGCCGACCTTCACCACATCCTCCGGCTTGACGGTGGGATCGTCGGTGAGCTGGTCCACAGGGATATAACCGGCCTGCTTGCAGCCCAGATCCACATGGACTTCGGTGGGGGTGATGCCAGTGACCACACCGGTTACCTTATCTCCTGTATTTAAAGTATTGGTATACTGTTCAAACATTTCGGCAAAATTTTCCATGCCCTCGCCCTGGATTTTCTCTTCACTCATCGTCTTATAGACCTCCTTTATGATGCTCGCAGGCGTGGAGGCCCCCGCCGTCAGACCGATCACAGAGCATCTGCGCAGCTCCGCCATGGGAAGCTCGTCCGCATTTTCAATCTGGAAAACACGGGAGCAATGGGTCCGGCAAATTGCTGTCAGATGCTTTGTATTGGCGCTTTTGGGATCACCAACCACCACCATCGCGTCAACTTTGGCGGAAATTTCAGCCGCTTCAGATTGACGAGTATGCGTAGCACTACATATTGTATCAAATATTTTCAAGTTTGTACACTGTTTTTTTAGAATTTTCAAAGAAGTTTCCCAAATTGACCGGATCTGTGTGGTCTGTGAAACCACAGTCAGGGCAAAATCCCCAGCTTTTATGCCGCTTTGCAGCCACGCGTCCAGCTCCTCCGGTCCGGAAAATACCAGCAGGCTGCGGCACCAGCCGGCGACGGCCCGCACCTCGGGGTGGTTGGGATCGCCGATCATCAGCGGCTGCCGGCCCTCCGATTCCGCCTCGCGGACGATCTGCTGGACCCGCGCCACCTTTGGGCAGGTGGCGTCCACAATAGCGGCGCCCCGTGCCAGCAGCTCGTCGTATGCCGCCTTTCCCTCCCCGTGGGCCCGGAGCAGCACGCTGTCGCCCGCCATGGCCTCCTCCGGCGAAGAGAGCACCTGTACCCCCCTCCCCGTCAGCCCAGACACCACATGGTCGTTGTGGATCACTGCCCCCAGCATCCGGGGGTTCCCGCCGGAAGCTGCCAACTCCTCGGCCATCCGGACTGCCCGGGCCACGCCAAAGCAAAAGCCCGCGCTTTTTGCCAGGATCACTTCCATCCGTCCACCTCGCTCAAGGCGTAGATCCGCCGCAGGATCTCCTCCGCCGCCTGGTGGTTCTCCTCCGGCGTGGGCCGCCGGCCGGCAATGACCGGATAGTAGGGCTCGCCAAAGACGATGGTGGTCCTGCGCAGGAATTTGTGCTTCCCGCCGCAGTAGATGGGGATCATGGGCGCTCCGGTACGCGTGGCCATGACCGTAACGCCGCCCTTCGCCTCCACCTCGCCCTGG
The DNA here is from genome assembly GCA_902373635.1 of uncultured Oscillospiraceae bacterium. Lineage (GTDB taxonomy): Bacteria > Bacillota > Clostridia > Oscillospirales > Oscillospiraceae > Pelethomonas. The sequence continues at coordinate 52,789 of CABKMV010000008.1, forward strand.
TGCTCCACCCGCGTCCCCTCTGGAAACACCATCAATCTGCGGCCGTCGTTGAGCGCCTTCATGGCGGTCTTCATCGCCGTCAGGTCGCTGCCGCCCCTGCGCACCGGGAACGCCCCCAGCTTAGCGATCAGCCACCCCAGGACAGGTATCTTGAACAGCTGGTCCTTGGCCATAAAACTCAGCCGGGAGTCGTTGGGCAGGGCAACGGCGATCAGCACCGGGTCCCAGCCGCTGGCATGGTTGGCGCAGAGCAGCGCGCCGCCCTCCGGTACATTCTCCAGGCCCACCACGCGCATGGGGAAGAGCAGCCGCAGGATCGGCCGCACAATGGCGTAAACGATGTGATAAAACCGGTTCATTGGGCAATTCTCCCCCTGATGATCTCCAGAATCTGCCGCCGGCTCTGGTCAAAGGTATTGCCGGTGGTATCCAGCAGGACCGCGTCCTCCGCGGGCCGGAGGGGGGCCGCCGCCCGGTGGGAGTCGTTGTAGTCCCGCTGCCTGATCTCCTCCAGCAGTTCCTGGTAATCCTTGGGCGTCCCCCGCCGCAGCAGCTCCTCATAACGGCGCCGGGCGCGGTCCTCCGGGGAGGCAGTGAGGAATATTTTCACGTCCGCGCCTGGAAGGACCACTGTGCCGATATCCCGGCCGTCCATGATGACGCTGCCGTGCCTGGCCGCGTCCCGCTGCATCTCCATAAGAAAGGCGCGCACCTCCGGCACGGCGGAGACGCGGGAGGCGTACATGGAGATCTCCGGCAGCCGGATCTGTTCCGTCACATCCTCTCCGTTTAAGCGCATCCTCTGCAATCCATCCGCCCCATACCCCATCTCAACACGGATCTTGGGCAGCAGATCCACAACAGCCGCCCTGTCCTGGGGATCGCATCCGGCGAGATAGGCGTAATAGCCCACCGTGCGGTAAATAGCGCCGGTATCTACATAGTGAAAGCCCAAGTCCCTGGCCACGCTGCGGGCAATGGTGCTTTTCCCGGCCCCGCTGGGACCGTCGATAGCGACGGAGTAGCTCTTTTTTTCCATGGTCATTTTTCTCTCCAATTTTCCGGCAGCGGCCCTTTCCTCCGGCCGCTGGCCCCTTGTTATCGCAAACGCGGCCCTCACCAGCAGGCGCTGGCGGCGGATATCCCGGCCAGATGCCCGGTGGACCAGGCGATCTGCAGATTGAAGCCGCCGGTATAGCCGTCCACATCCAGCACCTCGCCGGCAAAATAGAGCCCCGGCAGGCGCTTGGACTCCATGGTAGAGGGGTTGACCTCCTTCACGGAAACGCCGCCGCTGGTAACAATGGCCTCCTCCACAGGGCGGGGGCCCGCAATCTCCACCGGCAGGGCCTTGAGCAGGCCCAGTATCCGCCTGCGCTGCTCTTTCGTCACATCGTGGACCTTTTGCCTGGGAACGAGGCCGGTCAGCTCCACAAACGGACCGATCAGCTTCTTGGGCAGCAGCTCGTCGAAGGCGTTGATCAGGTCGCTGTTGGCGTGCCGGGCAAAGTCGGACACCAGCCGCTTGTCCAGGGTCTGCTCATCCAGAGCGGGCTTGAGATCGATCTCCAGACGATAACGCGCCTCCCCAAAGCGCCGCATGTGGGCTGAAGCAGACAGAACGATAGGCCCGCTGACGCCGAAGTGGGTGAAGAGCATCTCCCCAAATTCTTCGCAGAGCTTTTTCTCATCCTCGTAGACCCGCAATGCGACGTTGCGCAGGCTCAGCCCCTGCAGCTTCCCGCAAAAGCCCCCCTCTTCCCGGAGCGGGACCAGGGAGCCCCTGGGTTCCGTGACAGCATGGCCCACAGACCGGGCCAGCCGGTAGCCGTCGCCGGTGGAACCGGTCAGCGGGTAGCTGATGCCGCCGGTGGCGATCACCGCCCTGGGCGCTTCATAGTCCTCCCGCTCCCCCTTCACACCTCTGAGTACGCCGCCGTCCAGCAATAGTGCTGTCCCGCGATCCCGAACGACACGGACAGCCAGACGGCGCAGGTATTTCTCCAGTGCGCCGCTGATGTCGAAAGCCCGGTCTGACACCGGGAACACCCTGTTCCCCCGCTCAGTTTTCAGCGGAACGCCCTGCGTCTCAAAAAAAGCCATGGTATCCGCCGGATCAAACTGGGCAAAAGCGCTGTAAAGGAATCTTCCATTACAAGGTATATTCCGCAGCAGTTCCTCCACAGAGCAGTTGTTGGTCACATTGCACCGGCCCTTCCCGGTGATATTCAGCTTCTTTCCCAGCCGCTCGTTTGGCTCCAGCAGGCAGACCCTGGCGCCATATTCAGCGGCGGAAGCGGCGGCCATCATCCCGGCCGGGCCGCCGCCCACCACTACAATATCAGCTCTCATCGCTGTATCCAAACACACCGTATTCGTCCCAGATACCCTCCAGCCGGTTGAAGATCTGGGAAATATCCCCATTTTTCCGGTGGCCCGCCGCCACGATGATGGCGTTGAGCAGGCTGAACGGCGCAACAAGGGAGTCCACGAAGGAGATCATGTCGCTGCGGGCCATCAGCACCTTTGAGGCCAGGGGATAGAGGGGCGACATGACGCCGTCGGTGATAGCCACCACATCCGCCCCCCGGTCGTGGGCGAACTGGACCCCCTTGACGGTAGACTTGGAATAGCGGGGAAAGCTGATCCCCACCAGCACGTCCCCGGGACCAATCCGCAGGATGCTCTCCAGGATATCACCGGCGCTGTTGCTTGTCACCAGCGTCACATTTTCAAAAATCAAATGGAGGTAAAAGTGCAGGTAGCCAGCCAAAAACGAGCTGGAGCGCACGCCCAAAATATAGATATGCCTTGCGGCCATCAGCTTATCCACAACGGCCTCAAAAGCGGCGCGGTCCACCTCCTCAATGGCCAGCCGGATCTTGTCCATATCCGTCTGCAGGACAGAGGCCACCACATCCGTTCCAAAGAGCTCATCAGACGCCTGGATGCGCTGGATGGAGGTCAGCTTGGAGCGCACGATCTCCTGCAGGGCCTTCTGCATGGCAGGATACCCCTCATAGCCCAGTACAGCGGCAAACCGGACCACCGTGGACTCGCTGACCCCCACCAGCTTCCCCAGCTTGCTGGCGGTCATAAACGCCGCCTTGTCATAATCCGACAGGATGTAGCCTGCGATCTTCTTTTGTCCCTTGGAGAAGCCGGCCATATTCTCCTGGATCATATGTAAGATATCTTTGGTCATCTGCGTCTCCTTTACCAACCAACAGTAGCTCCCACTATCCTAAACAATTTTTTTGAAAAGTACAAGAGGAAATGAAAGATTTATTGCATTTCCTCCCCAAGGAGCCCTGTCGTTTCCTGTTCAGTAAGCTTCCGCCATTTCCCTGGGGGCAGTGTTCCCAGGGAAATGCTGCCCTCACGCACCCTCTGCAGGCGGCGCACCCCTACCCCTGCCTGGGCGCACATCCGCCGCACCTGTCGGTTAAGGCCCTGATGGATGGTCACAGAGAGCAGCCAGGTATCCGCCCCCCTGCGGAGGATCCGCACCTGGGCGGGGACGACAGGCGTCCCATCCTCCAGGGCGGTCAGCTCTCTCAGGCGCTGGTCGCAGCCCTCCAATCGGCCGGAGACCGTCACCTGGTATTCCTTCTCCATCTGGTGGCTGGGGTGGGCCAGGCGCTGCGCAAAGCTGCCGTCATTGGTCAGCAGGAGCAGCCCCTCGGAATCCATATCCAGCCGCCCCACAGGATAGACCCGCTCCCCGCAGCCGGCAACCAGCTCCGCCACCGTGGGCCGTCCCCTCTCATCGGAAAGCGTCGTCACATAGCCCCGGGGCTTGTTGAGCATCAGGTAGAGCTTTTGCGGAGCAGCTGCAACCGGTATCCCGTCCAGTTCGATTCTGTCACGGCCCGGATCGGCTTTCCCTCCCAGCACAGCGGGAACGCCGTTTACCGTCACCCGTCCCAGGCGCAGATATTCCTCCGCCTGGCGGCGGGAGCACAGTCCCGCGGCAGATAATACTTTTTGCAGCCGTTCCTCCATGGCCTGCCTACCCCCATCTTAACACAGTATCCTGCATCATAACAAAAATTCCCTGAAGCGGCCAGTTCCACGCCGCCCCCCTCAACCGAAGAGGCGGGACCAGAATCCAGGGCTTTCCTCCGCCTCCGGCTCCAGCATGGCGGAGGGAGCTGCCGCCACCAGCTCAGCCGCGGCCACCTCCACCCCATCCAGATAGGCCCGGGCAGTTCCCAGCACTTGGCCCGGTACCACGGGAGCCGCCACAGAAGCGGGGATCGTCACCGTCATCGTCAGATGTTCCCCCTCCGTGACAGGATACGCCAGGTCGCTGCCCAGCGCCAGGGGAACGGAACTTGCCGTCCCGCCCCGCACCTGGACAGAGGCCAGAACCTGCCCCGCTGCAGCCACAGTCCCCAGCTGGTAGCTGGAAAAACCATAATCGTAGAGACGCATGTGGTCGTTCCAATCGTCCCCGTCGTTCAGCGTGACGCAGACCAGCGTCATCCCGTCCCGCTCCACCGCGGATACCAGGGTACGGCCAGCCGCCTTGGTAAAGCCGGTCTTGATCCCGATGCAACCCTCGCACAGGCGCAGGAGCTTGTTGTGATTGGACAGATAGCGCTCTCCAATGGTAATGGAGGCGGTGGAGACGATGCGGCAGAAGTCCTGGTTCTCCATGGCATAGGCGGCCAGCTTGGCCATGTCGGCTGCGCTGGAGTAGTGTCCGTCGGCGTCCAACCCGTTGGGGTTGGCGAAGCTGGAGTGGGTCATCCCCAGCCGCCGGGCCGTCTCATTCATCAGCTCCACAAAGGCGGGCACGTCCCCGCTGACGCAGTGGGCCACCGCCAGGGCGGCGTCGTTGCCGCTGACCAGCATCAAACCGTAGAGCAGCTCCTCCAGGCACAGCGTATCCCCAGGCTTCAGGTACATGGAGGACCCCTCCGCCATATCTTCTCCGGTGACAGTGTACTCCGCCTGCAGCTGGCCGTGCTCCAGCGCCACCACGGCGGTCATGATCTTGGTAATGCTGGCGATCAGCCTCTCCTCATCAGGATTGTGGGCATACAGGATCCGCCCGCTTCCCTGTTCCATCAACACAGCAGAAGCAGCAGATGTATTGATTGCAAACGCCTGACAAGTTAATATACTTGTCAGTAAAACAGCGCATACCGCCCTCTGAAAAGCAGTTTTCGACATACCTCCGCCTCCATCCTTGCAGATAGAGACAGTTTGCCCCGGCGAGATTTTTGCACCCAGCCAGGAACTGCCGCCCCAGTCAATCTCTGCCTGCCGGGAGGCCGCACGGGAAGAAGGACAGCACAAGGATTTTCCCCGGAAACCAGATATGTTTCCGGGGAAAATCCCGTCAGATCCTCCAGAATTTATCATGCAGGGCCGCTCTTAGAAGCTCTCCTCCTCCACAGTGGCGGCGGCTTCTTCGGCCCCTTCCTTTTTGCTGGAAATAAAATTGCTGACACGGTCCACCATGTCCGGCACCATCTCCACAATGCGGTCCACTGTGCTCACAGCGGGGACCGCTACAGGCATGACCCGCACCAAACCGTCCTTGATGATCAAAAAGGCCACAGGATCGATTTTCACGCCGGATCCGATACCGCCGCCCAGGTTCCCGTCTGCCCCGGCATCCTTTTTATTTCCGAAAGCGGCGCCGCCGCCGCCAAAGCCAATGCTGACCCGGGAAATCGGGATCAGGGTCACGCCGTCAGGCGTAGTGATGGGCTGGCCCACAATGGTGTTGGTGTCCACCATCTCGCGCACCTTAGACATGCTCTCCTGCAGCAGATCGCTAAGGGGATTCTTCTTCTCCATGCCGTACTCCTTTCACGCGCCGGCCTGTCAGGCGGCGCCGGCCTCGCGGGCCGCTGTTTGTTGTTTCTTGGTATCCGTATCCGCGGCGGGCGGCTTGTCCGCCAGCCGCCTGAATCCGACGAGCCATCTGAGGGCGCTTGCGCCCGCACACAGCCCGATCACCAGCAGGTCCCAAAGCCGGACCGCTATTCCCACATCGGCGATGCAGTCCATCCGCTCCGCCTGGAAGTCCAGGAACAGCCTGACGTCCTGATCCTTGATATGGATCTTGCGGTGCAGAATCGGCAGCGCAGCAGCCAAAGCCGCCTCCAGCCTGCCGTACAGCGCCGCTGTATCCGCCGGGTCGCTGCCGGCCACCAGTACATGGAGTTTCAAGGGCCTGATCCTGATCCGCCGCCCTGTGCGGCGCAGGGCCCGTCCCAGAACGGGCGGCAGCTTTTCAAGCGTATACAGCAGCTGCTCCCGGTTGACTTTCATGCCTTTTTTCTGGTTTTTTGCCCCTTCCGCCGCGGTTTCCTCCGGCGGCTTCTCCTTCTTCGGCTTTCTCGCTTTTGGCTCTGACGCCTCCCTGGGGTACAGGGGCAGAGCAACAGGGCCAAAACGGACACGGACGGAAGCTTCGCCCTGATCATAGGACGCCCGGACACGGATCGGCGTAAACAGCAGGATACACAGCAGCGCGCCTATCACACATAGGATGATGATCCCGACCACGGCCCTCACGCCCTCCTCTCACCTGTTATCCGCACTTCATGTTCCGGGCGTCCCCTCTTCGGCCGGATCCTCCGGCTCCTTCAGAGGATCGGGATCGATCAGTTGGCCGTCGTCCCCCAGCCGCAGCTGGCCCTCGGCCTCCATGCCGGGAAGCGGCGGCAGGTCCTCCAGGGAGCTGAGGTGGAAGGCCCGCAGGAAATTTTTCGTTGTGCGGTACAGCCTGGGGCGGCCCGGCACCTGCAGCCTGCCGCACTCCTCGATCAGCTTCCGCTCCAGAAGCAGCCCCACTGTATAGGAGCTGTCCACGCCGCGGACCTGATCCACATAGGCCCGGGTCGTGGGCTGGTAGTACGCAATGGTAGCCAGGACCTCCAGAGCCGGCTGGCTGAGCTTGGCGGGCTTTCGTATCTCAAAGGCCCGCCGGATCATATCGGCATAGTCCGGCGCAGAGCAGAGCTGCCAGGTATCCTCCATACGGATGAGCCGGATGCCCCGGCGCTCGAAGGCATAATAGTCGCCCAGGCGCTGCAGCACCTGCTCTGCAGACAGCCTGTCCAGCTCCAGCGCCAGGCAGATACGGTCGATATGTACCGGCTCGCCGGAGGCAAACAAAATCCCCTCAACCGCCGACTCCAGTTCTTTCATTTCCAGTGTCATGTTTTACCTCACAGGGGCAAAGTATCTCCGTTTTCGCCGGTAGGCGTGACGGTACAGTCTGTTTCGCTGCCCGCCAGACGGATCACCCGGGCCTTGCACAGCTCGAGCACCGCGATAAAGGTCGCCACCACCTCGCTGCGGCTGCGGCTGCCCTTGAACAGCAGGCGGAAGCTTGTGATCCCCAGCTGCTTCAGCCGGTCCATGATATCCCTGGCCTTACTGGCCACCGGGTAGGGCTCGTGGCGGACGATCTCGGCGAAATTGCTGACCGGGGGCGGCGCCCTGCGTTCGCTGCGGTCGGCGATCTCCTGCATGGCATCCAGCAGGTCCTGCCCCTGGTGGTCGTATTCGTAGACCTTTCCCCGCTCCATGGGCTCGGGATTCTTTACCAGGATGCTGCGGCCAAACTCCCCCATGGGCCCCAGCTGGGCGGCGGCATACTTCACCTTGGCGTAGGTTTCGCTGCTGCGCCGCTCCTCCAGGGATTTGATCAGCTGGTCCATCTCGCTCTGGGCCTCCTCGTCCTCAATGGACAGGAGCATCCGCGTCTTGATATACATCAGATGGGCGGCCATGGTGATAAACTCGCTCGCCACCTCCAGATCCAGCTGCTTGCGCTTTTCCAGGTACTCCAGATACTGTTCCAGGATCAAAGCAATGGGGATATCGGCGATCTCGATCTTATTCTTGCTCAGCAGGAACAGGATCAAGTCGAGAGGCCCCTCAAAGTCCTCCAGCCCGCCCTTATTATGGACCACCTGCTCCAGTTTATAGACAGGACTGTCCATCCAGTCACCTCAACATCAGAAAAATAGCCCCGCCATCCAGAGGTATACCGCCTTAATGGCGTCCGAGAGATAGCTGCCGCCAATATCCAGCCACACGAGCAGCAGCAGCACCAGCATACCGTAGCGCTCATAGCGCATCAGGATGTTATAGGCTCTCTCCGGCAACAGGGCAAAGAGCACCTTTGACCCGTCCAGCGGCGGGATGGGGATCAGATTGAAAAGCCCCAGACCGATGCTCAGCACGGCCGTGTTCAGCAAAAAGTAGAAAAACCACATGGCAAAGCCGCCCCACGCCCCAGGCGTCCTTGTCATCAGGGACGCGAAAAAGAGCATCAGCATCGCCAGCAGGAAATTGGACGCCGGCCCGGCCAGCGCGGTGACGGCCATGCCGGCCTTTGGGTTTTTGAAATACCGCATATCCACCGGCACAGGCTTTGCCCAGCCGAAGCCGCAGATCAGCATGGAGGCCAGGCCCAGCCAATCGATGTGGTGGAGCGGATTAAGGCTCAGGCGGTTCATCCGCTTCGCCGTGGGGTCCCCCAGGGCATAGGCCGCCAGACCGTGACAGGTTTCGTGGACCGTCAGGCACAGCAGCACGCCCAGCACCCGTCCCAGCATGTCCGCCAGCGACCCCCAATCAAATTGTTCCAAAAAGGCCCGCAGGTATCCCAGCATGGCTTCTCCCCTGTTATCCGGCCTTTACGGGCGGCAGCGTCAGCGCCCCTCCGCCCAAACCGGTTCATTGATTTGGTACAGTATAACAGATTTCCGGGGAAATTACAAGCGCCGGCCCGATAAATGTTGCCCCCGCCCTGGCCGGACGGCCAGGGCGGGGGCAACCTGAACAGCTACGTCTGCTCCTCCTGGTCCACCAGAACGCGGAAATCCTGCAGCAGCCCCGTCACATCCTTCTCTGGCAGAGCTAACAGGAAAAACATCAATGTCACGGCGGAAAAGCAGAACACATCCCTCTCCAGGTCGGAGTAGGAGCGGGCCGAGATGTGCAGATTCTCCGCCATCTCCTCCTGGGTAATATTCTTGCTGGCGCGATAGTGTTTCACCTGATCCGCCAGCAGGCCCTTGAGCAGCGTCTTATATTGCCGCATCGCGCAGATCCCCCTTCATTCGACAGAAATCGGGAAAATCTTACCTGCATATAGGGCATATCTCCACGAGGCGCACTTCATAAATAATGGATATTTTGCTAAATTTTTCCTTTTTAGCCATTTCGCTGGAACATTCGCGACAGGCAGCCGTTGTCGCAAACTATAGGGCGGGAATCGATGGCACACGCTCCCTGTCCCATCCCTCTCTTTTTCATTTATGAATCTCTGAATACCTTAAAGGATTCTTATGAATTTTTCTCCTTTCATTTTAATCTGCCATACGTTACAATACGGGCAGAAACAGAAGGAAAGGGAAAATGGCATGAGCGAGCACCGTCATCTGTCTGAAAAACAAAAAAAGTGGTTTGCCGGGCTGGGGCTTGGGCTGTTCCTCGCCTTGAGCGCCCTGGTATGCTGGTTCGCGGGGCGGCCCCTGATCCGCTTCGCCTCAGGGCCTGAGCTGTTCCGGGCGTGGGTGGATCAGCAGGGCGTATGGGCGCCGGTGCTCTTTGTGGGCATGGTGGTGCTGCAGGTCGTGGTGGCGATCATCCCCGGAGAACCTCTGGAGATCGCCGCAGGCTACGCCTTCGGCGCCCTGGAGGGTACGCTGCTCTGCATCCTGGGCGCCCTGATCGGCAGCGTGCTGGTGTTCCTGCTGGTGCGCCGGTTTGGGACAAGGGCGGTGGAGGTGTTCTTCCCCCTGGAAAAGCTCCGCTCCCTCCGCTTTCTTCAGGATGAGCGGAGGCTGAACTTCTGGGTCTTCTTTGTCTTTTTCCTGCCCGGCACCCCCAAGGATATCCTGTGCTACTTTGTGGGCCTGACAAAAATGCCCCTGCGCACCTGGATCCTGATCAGCGCAGTGGCCCGCATCCCCTCTGTCATCACTTCCACCATCGGGGGCGACGCCCTGGGCATGCAGAATTACACTTTCGCCTTCATTGTTTTTGCCGTCACGCTGGTTATCAGCGGCCTTGGCATGCTGGTTTACCGCGCCATCTGCCGGGCGCGGGAAAGGAGAGACGCGTCATGAGCGCACTGACCATGCTGCAGCACGCAAGCCGCATCATCGGCCTGCTGTTTCTGATCTGCTACGCCTATCAGCTTCTGTACATTCCGGTGGCGCTGTTCAGCAAGGAAAAGCCCAGGCCCGGCGCCAGACTCCACCGCTACGCCGTGCTCATCTCGGCCCGGAACGAAGCCGCTGTCATCGCTCAGCTGCTGGACAGCATCAGCCGGCAGGACTACCCTGCCGACTATGTGGTCCCCTTTGTCGTGGCGGACAACTGCACCGACGAGACGGCCCGGGTGGCCCGGGACGCGGGGGCCGTGGTCTACGAGCGCTTTGACCCGGTCCACGTGGGCAAGGGCTACGCCCTCAACTACCTGCTCCAGCAGATCCGGGATGCCTGGGGCGACGACTACTTCGAGGGGTACTTTGTCTTTGACGCGGATAACCTCCTTCAGGGCGACTACATCTCCCGCATGAACGAAACCTTTGACGGGGGCTGCTCCATCGTCACCAGCTACCGCAACTCTAAGAATTTCGGCAGCAACTGGATCTCCGCCGGCTATGGGCTGTGGTTCCTGCGGGACGCCGCCTTCCTCAACGCTCCCCGCGCCAGGCTGGGCGTCAGCGCCGTGGTGGCGGGCACCGGTTTCCTCTTCAGCCGGGAGATCATGCTGCGCAACGACGGCTGGCCATTCCACTGCCTCAGCGAGGACACCGAGTTTACCGTGTACAGCGTCCTCCGTGGGGAGCGGGTGGGCTACTGCGGCGCGGCGGAACTCTTTGACGAACAGCCCACCCGCTTCTCCCAGTCCTGGAACCAGCGTCTGCGCTGGGTCCGTGGGAATATGCAGGTCTTTTTCCGGGAGGGCGGGCGTCTTTTGGCGGGGCTGGCCGGAAAAAACCGTTTGTCCTGTTTGGATCTGCTGCTGTCCATCCCGCCCGCCATTGTGCTGACCATCTGCAGCGTGGCGGTTGGCTTTGTCCTGACTGTGCTGGAAGTGCTGCATGGAGGTTCTCTCCTCCCCCTGCTGACAGCCTCTCTCTCCTCCTTCCTGGTGCCCTACCTGCTGCTGCTCCTGGCCGGGGCCATTACCACCATTACCCAGTGGTCCCACATCCACGCCGCCCCCTGGAAGCGGGTGCTGTACACCTTTACCTTCCCCCTCTTTATCCTCTCCTATATTCCCATCACTGTGGCGGCGCTGTTTGGCCGGGTGGAGTGGAAGCCTATTGAACACAAGGCCGCTATATCTATCCAGGAACTGAAGTAGTCCAGCAAGAAATGGACCGCCGCTCCCATAGGAGCGGCGGTCTTATTCTTTTTCCCTTTTAGCCCCGCACCTCCGCCCGGCAGAAGGACAGGACGCTGAAGGCCAACAGCGCCAGCAGCACCACCCCGCCGATGCAGGCCCACATGGTCGGACTCAGCAGGCCGACCAGCCACAGGACGCCCCTGCCGAACCGGGCAAAGAGGCTGGTCCCCCCTTCCAGCGACTGGTTGATCGCCTGGGGCACCAACATGCAGCTGACACAGAAGACGAGCCACAGGACGCCGAACCCTTTGATGCCGAATCTCTGGTGCACAGCGCCCATGACCAGGCTGAACACGCACAGACCCGCGGCGATGGGCAGCAGAACCTGCCAGCGGTAAAGCCCATCGATGGAAATACCGTTTTCAAAGCCGGGGTACAGCACCCCATAGAGAAGATTTTCCAGCAGGTACAGGCACCAGCTCACCAGCAGCCCCAGGGCGGCGGTCAGCGCGGTGATCACCGTGTCCCACAGGAGGAAGGCCCTGCGTGTCTGTCCCATGGAAACCGCCATGCTGAACCGGCTGCTGAGGGTGCTGTTGCCCCGGGCCAGGACGCCGACGATCGTGGCGATGGCGGCCATCAGGGAACCCATGCAGGCGTAGTCCTTTTCGTCGTTGAGAAAGGCGTTGATGACCAGAACCACCATCAGGCCAAAGAGGAAGAAGCCCAGCTGCCAGCACAGCATATACAGCGGCGCTTTTCTCGAGGCCCTGGCATATTTCAGAAATGTCATGTCCTTCCCTCCTTACAGCTTCACTTCCTGCCGCCGCAGCAGCAGCCACTGGAACACCACGTCCACCACAAACAGCGCCGCAGCCGCCAGCACCAGCCACCAGGGCAGATGGCGCAGGACGCCGGCCATATCGATAGCGCTGGTCTCCACCAGCTCAAAGCCGCCGGAGAACAGGAATCCTCCCATACCGCCCATGCTGCCGCAGATCAGAACCACGATGGCTATGGATAACCACTTGCATTTGGCGTAGATGGTGCCCATGAGGCTGCCCAGCGCGGAGGCGATTACAAGTACGGTCAGGATCGTGGGGATACTCCGCAGGCCGATGGAGGACATCTCGCAGGGGACCAGAGCCCACAGCAGCGCGCTGAGGGCCACGGTGGCGGCGATAATCAGGCAGCGGTAGTAGTGGAAGCCCAGAAGGATGTTCCGCCGGGTCTCCCCCATGGAGATCAGCAGCGGGATGTACAGCGTCTGGGAGCCGTAGTTGAGCATGATGATGCACAATACGGCGGAGATGAACAGATAGTAGGGGATCAGCGAGGCCAGCAGCTGGAACTGCATCTGATCCGCCCCCAGCGCGGTGAGCACCGCCAGGACAGCCACCACCGCCCACTCCACATAGGTGCTCTCCCAGGTATAGCGGGTCCAGAACCGCAGGTTACGCTTCATGGCGCTCCTCCTCCCCGCACAGGGCGACAAAGGCCTTCTGCAGGCTCACCGGCTGGACGGACACGTCCCGGCTCGCGTCGATGGACTGGCCCGGCTTCAGGAAAACGGTGACGCCCTTGCTGCGGCCGATGGTCTCCGGGTGGTGTACCTCCAGGCCGGCGGTGGCGGCGTCCACCTCCTCCACCTTGCCGCTGACATAGCGGGCGCTGGAGACAAGCTCCTGGGTGTTGGCCTCCACAAGGATCTTTCCCTCGTGGAGGATGATGACCTCCTCCAGCACGTCGGCGGCCTCCTCGATGATGTGGGTGGAGACCACAAAGGTGCGGCCCGTGGCGGCGTACTCCTCCAGCAGCAGCTTATAGAACTGCTCCCTGGCCACCACGTCCAGCCCCGCCACCGGCTCGTCCAGGAAGGTGAAGGGGGCCTTGGAGCACATGGCCACGATGATCGTCACCATGGACAGCATGCCCTTGCTGAGCTTTCCCAGCTTCTTTTTCACGTTCAGGTCGAAGAGCGCCACCAGCCTCTTCTCCATCTCCTTGTCCCAGTTCGTGTAGTAGATGGAGGCGATGCGGAAATACTCCTTCGCCTTCATACTGGTCAGGCCGCTCTCGGCGCCCACGTTCAGCTCCCTGGAGAAGCACAGCTGTTCCAGGCTCCTGCGGTTCTCCCACACGGGCTGGCCGTCCAGGGAGACGCTCCCCCTTGTGGCGGGATTCTGTGCGGTGAGGATGCTCAAAAGCGTGGTCTTGCCCGCGCCGTTGCGGCCGATGAGGCCGTAGATCTTCCCCTCCTCCAGAGTCAGGGACACATTTTGCAGCACTTCCTTGCCGCTGTATACCTTGGTGATGTTTTCGCATCTCAGATTCATAGATCTCTCTCCCCTATCATGTTGAGTAATTCTTCTTTTGTGATGCCCAGGCTCTTCGCCTCCGCCAGCAGCGGCGCGATATGGGCCTCGGCAAAGGCGGCCTTCCGCTTGCTCAGGATCTTCTCCCGCGCCCCCCGGGACACAAACATGCCGATGCCCCGGCGCTTGTACAGGATGCCCTCGTCCACCAGGAGGTTGACCCCCTTGGCGGCGGTGGCCGGGTTGATGGTGTAGAGCTTTGCCAGCTCGTTGGTGCTGGGCACCTGCTCCTCCTCCAGGAGGATGCCCCGCAGGATATCTGTCTCGATCATCTCGCTGATCTGCAGATAGATGGACTTCTGCTCCGTCAGGCGCTCATTCAAACGCTCTCCTCCTTTCGCTGGTTAAATGGTTCATTACTTGTGTAACTAACCATATCACTAACCAAGCCATATGTCAATAGGCAGAACCACATTTTTGAAAAAACATGTGGGACGCTGCTTTTGCAGCGCCCCACCAAATGGTTTCTTTATCCGTTGCAGCTGCCGTGGCGGCACTCGTGTCCCCCGCCGTGGCGGCCGCAGCTGCCGCAGTCATGCTCCCCCTCGTGGTGGTGATCGCACACCGTATCGGGGTCAAACCTCAGCCCCCCGGCCAGGAATGCCTCCACCGCCTGGTCGGCCATACCGACGACGCCGGGATAGAGCAGGATACCAGCCTCCATCACAGCGGCCCGGGCGCCGCCGCCGATGCCGCCGCAGATGAGCACGTCGGCCTTCATCTGAGCCAGCAAGGCCGCCAGAGCCCCATGGCCGCTCTCGACGGCAGGGATCAGCACAGTGCTGGCCACCTGACCGTTTTCCACGGTGTAGAGTTTGAACTGCTGCGTATGGCCAAAATGCTGAAATATCTGGCCATCTTCATAGGTGACTGCGATACGCATCTCTCTTCTCTCCCATCACCTGACATTAATCGCCCAGCTTGCCCATAGCGGCCTCGGACGCCTCCAGCTGGGCGATCAGGGCCCGCAGCTTCTCCGCCTGATCCCGCTGGTTCTGGACAATATGTGCCGGGGCCTTGGAGGTAAACGCCTCGTTGCTGAGCTTTGCCTCGATGCCCTTCAGATGTCCCTCTGCCTTGGCCTTCTCCTTGGCGATCCGCTCCAGCTCCTGGCGCACATCCACCAGCTCCGCCAGGGGCATAAATACCCGTGCGGAGTGGGTAATGACCTCCACCATGCCCTTGGCGCGCATCTCGTCGCTGGACCCGGCCTCACTGGCGGGCACCACCTCCACCTCGCTGGCGGAGGCCAACCGCTGGAAGAAAGGCGCGCCGGCGGCGAACACATCCCGCTGGGCGGTGGCAATGGTCAGCTGCACTTTACGGCCGGGCGCCACGTTCATCTCGGCCCGGCGGGCGCGGATGGCCCGGATAGCGTCCATGATGTTCTCCATGGCGGCCTCCTCCGCCGGGAAGGCAAGCTTTTCGTCATACACCGGCCAGTCGCTGACCATGATGAACTTGGCGTCCTCCCCCGCCGCATGGGGCAGGGCCTGATAAATTTCCTCGGTAATAAAGGGCATGAAGGGGTGGAGCAGCTTGAGCATCTGGATAAGCACATAGCACAGCACGTTCTGTGCGCTCTCGGCGCTGTCCGTGGCCTGCATCCGGCCCTTGGTCAGCTCGATATACCAGTCGCAGTAGGTGTCCCAGATGAAGTCGTAGACCTTGGCGGAGGCCACGCCCAGCTCGTAGGCGTCCATGTTCTCAGTTACTTCCTTCACCAGGGTATTGAGCTTAGAGAGGACCCACTTGTCCTCCAGCTCCAGCTTCTCCGGCAGCTTTACCTCGTCGATGGTCAGGTTCATCATGACAAAGCGGCTGGCGTTCCAGATCTTGTTGGCAAAGTTGCGCATGGCCTCGCACTTCTCCACGTAGAAGCGCATGTCGTTGCCGGGGCTGTTGCCGGTGATGAGGTTGAAGCGCAGGGCGTCCGCGCCGTACTTGTCCGCCATCTCCAGGGGGTCGATGCCGTTGCCCAGGGACTTGCTCATCTTGCGGCCCTTGTCGTCCCGGACCAGACCGTGGATCAGCACCTTCTCAAAGGGGTACTTCTTCATCTGCTCGCAGCCGGAGAAGATCATCCGGGACACCCAGAAGGTGATGATGTCGTAGCCTGTGACCAGGACGCTGGTGGGATAGAAGTAGTCCAGCATATCGGTCTTCTCGGGCCAGCCCAGGGTGGAGAAGGGCCACAGGGCGGAACTGAACCAGGTATCCAGCACGTCGGGGTCCCGCTCGATGTTGGCCGATCCGCAGGCTTCGCAGTGGGTGGGGTCCTCCCGGGTGCAGGTCATGTGGCCGCAGTCCGCGCAGTACCACACGGGGATCTGATGGCCCCACCAGAGCTGACGGGAGATGCACCAGTCGTGGAGGTTCTCCATCCAGTTGGTGTAGGTCTTGGCGAAGCGCTCGGGGATGAACTTCACCTCGCCCTCGTTCACCACCCGCAGGGCCTCTTTGATCAGGGGCTCCATCTTTACGAACCACTGGGCGGAAATGAGGGGCTCCACGTCGCTGCCGCAGCGGTAGCAGGTGCCCACGTTGTGGCTGTAGTCCTCTGTTTTGACCAGATATCCCTGTTCCTCCAGGTCCTTCACGATGGCTTTGCGGCACTCGTAGCGGTCCATGCCGTTGTAAGGGCCGCCGTTCTCGTTGATCTTTCCGTCGTCGCCGATGCAGCGGATGGTTTCCAGATTGTGCCTGAGGCCCACCTCAAAGTCGTTGGGGTCGTGGGCGGGGGTCATCTTCACCGCGCCGGTGCCGAA
>CABKMV010000009.1 GCA_902373635.1 uncultured Oscillospiraceae bacterium
GGGCGCGTAGCCCCGGGAAAAACCAGGCGCGGGGCGGCAGCCCCGCATAAAGGCCGGTTCCGGGCCGGCCAGGCCCGGAAAAGATGAGGTATAAGCCGGCCAGGCCCGCAAAACCTCGGGGCGCGCAGCCCCGGAAAGAAAGCCCCCGCCGGGGGCGAAACAAAAAGGAGCAACTATGGATACCATTGCCGCTATTTCAACAGGAAACACCATCTCCGCCATCGGTATCCTCCGGGTGTCCGGAGACGGATGCTTTGCCCTCTGCGACCGGGTGTTCCGGGCCGCCAACGGGCGCCTCCTGGGGGAGCAGAGGCCGCGGGAGATGGTGTTGGGAGAACTGCTGGATGTCCGGGGCCGGGCGATTGACCAGGTGCTGGCGGTGCGCTTCCCCGGCCCCCGCAGCTACACCGGCGAGGACAGTGTGGAGTTCCACTGCCACGGCTCTCCGGTGGTGCTCAGCGAGGGGCTGCGATCCCTCTTTGCCGCCGGGGCACGGCAGGCGGGCCGGGGCGAATTTACCAAGCGGGCCTTTTTGAGCGGCAATCTGGACCTGACACAGGCGGAGGCGGTCATTGACCTGATTGAGGCGGAAACCGCCGAGGCCGCCCGGAACGCCCTGGAACAGCTGGGCGGCTCTCTCCGCCGGCGGATCGAGGGTATATATGACGGCCTGCTGGATATCACCAGCCGGTTCTACGCCGTGGTGGACTACCCGGACGAGGATATCGAGGATCTCCGTCGCCCGGACATCGCCCGGACGCTGACGGAGGCGGAGAGGACCCTGCGGGAGCTGCTGGCCACCTTCAGCCGGGGACAGGTCCTGCGGCAGGGAGTGCCCACGGCGATCCTGGGCAAGCCCAACGTGGGGAAGAGCTCCCTGCTCAACGCCCTTTTGGGCTACGACCGGGCTATCGTCACCGACGTGGCGGGAACCACGCGGGACACGGTGGAGGAGAAGGCGGTGGTGGGCGGCGTGCTGCTGCGGCTCATCGACACCGCTGGCATCCGGGATACCGGGGATGCGGTGGAGCGCATCGGCGTGGAGCGGGCGCTGGCTGCCGCGCAGGGGGCGCAGCTTGTGCTGGCCGTGGTGGACAGCTCCCGGGAGCTGACAGAGGAGGATATGGCCGTACTGGAACGGGCGGCCCAAAGCCCGCGTTGGATCCTGGTCTGGTCCAAGTCTGACCTGGCGGAGGGCGCCGCCGTCCCCTTCCTGCGCTACACCGGCAACGGCAATCCCCCCGCGGCCACGGTGTCGGTGTCCTCTGTCACCGGGGCGGGCCTGGAGGATCTGGAGGCGGCGGTGTCCGCCCTGTTTCCGGCGGGGGAGGCCCCGGCGGGGCAGATCCTCACCAACGCCCGGCAGGCGGAGGCCGTGGAGCGGGCAGCCGCCGCCGTTGGCCGGGCAAAGGCCGCCCTGGAGGGCGGCATGACGGCGGACGCGGTGCTGACGGACGCGGAGGACGCCCTCAGCGCCCTGGGCGAGCTGACGGGCCGCACCCTCCGGGAGGATCTGGTGAGCCGCATCTTTGAGCGCTTCTGTGTGGGAAAATAGGGAGGAAAAGGCAGCCATGGAAAAAACATATGATCTGACGCAGGGGGCCCGGCGGCTGGAGAAGGTCACAGCCTCCCCCATCCGGGCCATGCTGGACCGGGCCGCGGCCCTGCGGGCCCGGGGGATCGACGTGATCCCCTTCAGCGCGGGGGAGCCGGACTTCAACACCCCCTCCGATATCAAGGAGGCGGCTATCCGCGCCATCACCAACAACTACTCCCACTACACCTCCAACCGGGGCTACCCGCCCCTGCGCCTGGCGCTGCAGCAGCACATCCTCCGGGAGACGGGGGTGGACTACGACCCCGAGGGGGAGATCCTTATCACCACCGGCGGCGCGGAGGCTCTCAATAACGTGATCACGGCCTTTGTGGACCCAGAGGACGAGGTCATCGTGCTGACGCCATCCTTTATCACCTACCGCTGTCTGGTCAACTTCTGTCAGGCCAAGGTGGTGGACGTGCCCCTGCGGCCGGAGGACGGCTTCCAGATCGACCTGGAGGCAGTGCGGCAGGTCATCACGGACAGGACCAAGATGCTGATCCTGAATAACCCCTGCAACCCCACGGGGGCGGTGTTTTCCCGGGAAACTCTGGAGGGGCTCAGCCGCCTGGCGGTGGAGCGCAACTTCCTGGTGCTCTCCGACGAGATGTACAGCCGCCTGGTTTACGACGGCGCCCAGTTCTGCTCCATGGCCTCCTTCCCCGGGATGAAGGAGCGGACCATCCTCGTCAGCGGTTTCTCCAAGACCTTTGCCATGACCGGCTGGCGGCTGGGCTATGTGGCGGCGGCGGAGAAACTGGCGGACCGGGTGCTCCGGGTCCACCAGTACTGCTCCACCTGCTCCCCCACCTTTATTCAAGCGGCCCTGGCCGAGGCCATGGACACGCCCCTGACTCGGCGGCAGGTGGAGGAAATGGTGGCTGGCTTTGCCCGGCGGCGGCGCATAATGATGGAGGGGCTGGATCAGATCGGGGGGATCGCCTATGTCCCGCCCCAGGGAGCGTTTTACATCATGGCCAACGTGTCGGGCCTGGGTGTCAACGGCGAGGCGTTCGCCCAACGGCTGCTGGAGGAGAAGTATGTGGCCACGGTCCCGGCCGTCGGTCTGGGGGCGACCTGCGGGGACTTTGTGCGCATCTCCTACGCCACCTCGGAGGAGAACATCGCCGAGGGTCTGCGCCGCATCTCAGAATTTGCATCGGAGCTGCGCCGGGGCTGACAGGCGCCACAAACAAAAAGAAACGTCCCATGTGGGAGCCAGCTGCTCCCGCATGGGACGTCTTTGTCTCTCGGCGCAGCGGTACCGCCGGAAGTGGGGGGCGAGGTCCGGCGCTGGTCAGCTGAGATAGCTGCCGTCAAAGCTGTAGGGCAGCAGCTCCTTCAAGGTCAGCTCCAGCGTCTCCCCCTTGCTGTTGACCAGAATGACCTCCATGGTCAGCTCCGGGTTAAACTCCGCCAGCACCTGTCGGCACACGCCGCAGGGGGCGGTGAAGCGCTCAGCGGTGGCGGCGATGGCGATGCGGGTAAATTTCAGATGGCCCTCGCTGACCGCCTTGAACACGGCGGTGCGCTCGGCGCAGTTGGTGGGGGTGTAGCCGGCGTTTTCAATGTTGCAGCCGGTGTAGACCGTGCCGTCGTCGCACTCCAGGGCGGCGCCCACGGGGAAGTGGGAATAGGGGACATAGGCCATGTCCAGCATGTCCACGGCCTTCCGGCAAAGCTCCTCTTTGGTCATGGTAAAAACCTCCCTGCTTTTATGTTTGATACAGTTCCTTTTGCGTAAGCGCGGCCGGTCAGGACCAGCCTACCCCAAGGTCCGGCCGCACGTCCAGATCAATGATCTCCCTGACGTCGTAGAACTGACCGTAGTATTTGTCCGCGTTCTTGCTGCGCAGGGTGGTGCCGTCGGGGTGGAGGCGGTCGCAGATAACGGCGCAGATGTCCTTTTTGATGTAGCTGAAGGACTCGATGCCCACAGAGCAGAAGATGCGGAAGCCCTGCTCCTGGTAGAAGCGGAACTGCTCCCCGGTGTTTTTCCAGTCGTCGCCGTCGGGCCGGGCGCCGTGGGGGTAGAACAGCACCGTGGTCTCGCCCACCAGGCTCCCCACCTCGTCAAACCACAGCTGGGTATCCTTCCGGATCTTCTCCATGCTGACGCTGCCCAGGCGGATGTGGCCCCAGGTGTGGCTGCCGAAGGTCCAGCCGGTACGCTTGAGCTCCGCGATGATGGGCTTCACCGCCTCCCGCTCCGACTGGCGGTAGGCCTCCTGCTCGTCGCTCCAGCTCTCGGTGTCTGTCTGGGTGCGGTAGCCCAGGATGCCCTCGTAGCCGGTCAGGCTCAGGCACGCCTTGGCCCCGAAGGGGGAGAAGTCCGGGTGCTCCTCCACGAACTTGTCCAGGATGGTGATGGCGTCCAGGTCCCGGGAGACCACCTCGTTGCCGTCGGGGTCCAGTCCCCAGGACCAGATCTTCCCGTCCTCGCCGATGATGAGCTTATAGGTGAAGCCGTTTTCCAGCATGTAGGGGTAGTAGTTGGTGTCGTCGTAGGAGAAGATCAGGGGCTTTTTCCCCTCGGGGAGGTACAGGGTGTTGCGGACCATCCTGGGCTGCCCGTCCTCTCCGGTGGTTTCGCTCCACACGTCGGCAATGTCCACCAGCACATAGCCCCTATCGTAGACGCTCTCCAAGATCTTGTTGAACTCGTCCACCGTCACCATGTAGTCGTCCAGCCCCTTCTCCTGGGCGTCGCCGTCAAAGGCCAGCTCGGGATAGGCGATGACCGGATGGAAGAAGAGGTGCTCCACGATGCCGTCGTAGGCCGCGTAGGTCACGCCGTCCCGGACGCCGCCCTCCGGCATCACCGTGGGATCCAGGATCTCATAGGGCTCCTGCACGGGTTCCGGTTCCGGCTGGGGGATGGGCTCCACCGCGGGATTTTCGGGGAGCGTGTTCTCCTGCGCGGTTTGGCCGCCGGTATTCTGATTTCCGGGGCCTGGCTGGCTGCCGCAGGCTGCGGCCAGCAGCGTCAATACCAGCGCCAAAAGCAGCGCTGTCAATCGTTTCATGGCATATATCCCTCCTGAAGCGGCGCTCTCCGCCGATGATCAGTGCCTATTATAACACACCGGCGGTAACAAACCAACTGCTTTTGACAGGAAAAGAATGACAAAAGAGTTACAAATTATGTCAACTTAAAAGTGCGCTGCTCAGGAGCCCCGCCGGAGGCGCGGGACTTTCTCCCGGCGCGCCGGAAAGGGGCGGTCAAACTATTTGCGTATGGGGGGAAAATATGTTACAATCGTCCATAAAGAAGATAACGGACGGGACGGAAGGAGTGAAGCCGCTTGAAGAGAGAAGGGGAAAGCCGTTTTGAGGACGGTCCTGTTTTGCTGCTGCACAAGGGCAAGCGGGGGCTGATGCGGATGGTGTTTGGACGGACCATGGTGATCATCCTCCTGCTGGCGATCCAGGTGCTGCTGCTGTTTGCCGCTTTTTACCGGTTGGGGGAGTACTACTTCGGATCCGCCATCCTGCTCTCCCTGGTGGTGTCCCTGGTCATTATCAACCGGCCGGGGAAGCCCACGGTGAAGATCACCTGGATATTGCTGATCGCGCTGGCGCCGGTGTTCGCCATCCCCTTCTATTTCTTTGCCCACGCCGAGCTGGGCCACCGGCTGGTCTACCACCGGCTGCGGACCATCGAGGGAGAGACGGCCCAGTACGCGCCGCGCAAGCCGGGGCTGGCGGAGCGGCTGATGGAGGAGGATCCGGGGAAGGCCAGGCTGGCCGCCTATGTGGAGCGGGTCAGCCAGCAGCCGATCTATGAAAACTCCGGGGCAAAATACTTCCCCACCGGCGAGGCGGCCTTCGAGGAGATCCTGCTGCAGCTGGAGCGGGCGGAGAAGTTCATCTTCCTGGAGTTCTTTATTGTCGAGGAGGGCTACATGTGGGGCCGCATCCTCAGCATCCTGGAGCGGAAGGCGAAGGCGGGCGTGGAGGTCCGCTTGCTCTACGACGGGACATGCGTGGTGGGCAAGGTGCCCTATCAGTACGCCGAGGAGCTGCGCCGCCTGGGGCTCCAGTGCAAAATGTTCGCGCCCCTGCGTCCGCTGGTCTCCACCCACTACAATAACCGGGACCACCGCAAGATCCTGGTGGTGGACGGCCGGGTGGCTTTCACCGGCGGCGTCAACCTGGCGGATGAGTACATCAACCGCAAGGTGATCCACGGCCACTGGAAGGACACCGCCGTGATGGTGACGGGGGAGGCGGTGCGGGGCTTCACCCTGATGTTCCTGCAGATGTGGAATGTGGAGAGCAAGGAGAAGGAGGACTATCCCCGCTACCTGGACGCCTCCGGGCCCGTGGAGGCCAGGGGGTATGTGCTGCCCTATGGGGACAGCCCCTTTGACCAGGAGTATGTGGGGGAGATGGTCTATATAGACATCCTCAACCGGGCCACAAGCTATGTCCACATTATGACCCCCTATCTCATCATCGACAACGAGATGATCACGGCCCTCACCTTTGCCGCCAAGCGGGGGGTGGATGTGAAGATCATCGTGCCCGCCGAGCCGGACAAGAAGACCGTGTTCGCCCTGACCCACAGCTACTACAGGGAGCTGATCGAGGGCGGCGTGCAGATCTACGAGTACACGCCCGGCTTTGTCCACGCGAAAATGTTTGTCAGCGACGACGACACGGCGGTGGTGGGCAGCATCAACCTGGACTACCGCAGCCTCTACCTCCACTTCGAGTGCGCCGCTCTGCTCTACGGCGGCAGCGCGGTATGGGACGTGGAGCGGGATATGCAGGAGACCCTGCTCCGGTGCCGCCGGCTCACGCTGGAGGACTGCCGGAAGGACAAGCTGGGCCGGCGGATCCTGGGCTGGCTGCTGAAACCCCTGGCGCCGCTGATGTAGGGGCGCCGCGGCGGGGCCGGGACGTCCGGCCCCGCTTTTTCATAGGATAGGGAGAGAGACTGCCGCGGGAGCGGCTGCAGGGGACGGGAAGAGCGGAGAGGGAGGAAACGTGATATGCCCACAGGATTGATCGATCTGCACTGCGACACGCTGACCAGGGGGGCGTTCTCCCGGCGGGAAGGGGCTGCGGGCCGGGTGGACCTGGACGACCCGGACTACCACCTGGCGCTGAGGAAAATGCCCGCCGGGACGCGGTGGGCCCAGTGCTTTGCCATTTTTATCCCCGACCGGCTGCGGGGGGAGGAGGCGATAGCTTTCTTTGACCGCTATGCCGCCGACTTTTACAGACAGGTGGAGGGGAACGCGGAGCGGATCGCGCCCTGCCGCAGCTGTTCGGACATCGAGAGGGCCTTCGCTGCAGGGAAATTCGCGGGGATCCTCACGGTGGAGGGCGGCTGTGTGCTGGCGGGCCAACTGGAGCGGGTGGAGACGATCCGGGACGCAGGGGTAAAGATGCTGACCCTCACCTGGAACGGACCCAATGAGCTGGGTTCCGGCCACGACACCGGGGAGGGACTCACCGCCTTTGGGCGGGAGGCCGTCACCGCCCTGGAGGAGGCGGGCGTCTTGGTGGACGCGTCCCATCTCAATGACCGGGGGTTTGAGGATCTGCTGGCCGTGGCGAAAAAGCCCTTTGTGGCCTCCCACTCCAACGCCCGCTCCGTATGCGCCCACAGCCGGAACCTGCCGGATGAATTTATCCGGGAGATGGTCCGGCGGGGCGGGCTGATCGGGCTGAACTACTCCCGCAGCTTCCTGTCCGACCGGGAGGGCGCGGGGGGACTGGACGATCTGTACCGCCATGTGTGCCGCTTCCTGGAGCTGGGGGCGGGAAAGTGCCTGGCCCTGGGGTCTGACTACGACGGCACGGACATCCACCCGGAGCTGAAGCCGGTGGAGAAGGCTCTGGGCATTTATGACTATCTGACAGGCCGGGGCATCGCCCCGGACATCGCTGACGGCGTCCTCTTCGGCAACGCCATGGCGTTCTTCCAAAAGCATCTCCATTAAGGGAAAAGAAAGTGCGGTGCCTACCTTGCGGAAAACTTTTTAGGGCCGGATCTGTCCGGTCACGATGAAAAATGCTTGCATTTGGCCGCCAGCTGTGGTATAAAAGGCCGGACTGAAGAGATATAGCAGGATAAAGGCGGCCCTATGGGCCGCGAAAGAGGGATGACGATGGAAGAAAAACACGAGATCATGTCGGAAAAAGAGGTCGGCAGCCTGGAGCGGCTGGAGGCCGCCGCCCGGGCCAACGAGTATCTCTACCGCATTTTGGACATCGGACAGGAGATGCTGCAGAGCGGCGGGGAGATCAGCCGGGTGGAGGACAGCATCCGGCGGCTGTGCCTGGCCTTTGGGGCGGAGCGGGCGGATGTGTTTACCATTACCTCCAGTATCGTTGTGACCATCTATGCCAAGTCCTTCGGGGCCGTCACCCAGACCCGCCGTGTCATCGGCCAGCAGTATGACCTGAACCGGCTGGAGCAGCTCAACGCCCTCAGCCGGCGGATCTGCTCGGAGCATCTGGGCCTGGAGGAGACGGAGCGGGCGCTGGACCAGATCCACGAGATCCCCCAGTATAGCTTCGGCGTGCAGCTTTTTACCTATGCGCTCATATCCGCCTCCTTCTCCCTGTTTTTTGGGGGCAGCGCGCTGGACGCCGTGGCCTCCGGCGCTATCGGCGTGGTGCTCAAATGCCTGGATAAGCTGATCCGCAAGACGGAGGCCAACGCGTTTTTGTCCGCGCTGATCTGCTCCTGCTTGGGCGGACTGCTGGCGGCGCTGTCGGTTCGCGCGGGACTGGGGGAGTCTGTGGATATGATCAGCATCGGCAACATCATGCTGCTCATCCCCGGCATCCCGCTGACAAACTCCCTGCGGGACATGTTCAGCGGCAATACCATCTCCGGGATGCTGCGGTTTTTGGAAGCCATTTTGACAGCCCTGGTGATCGCGTTTGGCTTCGCCCTCGTGGCGGCATTGATGTAAGGAGGTGGGGAGAATGAATTACGCGTTGCAGCTTGCCACTGCGTTTACCGGCTCTCTGGGCTTTGCGCTGCTGTTCCACATGCGCAGGGAGAAGCTCCTGCTGGCCAGCCTGGGGGGCCTGCTGGCCTGGGCGGTCTATCTCCTGATGGGCAGGTTTATGGTTGACGACGTGCCCCGGTTCTTCATCGCCGCCGTGGCCCTGACCATTTACGCGGAGATACTGGCCCGGGTGGTGAAGTGCCCGGCCACGCTGTTTCTGGTGACGGCCGCCGTGCCGCTGATCCCCGGAGGCTCCCTGTACAGCACCATGCGCTATTTCATGGCGGGGGATTTTCCCGCCTGCTCGGCCCAGGGGCTCAACACCATCCTGCTGGCGGCGGCCATTGCGGTGGGGATGCTGTTCCCCATGTCCCTGTTCCAGCTGCTGCGCCGGACCCGGGAGCTGCTTTCCAGGCGCTCCGCCGGACAGAGCTAGAGGATCCCCCCTGCGAGCGGGCCGCCGCCGGCGGCCCGCTCGCTCTTTTACAGGGGATCCTTAAATCCATAAATTAAGCGGGCGCCCGTGGTTGTATTTTTCTGCCGAATCTGCTATTCTTATAAACGAAATTGTAATCTGAGGGAGTATGCTTATGGCTGAGAAGAATACGCTGTTCCGGCAGGAGCACGACACCATGGGAGACGTTTTGGTTCCGGCGGACCGCCAGTGGGGGGCCCAGACCCAGAGGAGCCTTGTGAATTTCGCCATCGGCACGGAGACCATGCCGGCGGAGATCATCCGGGCTTTTGCCGTACTGAAGAAGGCGGCGGCGCTGACCAACCGCGACTGCGGCAGGCTGGACGAGCGCCGGTGCGGGCTCATCACGGCGGCCTGCGACCAGATTTTGGACGGGCAGTGGGCGGAGGAGTTCCCCCTGAAGGTCTGGCAGACCGGCAGCGGCACTCAGTCCAATATGAATATGAACGAGGTCATCTCCCACCTCTGCGGGGGGATGGACGGCTCTGTGGCCGTACACCCCAACGACCATGTGAACATGTCCCAGAGCTCCAACGACACCTTCCCCACCGCCATGCACATCGCCGCGGTGTGCGAGCTGGAGGAGCGGGTGCTGCCCGCCCTGGAGGCGCTGACGGCCACGCTGGGGCGGCTGGAGGAGGAGAACCGGGACGTGATCAAGATCGGCCGCACCCACCTCCAGGACGCGGTGCCCCTGCGATTTTCCCAGGAGATCAGCGGCTGGCGGGCCATGGCGGAGGCGTGCGCCGGATATCTGCGGGCGGCGCTGGAGCCCCTGCGGGAGCTGGCGCTGGGCGGCACGGCCGTGGGCACGGGCCTCAACTGCCCGGCGGGCTTTGCTGAGAAGAGCGCGGAGAGGATCTCCCTGCTCACCGGCCACAGCTTCCGCACGGCCCCCAACAAGTTCCACGCCCTCTCAAGCAAGGACGCCTTTGTCTTTGCCCACGGGGCGCTGAAGTCCCTGGCCGCGGACCTGATGAAGATCGCCAACGACGTGCGCTGGCTCGCCAGCGGGCCCCGCTGCGGCCTTGGGGAGATCACCATCCCGGAGAACGAGCCCGGCAGCTCCATCATGCCCGGCAAGGTGAACCCCACCCAGTGCGAGGCCGTCACCATGGTGGCGGTCCAGGTGATGGGCAACGATGTGGCCGTGGGCATGGCGGCCAGCCAGGGCAACTTTGAACTGAACGTGTTCATGCCGGTATGTGCCTACAACTTCCTCCAGTCCGCCAGGCTCCTGGCGGATGTGATGGACTCCTTCAACAGCAACTGCCTGGACGGGCTGCGGGCTGACCGGGAGAAGATGGGCGAGTACCTGAACAGATCCTTGATGCTGGTCACATGCCTGACCCCCCATATCGGCTATGAGAGCGCGGCGGCCGCGGCCAGGCTGGCCCACCGGGAGGGGCTGACATTGCGGGAAGCGGTGCTCCGGTGCGGATACCTGACCGCGGAGGAGTACGACCGGGCGGTGGACCCGGAGAAGATGGTGTAAGAGAGACGGCCTTGGGCCGGAAGGGGATTGGGGCAATGATACGTATTTTGATCGTGGAGGACGAAAAACCCATTGCGGACCTGCTGGATATGAGCCTGACGGCGGCGGGCTACAGCTGCGACTGCCTGGATAACGGCGCGGCGGCGGCAGACGCCGTGGGGGAGAAGCGGTACGACCTTATTTTGCTGGATGTGATGCTGCCGGGGATCGACGGCTTTGAGCTGATGGAGTACCTGGCCCCGCTGGAGATCCCGGTGATCTTCATCACCGCCCGCAGCGCGGTGAAGGACCGGATCAAGGGGCTGAAGCTGGGGGCGGACGACTATATCGTCAAGCCCTTTGAGATCGCGGAGCTGCTGGCCAGAGTGGAGACCGTGCTGCGCCGCTACCACAAGACGGAGAGCCGCATCGTTGTGGACGACGTGGTGGTGGACACCCAGTCCCGCATCGTCACCAAGGGAGGGCAGAGCGTGCCTCTCACCGCCAAGGAGTACGCCCTGCTGCTCCTGTTTCTGCAGAACAAGAACATCGCGCTGTTTCGTGAGACGATTTACGAGCGGGTGTGGGAAAACGACTATATGGGCGACAGCCGCACCGTGGATCTCCATGTCCAGCGGCTGCGGAAGAAGCTGGGCTGGCAGGACCGGATCACGGCGGTGTACAAGGTGGGCTACCGCCTGGAGGTGAAGGGATGAAATTTGCCTGGAAGGTGACGCTGGCCACGCTGTGCATCCTGGTCATCTCTTTCAGCACGGGCAGCTATCTGCTGGTGTCGCTTTCCTTCCGGTCTGCCCTGGAGCGGGAGACCGACGTGGCCCGGGAGGAGCTGCAGATGCTGCGGATCTCCTATGAGGCGCTGTGCGCGGCCAAGGGCGTCACGCTGGAAAATATCGACACTGTGGGCCGCCGCGTGGCCCGCACGCTGGAGGAGGACCCCTACTTTGAAAACCGCCAGTTCCGGGTGACGACGTCCGCCGGCCAGGTGGTCTATTCCGCCCTGTCGGCATCCAGCGACCAGGAGCTGCTGGCCAGCGTCGGGGCCGGCACGGCGGGGTACACCATCCGCCGGGAGAATGGGAGCGGGGCCGTGCTGGTCCACTGCGCGGGGACCATCTCCCTGCCCGATGGGACATTGTATCTGGAGACCGTGCGGGATATCAGCAGGCTCTATACCGACCGGGAGACCCACTACCAGGTCTATCGCTGGCTGCTGCTGGCGGTGGTGGCGGTCAGCGGAGGAGTGCTGTACCTGCTGTCCTCCTGGCTGACCCGCCCGATCCGCAGCCTTGGCAAAACAGCGACCCAGCTGGCCCAGGGGGACTACACCTCCCGGGCCAACGCGTCCAGCGGGGATGAGATCGGGGAGCTGGCCCTGCGCTTCAACCAGATGGCCGACGCCATTGAAAAAAACGTCCAGGAGCTGGAGGACGAGGCAAGGCGGAAGGAGGAGTTCACCGCCAGCTTCGTCCACGAGCTGAAGACCCCGCTGACCTCTATCATCGGCTACGCGGATATGCTGCGCAGCCGGGAGCTGAGCGAGGATATGCGCTTCAAGGCCGCCAGTTACATCTTTTCAGAGGGGAAGCGGCTGGAGAACCTGTCGCTGTCCCTGATGAGCCTGCTGGTGGTGGGGCACAGCGCCGCTGACGTCCGCCCGGTGCAGATGAAGAGGCTCTGCGAGGAGGCGGCCCGTACCGCCCGGCCCGCTATGCTGGACAAGGGGCTGGAGCTGACCGTGTCGGCGGAGGAGGGGGAGCTCCCGGGCGACGCGTCCCTGCTCCAGACCCTGCTGCTGAACCTGATGGACAACGCCCGCAAGGCTTCCGAGCCTGGCGGGGTGATTACCCTGGAGGGGAGGGCGGTGCCGGCGGGCTACCGGCTGATCGTGTCCGACCAGGGGAGAGGGATCCCCGCGGCGGAGCTGAACAAGATCACGGAGGCCTTCTATATGGTGGATAAATCCCGCTCCCGGGCCGAGGGGGGCGCGGGGCTGGGGCTGGCCCTTTGCAAGCAGATCGTCACCTTCCACAGCGGGACCATGCGCTTTACCAGTCAGGAGGGCGTGGGGACCACGGTGGAGGTGAACCTGGGAGGTGCGTCCCATGCGTAAATATCTGGCCGCAGCCTTTGCGGTCCTTCTGGTGGCCGCAGCCGTTTTCTTCCCGGAGAAGCTCTCCGAGTGGGAAGACCAGAATATTTTTGATACGCCCCACCTCATCCAGGAGCTGGAGGGCCGGGAGGAGTTTTCCGACAGCATCCGCCTGACGGTGCCGGAAAAGCTCCTTCTCCTGCGCGGCGGGGGACTTTCCTATCTGGATGTCAGCGCCAGCGTCGCCTCGGAGATCCGGCTGGCTATTGTGGACGGCGAGGCGGTCATCTATGAGAGCGCGGAGCCCACGCTGGGCAACAGCGCCGCAGCAGGAGGCGCGGCCGGCGAGGAGGCCGAGGCGGAGGCGAAGGAGTGGGCCGCGCGGCTGGAGTCGGTGCGGTCTGAGCTGCGGGCCCTGCAGCTGTCCGGCGCGCTGCCGGCGCTGTGGTCCGAGCAGGAGGCGGTGGAGCTTGCGGGCTACCGGGAGGTCCTCGCCATTGACAACGAGACGCAGATAGGGTTCACCCTCTGCTATATGTATCTGGCTGGAGCTCCCTATACAATGGATCTGACGGTGGACGCCCAGACCGGGAAGATCCTCGCCTTTACCCTGCGCTGGAGCGAGGGGGACTCCCCCTCCTGGGGCGCCCGGGGCACCGCCAATTTCGGCAGCGTCTGGCGGGACTACTGGGGGATGGACAGCGTGAACGCCGGCTGGTACAGCGACTATGTCAAGAACATCCTGGTGGACACTGAGACGCTGGTCAAGCTCAACGGGGACTACAACGCCAACGCGGATGTGGTCTTCACCTACGACGGCCAGCAGCTGCGCGTGCCCCTGGCCTGCTGGGGCATGGTCAACAGCGGCTGGGGCTGCTCCATTCAGTGGAACTGCTGATGCGGAAATATTTTGCAAAAGGGATACAATACAGATACCAGGGAGATGGCTTCGCCCGATACAGTGTCCTGGCTGAGACTGGCCCGTGGAAGGGGAAGCGAGGAGGAACCATATGAGAAAAAACTACCGGCGGCGGCGCCGGGGCGTCTATATCAGCCCTGTCATGATTCTTGCCGGCCTGCTGATCATCGCGGCGGGAATATGGCTGATCGTCCGCGTGGCAAGGGGCGGGGAGCAGCAGCCTGCGCCGCCGGACAGCGGTGTGGCGGATACCACCCAGGATCCGGGGAAGTCGGAGACGAGGCCTGAGCACGCCTCCACAGCTTCCGGCCTCGCCTGCACGCTGACGGATCTGGGGGAGGGCGCGGTCTACACCGGGGAGCTGATCCTGGTCAACAACTGGACGGAGTACCACTTCCCGGAGGAACAGGAGCTGGTGTGCATGCTGGAGGAGACCAGCGGCGACTACTTTGTCCGGGACTACTCGGTGTATCTCTCCCCGGTGGCCATGGACGCCTTCAACGACATGATGGCCGATTTCCGGGCCCAGGGGGGCAGCAAGACGGTCAACGTGGTGGCGGGCTACCGCACGGCGGAGGACCAGCAGCATCTCTTTGACCAGAGCGCGGAGCGCAACGGCCTGGAACACGCGCAGAAGTACGTGGCCCAGCCCGGCGGCAGCGAGCACCACACGGGGCTGGTGGTGGATCTGAGCATCCTCAACGGCGACGGTACCAGCTCGGACTACGACGGCGCCGGGGAGTACGCCTGGATCAACGAAACCTGCCAGGACTACGGCTGGGTGGTCCGCTACGACCAGGCCAAGGCGGAGCTGACGGGCATCTATGACGAGCCCTGGCACTTCCGCTATGTGGGCGTGCCCCACGCCACGAAGATGACGGAGCTGGGGCTGTGCCTGGAGGAGTATATCGACTATCTCAGGCAGTTCACCTTTGAGGGGGAGCATCTGACCATTGACTGCGGAGAGGGGAAGTACGAAGCATGGTACGCCCAGGGGACTGAGACCTACCTGCCTGACAGCGGGGAATACTTGGTTTCCGGCAACAATGTGGACGGACTTATCGTTACTTGCAAGGTGGGATAAGGAGAGAGTATGGCAGAGACGCTGCATATCACCTATATGAAGTGCCAGTTCTGCGCGGCGAAAAACCACTGCGCCGCCTGCGGCGCGGAGCTGGCCCAGACCCTGGCCCGGAAGCCGGGGATTGCCGCCGCCCAGGTCAACCTGCCGGACCACACCGCCCGGATTGAGCACAGCCTGGATCCGGACGACCTGGAGGACACCCTGGATGCCTTGGGGCTGCTGGTGGGATAGGAAAAGAAGAGGCGGACAGGCGCGGACAGGCGTCTGTCCGCCTCTCCTTTGTGCCGCGGCACCTGTGGGAAGCGGGGCGGCGTTGAGAAAAGCGCCAGCGCTGCTGTCCCGGCCTCGTTGACAAACGGGCCGGGGTGTTGTATCTTTATGGTAAAAGCACCTCACAGAGAGAAGGAGACAAGGCACATGAGCAACCATATCGAGACGATCTGCGTCCAGGGGGGCTACCAGCCCGGCAACGGAGAGCCCCGCCAGATCCCCATCATCCAGTCCACCACGTTCAAATACGACACCAGCGAGGACATGGGCAGGCTCTTCGACCTGGAGGCAGAGGGCTACTTCTACAGCCGACTCCAGAACCCCACCTGCGACCATGTGGCGGCCAAGATCGCCGCGCTGGAGGGCGGCAGCATGGCCATGCTCACCTCCTCCGGCCAGGCGGCCAACTTCTACGCGGTGTTCAACATCGCCGCCTGCGGCGACCACGTGGTCGCCAGCAGCTCCATCTATGGCGGCACCTACAACCTCTTCGCCGTGACCATGAAGAAGATGGGCGTGGAGTTTACCTTCGTCTCCCCGGACTGCACGGAGGAGGAATTGAACGCCGCCTTCCGCCCCAACACCAAGGCGGTGTTCGGCGAGACCATCGCCAACCCCGCCCTGACGGTGCTGGATATTGAGAAGTTTGCCAGGGCGGCCCACGCCCACGGCGTGCCCCTGATCGTGGACAACACCTTCGCCACCCCGGTGCTCTGCCGCCCTATCTCCTGGGGGGCGGACATCGTGACCCACTCCACCACCAAGTACATGGACGGCCACGCCGCCGCCCTGGGCGGCTGCATCGTGGACGGGGGGAACTTTGACTGGATAGCCCACGCGGATAAATTCCCCGGCCTGTGCACCCCGGACGAGAGCTACCACGGCGTGGTCTACGCGGAGAAGTTCGGGAGGGAGGGGGCCTTCATCCACAAGGCCACCGCCCAGCTCATGCGGGACTTTGGCTCCGTTCTGTCGCCCCAGAGCGCCTTTATTTTGAACCTGGGGTTGGAGAGCCTCCACGTCCGCATGGCCCGCCACTGCGAGAACGCCCAGGCCGTGGCGGAGTATCTGGAGAAGCATCCCAGGATCGCCTGGGTGAAGTACAGCGGGCTTCCCGGCGACCAGTACCACGCTCTGGCCGAAAAGTACCTGCCCCAGGGCTCCTGCGGCGTGGTCAGCTTCGGCGTGAAGGGCGGACGCGCAGCGGCGGAGACCTTTATGAAGCATCTGAAGCTGGGGGCCATCGCCACCCATGTGGCCGACGCCCGCACCTGCTGCCTCCACCCAGCCAGCACCACCCACCGCCAGATGAACGACGAGGAGCTGGTAGCGGCCGGGGTCTCCCCGGACCTGGTGCGCCTGAGCGTGGGCCTGGAGAGCAAAGAGGATCTGATCGCCGACCTGGCCCAGGCATTGGAGCAAATTTGAGAGAAAAGGCTTTCGCCGCTAGAAACCGGATAAGGAGCGTATCCCCATGCCCATTCGTATCCCCAACGAACTGCCTGCCGTCAAGACCCTGACGGAGGAAAACATCTTTGTCATGACCGAAACCCGGGCCATGACGCAGGACATCCGGCCCCTGAAGATCCTGCTTTTGAACCTGATGCCCACCAAGATCGCCACAGAGACGCAGCTCAGCCGCCTGCTCTCCAACACTCCGCTGCAGGTGGAGCTGGAGCTGATCTGCCCCCGGGGCCACGTGCCCAAGAACACCCCCGCGGAGCACATGCTGGCCTTTTACCAGCATTTTGAAGACGTAAAGGACCGCAACTTCGACGGCATGGTCATCACCGGCGCGCCGGTGGAGCACCTGCCCTTCGAGGAGGTGGAGTACTGGCCGGAGCTGTGCGAGATCATGGAGTGGTCCAAGAGCCACGTCCACTCCACCTTCCACATCTGCTGGGGCGCCCAGGCGGGGCTGTACTATCACTACGGCATCCAGAAGTATCCCCTGGAGAAGAAGCTCTTCGGCGTGTTCCCCCATATCGTGGAGCGCAGGAGCAACATGCTCTTCCGGGGCAGCGACGACGTGTTCATGGTGCCCCACTCCCGGCACACCACCATCCGCCGGGAGGACGTGGAGAAGGTGCCGGCGCTGAAGATCCTGGCCACGTCCCCGGAGGCGGGGGTGTACGCCCTGTCCACCGAGAGCGGACGGCAGATCTTTATCACCGGCCACAGCGAGTACGACGCCCGCACCCTGGAGCAGGAGTATCTCCGGGATAAGAGCCAGGGCAAGCCCATCGAGGTGCCTAAGAACTATTACCCCGACGACGACGACACCCAGCCCCCCAGGGTGACATGGCGCTCCTGCGCCAACCTGCTCTACAGCAACTGGCTCAACTACTTTGTGTACCAGACCACCCCGTATAACCTCAGCGATCTGAAAACCACGGAGCACAGACAATGACAGGAGGAGCAGCCACATGAAGCAGATCACCGAATTTCCCAACATCCCCTTCGCTATTTTACCCACCCCCCTCTACAAGCTGGAGAACCTGAGCCGGGAGCTGGGAAAGAATATCTACATCAAGCGCGACGACATGATCGGCGTGGCCCTGGGCGGAAACAAGGTCCGTAAGCTGGAGTTCCTGCTGGCGGACGCCAGGGACAAGGGCGCGGACGTGGTGCTTACCGCCGGCGGCCCCCAGTCCAATCACGCCATGCTCACCGCCGCCTGCGCCGCTCAGCTGGGCATGAAGGCCATATTGGTGCTGAAAAAGCGGGGCGAGCTCTCCGGCGGCAACCTGATCCTGGACGATATCTTCGGCGCAGAGGTCCGCCTGGTGGACACCGACTCCTATGACGACGTGTACGCCGAGATGCACCGTATCATGGATCAGCTGCGTCAGGAGGGCCGCACCCCCTATTTCATCCCTGTGGGCGGTTCCGTACCCCTGGGCTCCATGGGGTATGTCAACTGCGCCAAAGAGATTGCAAACCAGGCCCAGGAGCTGGGCGTGGCCTTTGACAGCATCGTCAGCGCCACCGGTTCCGGCGGGACCTACGCGGGGCTGACCTACGGGGCCAAGCTCTTTCTGCCGGGCGCCCGCTCCATCGGCGTCGGCGTGTGCGACGACCCCTTTGAGGAGATCGCATATGATCTGATGAAGGGGATCCAGGAGCTGATGGAGTCCGATGTGCCGGTGGAAAAAGAGGATATCCACATGAAGTTCCACATCGGCCCCGGCTACGCCGTCCCCAGCCCCGAGGGCTGCGCGGCGGTGCGACGCCTGGCCCGCAGCGAGGGGATCCTGGTGGATCCGGTTTACACCGGCAAGGCGCTGGCGGGCTTTTTCCAGCTGTTGGAGGAGGGCTATTTTGCCGACGACGAGAACATCCTGTTTGTCCACACCGGCGGCGCGGGGGCGCTGTTCGCGGTGGATCTGCTGCCGGAGGCGTAAGCTTTATTTTATAAGAAGTAAGAAGCAGGGACGGCAGGGCATTTGCCCTGCCGTCCTGCTTATGTATACAGGGTTCAGCGGCCCCGGGCGCCATAGACTGCGTCCAGCCGCGCCCGGAAGCTGGCCATGAACTTCTTCTCCCGGGGATTCAGCGTGTACGACTCGTGGCGGAGAAGGTAGATGCTGGAGAGAGGCCCGTCAGAGATCTCCCGCATGACCGAATCCGGCAGAGACTCCTCAAGCTCGGGATCCATGGGTACCACCGCCACATAGTTGTGGCGGATGGCGTCCAGCATGCCACCCCGGTCAAAGATGTCCAGCACATCCTTCCCGTTGTCTAGGCCAAAGGCGCCCAGCCAGTCGTCGCTGTGCTGGATGTCATAGGCAACCAGGGGACAGCTCTTCAGCTGGTGGATACTGACGCGCCTGAACCGGCTGAGGTAGTGGCGCCTGGACAGGATCGCCACCGCCGGGACATTCACCGCCAGGGGCTCCATCCGGATGTGGTACTTTTTCAGCTCCAGCCGGTGGAGCTCGCTGCGCTCGTTAATACAGCAGACAACGGACAGCCGGTGGGTCTGGTCCATCACGTCCCGGACCGCCTGCTGGAAGCTGGTCTCCTTGAAGATGTCGCGGATGTGCTCCTCCGGATAGTCGCTGCGAAACTGCATGAACTGGCAAAACAGCATCGACGACCATGTGCCGGAGATGGAGAGATTCCGCTGGCTGTCAAACAGGGAGGGAATACGGCGGATCCGCTCCGCCTCCTCCGTGATGAGCTTTGCGGATAAAAGCAGGATCTTTCCCTCGGACGTCAGTTCTATGCCGGAATTTTTCCGGCGGAAGATGTCGAATTTCAGCTCCTTTTCCAGCTGCCTGATGGAGGCGCTGAGAGAGGACTGCGCCACATAGAGATTCTGCGCCGCCTTGTTGATCGACCCGCATTTGCTGATTTCCACGATGTACTCCAGCTGCTTCAGGTTCACCTGCCTGCTCCTTTCTCCGCCTGGTTCCTTCCGCCGTTTCTTCTGTGTGCATCTTTATATTGTTTTAGTATACCATGTCCACACCCTGTCCGTCATATAAAACAGCTGATAATATATCGGTTTTTTCGATAAGTAAACGGACAGACCTTTGAATTGTGTGGGTAAATTTACCAAAATTTTGCGGGAAAATTTCCTCTTTATATGGAAATCTGGTAAGCCCTGGAAGTTTTCCTATATCCGCCGCCCCTTGTTCCATGCTATCGTAAAAAGCACAGAGGATACGCCGGGCGTCTCCCCTAATTCTTTTATCAGGAGGAATTTGACATGTCCAACCAGCCTGCCAGCGCTCTCTCTTCCCCGCGCTTCTGCAATATGGGGACCTTCATGCGGATGCCCCGCCTTCAGTCCGCCAAGGGACTGGACTTCGCCATTGCCGGCGCCCCCTTCGACACTGCCAGCTCCTTCCGCTCCGGATCCCGCTTCGGGCCCTCCGCCATCCGGAATATCTCCTGCATGATGAAGCCCAACAACGTCATCCAGCAGGTCAACATTATGGAGTCCCTGACGGGCGGCGACCTGGGGGATTTCCCCATCGTCCCCGGCTATATCCACCCCAGCTACGCCGCCATTGAGGCTGGTGTGACCGGCATCCTGGAGGAGGGCGCTCTGCCCATCGTCCTGGGCGGCGACCACTCCATCACCCTGGCGGAGCTGCGGGCCGTGGCCAAGAAGTACGGCCCTGTGGCGATGATCCACTTTGACTCCCACTCCGATCTGTGCGACGAGGTGTTCGGCGAGCGGTACAACCACGGCACGCCCTTCCGCCGCGCGCTGGAGGAGGGCCTTATCGATCCGTCCCACTGCATCCAGATCGGTATGCGCGGATCCCTGTATGACCCCAACGAGCACCGGATGGCCGCCGAGCTGGGGATGAAGCTGATCCCCGCCCACAAGATCCGGGAGATGGGCTTCGAGGCGCTCATCGCCGCCATCAAGGAGCGGGTGGGGGACAAGCCCTGCTTCCTGACCTTTGACATCGACTTTGTCGATCCCGCTTACGCCCCCGGCACCGGTACGCCGGAGGTGGGCGGATTCACCTCCCTGGAGGCGCTGGAGCTGGTCCGCGCTCTGACCACCGTCAATTTCGTGGGCTTTGATATCGTAGAGGTCCTGCCCGCCTATGACCACGGCGAGATCACCGCCTATCTGGCCGCCAACATCGTCTTTGAGTTCCTGTCCATTCTGGCTCTGCAGAAAAACAAGAAGAAGGACGCCTGAGCCCCGCCGCTCCCTGAAATCATCCATATCTTTCGGAGAGGAGGTCCCTATGAACCCTGAAACCATCCCCTACGAGGAGCTGTCGCAGGAGGAGCGCGAAAAACTGAACCTCAACGACATCCTAGTGGTGGACCGCCTGACCCTGTCCCCCAAGGCCAAGCGCACCGGCGCGGTCAAAGCCGTCTGCTTCTCCCTGATCGCTATTTTCGTGTTCTTTGTCCAAATCGATATCAACGGCACCAGCGACGTGCCCTTTGGACATATTTATAACTTTTTCATTGACATACTCGGCGACGTGGGCCTTTGGCTCGTCACCCTGATCATCGCCTTTACCGGCATTCTCAGCGTCTACGGAAAATTTTTCGCCAAGAAGGACTCCCGGCTGGGAAAATACTTCGGCGAGGAGGCGGCGATCTATTCTGTGCTGTACCTGGTGGGCGGCGTATTCACGCTGCTCTACACCATGGACGCCACGATCCCCGGCTTCCATGGCCCTGAGTGGCTGGTAAGCTCTGCCACCGGGGGCACGGTCATCCCGTCCATCGT
Organism: uncultured Oscillospiraceae bacterium; assembly: GCA_902373635.1. GTDB lineage: Bacteria > Bacillota > Clostridia > Oscillospirales > Oscillospiraceae > Pelethomonas. Next base: position 21,118 of record CABKMV010000009.1, read on the forward strand.
GGTGGGCGTGGCCTGGATCATCCCTGTCAGCTGCGTGTTCCTGCCCTTTCTGCTCAATTACGGCCTGGTGGATTTCATCGGTTCCCTGCTGGAGCCGCTGATGCGGCCGGTATTCAAGGTCCCCGGACACGCCGCGGTCAACTGCATCGCCTCCTTTGTCAGCTCCTCCTCTGTGGGCGTGCTCATCACCAACCGCCAGTTCCGCAGGGGGCTGTACACGGAGAAGGAAGCCGCTCTGGTGGCCACCGGCTTCTCCGCCGTCAGCGTGGGCTTTGCCTATATGGTCATCAAGACAGCCGGCCTGGGCGACTACTTCATCAGGGTCTACTTCTGCGCTCTGCTCATTACCCTGCTCATCAGCGCCGTTATCTGCCGTCTGCCGCCACTGCGCAACAAGCGGGACGTCTATGTGGACGGGCATACCCAGACCAAGGAGGAGATCCAGGCCCAGCGCGTCCACGGCAACATCCTGAAAAAGGGCTTTGAGCGGGCGGAGAAGAAGGCGTATACCGCCGCCAACCTGGGCTCGGAGATCAAAAGCAGCGTTTTGGACAGCATGTCCGTGTACCCGAAGGTCATCACCCTGCTCTCCGCTGTGGGTATCCTGGGGCTGCTGGTGGCGACCTATACGCCGGTGTTCCAGTGGATCGGCAAGCTGTTCATTCCCCTGCTGGAGCTGTGCGGCGTCCCCGACGCTGCCGCCATCGCACCCTCCCTGCCCGTGGGCATCGCGGAGATGTTCCTGCCGGTGATGCTGATCGCCGACAACGTGGCCAATATCTCCATCCAGGCCCGGTACATGGTCACAACAGTTTCTATCTGCCAGATCATCTTTTTCTCTGAGACCATCGTGGTGATGCTGGCCTCCAAGCTGCCGCTGAAGCTCAGCGATCTGATCATCTGTTTCTTTGAGCGGACGATCATCGCGATCCCCATCACCGCTGTTTTCATGCACCTGATGTTTTAAGCGCCGGAAATAAAAGAATCGCCCCCGCTTCCAAGGAAGCGGGGGCAGTCTTTTGCGGACGGGCGCAAACGGTCGTGCCCTCTGCCCGCCTTACCGGATGAAATTGGTCTTTACCGGCGGCTCCTGGGCAGGTTCCTCCAGTCCGGCGGCCCGGCCAGCCTTTATGGATTTCAGCAGCCAGGCCATGTTGTGCCCCAGCTGGCGCATGACCGCCAACCCCTCCTCGTCCTGGAGAACGTCCTCCGGCTTGGAACCGTGGACCATGTTCCAGTAGCGGGAGGAGACCACGGGCATCTGGTTGATGGTGAAATACTTGTTCAGCTGGTCAAAGGTGGCGGTGGTGCCGGCCCGGCGGGCAGCGGTAACGGCGGCGGCGGGCTTAAAGCGCAGGCTGCGCCCGGCGGAGTAGAAAAGGCGGTCCAGGGCGCAGGTGATCTGTCCCGAGGCGGCGGCGTAGTGGACCGGCGAGCCAACGATCAGGCCGTCGCAGGCGCGCATCTTCTCCGCGGCCAGGTTCACTACATCGTCATGGACACATTTCCCCAGCTTCCCGCAGGCGCCGCAGCCGGTGCAGCCAATGGTGGGGCCGTTCCCCAGCCACAGGATCTCGGCCTCCACGCCGTCGCCCTCCAGGGTCCTGGCGATCTCTGCCAGGGCGGTATAGGTACAGCCCTTCTCGCGGGGGCTGCCGTTGAGCAGAAGCACTTTCATGGAAAAACCTCCCAATATATAATTTCTGGTACCAGTATAGCAGATTTTTCAAAAAAGGCAATCGGCCGGCCCGCGGGCCGGCTTGCTGAATATGCAAACGAGAGCCGGGGAGTCCGGCAAAAAGCACAAAAAACAGAAAAAATAGCATGCATTTGTTGATGATTTGCAAAAATCCTGCTGCCAAAAATAAATATTTATGCAATACAAAATGAAAAACTATTGACAAATCCATCCAACCGTGATATGCTCCCTAACATCCGCCGGGAAACGCCGGAGGAAGCACATAGGATTGGATGACACATCACATAGATTGAGAGGGAGACCGACATGAAAAAGATCATGACATTGGCGCTGGCCCTGGTGCTGGTGCTGAGCCTGGCTGCCTGCGGGCAGAAGAAGACCACGCTGAAGATCCTGGAGACGGAGTACACCACCGAGGACTACGCTATCGCCGTCGCCAAGGAGAACACAGAGCTGCTGGAGCAGGTGGACGCCGCCCTGCAGGATCTGATCGCGGACGGCACGGTACAGGCTATTGTGGACAAGTACATCTCCGGCGAGGAGAACAGCCTGGCGTTCCAGCAGGACGCGGAGGGAAAGCCTGAGCTGCACATGGCCACCAACGCTGAGTTCCCGCCCTATGAGTACTACGACGGGGAGAACATCGTGGGCATCGACGCGGAGGTCGCCGCCGCCATCGCCGACAAGCTGGGCATGAAGCTGGTCATCGACGACATGGCCTTTGACGCAACCATCACCGCCGTGCAGACCGGCAAGGCGGACATGGTCATGGCTGGCCTGACCGTCACAGAGGAGCGCCAGGAGCAGGTGAACTTCACCACCTCCTACGCCACTGGCGTCCAGGTCATCATCGTCCGGGAGGGCGACACCAAGATCGCCGGTACCAACGACGACCTGCAGCTGGTGGACGCCGACGGCAACGTGCTGGAAGGGCTGACCATCGGCGTGCAGAGCACCACCACCGGCGATCTGTACTCCACCTGGTACATGGAGGACGAGGGGCTGGCCACAGTGCAGCGCTACAACAAGGGCGCCGACGCCGTAGCCGCGCTGGTCTCCGGCAAGATCGACTGCGTTATCATCGACAACGAGCCCGCCAGGGCGTTTGTGGAAGCCAACAACAACTGAGCGGCGAGTGCTTGAAGACAAAGGGGCGGCCCCGCGCCGCCCTTTTGTCTTCGGGCGTATTGGAAAGAATACGGAAGAACAGAAGGAGGGGACTCCATGGCGGAATGGTTTGCCGGATTTAAAAGCGATTTCATAACCTGCTTCATCACAAAGAACCGATGGAAGTATCTGACCACGGGCCTGGGCAATACGCTGGTGATCACGCTGATGGCGCTGCTGCTGGGGGTGGTGATCGGCGTGGTGGTGGCGGTGGTGCGCTCCACCTATGATAAAAACCATGAGGAGATGCGCCCTGGCCTGGGGCGGGCGGCGCTGTCCATTGTCAACTGCATCGCAAAGATCTATCTGACAGTGATCCGGGGCACCCCCGTGGTGGTGCAGCTGATGATCATCTACTATGTCATTTTTGCCTCCTCCAACAACGGCGTCATGATCGCCGCCCTGGCCTTCGGCATCAACTCCGGGGCCTATGTGGCGGAGATCGTGCGCTCGGGCATCATGTCCATTGACAACGGACAGTTCGAGGCCGGCCGCAGCCTGGGCTTCAACTATGTCCAGACCATGCGCTACATCATCATCCCCCAGGCGTTCAAAAACATCCTGCCCGCTCTGGCCAACGAGTTCATCACGCTGCTGAAGGAGACGTCGGTGGCGGGCTATGTGTCCGTGCAGGACCTGACCAAGGGCGGGGATATCATCCGCGGCGCTACTTACGTCAACTTCATGCCGCTGTTCGCGGTGGCGCTGGTGTACCTGGTTATGGTGGTCTTCTTCACCTGGCTGGTGGGTAAGCTGGAGAGGAGGCTGAGAAGCAGTGAGCGATAAGAACGTGCTGATCCGGGTGGACGGGCTGCAAAAGCACTTCAAGGGCGGGGATATCCGCGCCCTGGACGGCGTGTCCGCCGAGATAAGCCGGGGCGAGGTGGTGGTGGTCATCGGCCCCTCCGGATCCGGGAAATCCACCTTCCTGCGGTGTTTGAACCTGCTGGAGCGGCCCACGGGCGGCACCGTCACCTTCGACGGTGTGGATATCACAGACCCCAAGGTGGACATCAACCTCCACCGGCAGAAGATGGGCATGGTATTCCAGCATTTCAACCTGTTCCCCCATATGACCATCCTGGAGAACATGACCCTGGCCCCCATGAAGCTACTGAAAAAGAGCAGGGAGGAGGCAGAGGGAAAGGCGCTGGCCCTGCTGGACCGGGTGGGCCTCAAGGACCGGGCGGCGGCCTACCCCAGCCAGCTCTCCGGCGGCCAGAAGCAGCGCATCGCCATTGTGCGGGCGCTGTGCATGGAGCCGGAGGTAATGCTCTTTGACGAGCCTACCTCCGCCCTGGACCCGGAGATGGTGGGGGAGGTGCTGGAGGTTATGAAGGATCTGGCCCACGAGGGCATGACCATGGTGGTCGTCACCCATGAGATGGGCTTTGCCCGGGAGGTGGGCAGCCGGGTCATCTTTATGGACGGCGGCGTGATCGTGGAGGAGAACACGCCTCAGGAGCTGTTCAGCAACCCCCGGAGCGACCGGCTGAAGTCCTTTTTGGCAAAGGTGCTCTAAGTGTGATCTGTCTGTCCCCGCCGGCTTTGGCCGGCGGGGTCCCCTTTTCCGGCGGTTGCCAACGACTGCGGGCTGTGGTATGATACATACTATAGTTCGGGACCTGGCTTTCGATGACGATCTTTATCCGCAAAGGAGTTCTCACATGATGTTGTATCTTCTCGCGATCATCGCCTGTGTGGCGGCCGACCAGGCGGTGAAGCTGTGGGTGGTGGCCAACCTGGGCCTCTATGAATCCGCGCCCCTGATCCCGGGTGTCGTGGAGCTGTTCTACATCCGCAACACCGGCGGCGGTTTCTCCATCCTGACGGAGCACACCTGGCTGCTGACCATCCTGACCGCCCTTTTGATGATCGGTATCGCGGTGCTGCTGGTGAAGAAGGCGTTTCCCCATCCCCTGGCTATGTGGTCGCTGACCGTGGTGATAGGGGGCGGGCTGGGGAATCTCATTGACCGGGTGCGGCTGGGCTACGTGGTGGATATGTTCCACTTTACCTTCTGGCCCTCTTATCCTGTGTTCAATGTGGCGGATATCCTGGTGGTCTGCGGGGTCATCGGCTTCGCGGCCTACTATCTGCTGCTCCACGACAAGGTGACGAAAAAACAGGCTCCCCCGGAGGAGGACGGGCATGGAACAGAGACGACTGACGGCCAGTGAGCGCCATGCCGGCACGCGGCTGGACAGCTTTCTGGCCGGGGAGCTGGAGGGCGTGACCCGCTCCGCCGCCCAGCGGCTCATCGAGGAGGGGCGGGTCCTGGTGGATGGCCGCCCGGCTGCCAAGAGCTGCCGCCTGGCCGGCGGTGAAACGATCTCTGTGGAACTGCCGGAGCCGGAGGAGACACAGGTGCTGCCTCAGGACATCCCCCTGGATGTGGTGTACGAAGATGAGGACGTAATCGTGGTCAACAAGCCGGCGGGGCTGGTGGTCCACCCGGCCCCGGGCCACCCGGACGGCACGCTGGTCAACGCCCTGCTCCACCACTGCGGCGACAGCCTCAGCGGTGTGGGCGGAGAGAAGCGCCCCGGCATCGTCCACCGCATCGACCGGGATACCAGCGGCCTTATCATTGCGGCCAAGAACGACTTCGCCCACCAGGCCCTGGCCGCCCAGCTTCAGGACCACTCCCTGGCCCGCACCTACGAGGCCGTGGTGATCGGCAATCTCCGCCAGGACAGCGGCACGGTGGACGCGCCTATCGGCCGCCACCATACGGACCGGAAGAAGATGGCCGTCACGGACCGGGGCGGCAGAAGCGCAGTCACCCACTATGAGGTGCTGGAGCGGTTTCCGGGCTATACCCACATCCGCTGCCGGCTGGAGACTGGGCGGACCCACCAGATCCGGGTCCACATGGCCTATATCGGCCACCCCATCTACGGCGACACGGTGTACGGGGCGAAAAAGCCCGCCCCCGGCATGACGGGCCAGTGCCTTCACGCGGTGGGACTGCGGTTTGTGCATCCCCGCACCGGGGAGCCGGTGGAGCTAAGCTGCCCGCTGAACGAGGAATTTGAGAGGTTTTTGAGAAAGCTGAGGGGAGGCGCGTAAGCGCCTCCCTTTTTACATCTGCGAGGGCTTATCTACAGAGATCTTCCTGCATCGTTAGATGAAGCCGGGGGGTGATGCACAACGATATCTACTTTTACCATTATGGTATATCCAATAAAAAGGGAAGCGGCGCAGCGAGAGCTGCGCCGCTTCCCTTAAAAAGTAGGGCTGTTTAAAAATCCACTGCATCTGGATGTAGGCCAGAGCCTCCGAAATACGGCATTCCATTTATTATAGCCATATCTTTGGCAGAAATTTCAAAATCGAAAACCTTCAGATTCTCGGCAATCCGGTCAGGATTCAGAGATTTTGGTAAAGGCAGCACATCATTTTGCAATACCCAGCGGATACAGAGCTGTGCCACAGATTTCCCGTACCTTGCGGCTATGTCAATTAGAGTCTCGTTGCTTAGCATTCGCCCGGTTCCTAGGGGGCTCCATGCCTCTACACAAATATCATTGGCTTTACAATATTCTAATGTTTCAGGCCACATCAAACCTGGGTGAAATTCAATTTGGTTTACCATTGGCTTTACCGGCGTATGCATCAGAGCCTCTAAGTGATGAGGTAAAAAGTTAGAGACACCAATCGCGCGGATTTTACCCGCATGGTACAGCTCTGTCATCGCCTGCCACGTGTTCAGATTAATCTGTTCCCAGTCATTAAATTGCCGGCTATTGGCAGGCCAATGAATCAGATAGAGATCCAAATAATCCGTTTTTAATTCGGTCAAGGTCTGTTCAAAGGCTTCCAGCGTGGATTCATACCCCCTTTTGGCATTAGGCAGCTTGCTGGTAATAAACACCTCTTCGCGTTTTAGGCCAGACTGGAGGATACTTAAGCCGACACTCTCCTCATTCCTGTAGCCGGCAGCTGTATCGATATGACGGTAGCCACATTGCAGCGCCGTAGACACAGCGTTTATGGCAACATCCCCGTTTGGGGTCTTCCAGGTTCCATATCCAATACAAGGGATTTGGGAGCCGTTGCGCAAAGAAAAGCCATCGATTGCCTGATTCAATTCTAAATACCCCCTTAAGAAATATATCTTTTCTATCGAATTTTCCAGAACAGACAGCGCATCCCCGGCGCACTGACGCTATGTTCCGCGATGGTTCCAATAGAAATTGGATTTTTGCATATATTCAAGCAGCTCTGCGTTACGAACTTCGGCATCGTGATCTATCATTTTTACCAGATGTGCGGAAATGACCTCTGTAGCTAAAAGCGGGATGGAAAAACTGTTAAAGCTTATTCCCTTAATACTACAATAGATACAGGCATTGCTGCGGAAAGCCAAGGGCGAGGTTTCCTTGTCGGTGAGAGCAATTACACTGACCCCGTGTTTCTGGGCTTGCCTGACTAATGCAACCATTTCGGTTTGATAGTCTTCAAAACCGATCACAACCAAGCAGTCACCCTTCCTTAAATTAAATACTGGGCTATAGGAGCTAGGATCGGCAAAGAGTATCGGATAGACATCGTCTAGCATATAGGATAGGCGGGCAGAGAAAGATTCTGCTACAGGCATACATCCACGGAAACCAGCAATTGCCTTGCGGCGGCTCTGAAAAATTATTTGCGCTGCTCTTTCAAAAATTTCGTCACTGTTTTTTTCTGTGAGCACCGCTATGTTTTCAACCAATCCCTCCATGGCAAGCTGAAACAAGGATTTCCCCTCAGAGGACTCCATTGTCCAATTTAAGCGATCCTGAGGGATGACGGTTTTTTTCTCAGAGCAAGTCAGTTTTTCAACCACCTCCTGCTGCAACGCTTCCTGCAGAGATGAAAAACCGGCGTAGCCCAACTTTCGTGCAAAACGAATCACAGTTACATCGCTGATACCTAATTCCCGGGCAATTCCGCTGGCGGTCATGAATCCTGCTGTCGAGCGATTATCTAAAAGATACTGCGCTACAAGCTGCTCTTTCTTCGTCAGCGCTGTCTGATTAATCCGCTTATACAGTGAAAGATCGTTGTTTGTATAAGACAAGGTGGGCTGTGATATTTCTTTTTGACGCATTTTTACTGATTGAGCCACAATGTAATATACTCCCCTTTTGTTATAGAGTAGTAGTTATTAAAGCCCCTCTCCAAGGGCCGTTCTACGCTGCATGTCAATGGCAGGGCCGAAAAGCATATAGACAATGGGTCCTTACAGCGATTGTTTACTTTATTATACAATTTGTTTCAGCTGACTGGGACTGCCGCGCGGTTTAGACTTGGCTTTTTCATAGTTCGCCCGTCCTCTTGCTCAGACAGATCACATTCACAAAATCATCTTACATAAAGCAAGCGCCCTTGTCAAGATGCGCTGCTGTGCTGTAAAATCGAAAAAATATTTTAAATTCTTAATAAATCGCAGAACTTTTGAATTAATTAATATAATTAAGTTTCGAAAAAATAAAAATTGCGGTCTCTACATTTATTTTTAAATTAGTTGATATAACAAAATTTTTGGAAAATAATCTGTCAGTTACGTCAATTGACGAAAGGGCCATTGTACTATAAACTATGGATAGTAGCGATAGCAAAATTATTTTTCCAAAAATTAGTAAAACCAACATTTCGCTACAAATTATTACTGTTGGTTATGTAAGGAGGATCATTATGGAAACTTGCACCCAGAAAAGGGCCGCTACAAAACGTATACTTAGACTTGCATTAACGATGGCCCTTGCTATCGCGATGCTGGTTGGCTGCGGTCCCAGCACGAACAATACTAATCCTTCGTCTGATTCGTCCAAAGACTCCGTTGTAGATAACACAAATACGGACGGAATGTCTGCCAAGACAACTCTGGATGTCGGCTTGAAGGCGGAAATCAACGGTTGCCACCCATACTATAACGGTAGCCCCTCTACAGCAATCAGTGGTCTAATCTGTGAAAGCCTGACTGACCGCAGCCCAGAAGGTGAGGTTGTCCCTTATGTGGCAAAGAGCTGGAAAACTGTTGATGATCGTACGTGGCTGTTCGATTTGGAAGAAGACATTTCTTTTTCCAATGGCGAGAAGCTGACTGCCGAATCTGTGGTTGGTACCTTTGAGATTTTGCAGCGTGAGGATATCACCTGGCCGCTGAAGGGGGATATTACTTCTGTTATCGAATCCATGGAGGCTGTAAGCGACTATCAAGTTAAGATTGTGACATATGAGCCCTTTAGTACATTGCCGCTGCGCTTGGTACTCTTCCGGGTACTTCCCACTGCGTATTTCGCTGAAGTTGGAGACGAGGGCTATACAGCGAACCCCGTCGGCTCTGGTCCTTATACGTTTGTTGAGTTTGAAAAGGGAGATCATTGTACAGTAGAGGCGGTTGAGAACCATTGGAAATATGGTTCCCCTGAGATCAAAACAATTACTTTCCACGTTATTCTGGACAGCGCGGCTCGGGTAGCTGCCCTGGAGGCCGGCGATCTGGATTGGATCATTGGTGTACCGCTCAACGAAATGGAACGGCTTTCTCAGAGCGAAAAGTTTGTGACAGAGAGCGGACCTACTACTTTTTGCTTGTTTGGTGCCTTTAATGTATATAAATGTGAGGCATTACAGGATGTCCGTGTGCGCAAGGCCGTCAATATGGGAATTAATATAGATGAAATCATTGATGTAGTAATGGGCGGAAAAGCTACAAAGCTGAATGCGATGACATTCAACCCCGCGTTTGATGGATATGATACCTCTATTGAGCGAGATCCCTATGATCCAGAAGCGGCCCGTGCTCTTTTGGTCGAGGCCGGTTATGGCGATGGACTGACATTGACACTGAATTTCACGCCTGGGTCCCAGCCCAATATGGGAGAGGTAGTTCAGGTGATGGCTGCGCAGCTGGCGGAAATCGGCATTACCCTAGAAATCGAGGAAATTGAAAGCGGCCTGCTGAGGGAGCTTTATAAAACGCAGGATACAGCGGATATTGTGATCCAGGCCATTGGCGGCTGGCAGGGCGATGCCACGGTAGTCTCGCAGCTGACTTTGGAGCCGGGGCAGCGCTACTCTCTGTGGTCTGGGGACGAGTTCGAGAAGATGCGTATCGAGATCGAGTCGGAAACTGACACAGAAACACGCGCCAAGCTATACACCGAGATGCAGCAGCTAGAGAATGATATCTGTCCGGCCATTACCATGTGGCAGACGCACGAAACTTATGCATATAGCGCTAATCTGAAAAATTGGACCTCCTATGTTACTACCAATATGGTATTTATGGATGCGCATTTTGAATAAGCAAATTTTTGCCTGTTGATCAGCACTTGCCGGCCTGGTCGCGACGATTTTTGTTGCCGCGGCCGGGCCGGGGTGCTGGTGGGAATCCTACTCAGGCAAGTCTCTCCGGCAGTAGAAATCACATGATTATGGAGCATCTTTATCATGGGAAAATACATTTTAAAACGGGTTGCCCAGTCAATCCTTGTCCTTCTCGGGATCACGGCAGTTGTCTTTTTTGTGCTGAATCTGACGGGCGACGTACTGGACTTTATGTTGCCGCCTGGAACCAGCCAGGAGGTCTATGATGAATACACAGAACGTCTCGGACTGGACGACCCCCTATTCGTACAATATGGACGCTTCCTGAAAAATGCCATCCGCGGCGATTTTGGAGAGAGTCATTTTTATCGCGAACCCGCACTACAGGTTGTTCTTGAGCGGTTACCGGCTACCTTTGCTCTGGCAATAGCTGCTTTTGTTATTGCATTGGCCTGGGGTATTCCGGTGGGGATTTTGTCGGCCTACAAGCGCAACTCGATTGTGGACACGATTGCACGGGTTATTGCCATGCTGGGGCAAAGCTTACCTAGCTTTTGGCTTGGTATCTTGTTGATGTTGGCATTCAGCGTAAAGCTTAATTGGTTTCCCACGTATGGCTCTGGAAGCTTTCGTCATCTGGTGCTTCCCGCCTTCGCATTGTCTACAGGCACCGGCGCCACGATCCTGCGCCTGCTCCGCTCCAATATGATTGATGTGCTTGGACAAGAGTATATTTCTGTAGCCCGGGCAAAGGGAGTTCATAATTTTTCCCTAGTTGCAAAGCACGCTTTTAAGAACTGCCTGAGCTCTGTGTTGACCATTATGGGCCTGCAGTTGGCCTCATTAATGAGTGGCGCATTGGTCATTGAAACCGTCTTCTCTTGGCCCGGCGTCGGCCGCCTGTTGCAGCAATCCATCTTAAACCGTGATTTTATGGTAGTGGAAGCGGGAGTCTGCGTTATCGCATGCTTGTTTGTCTTTATCAATCTGGCAGTGGATTTACTATATGCAGTAATTAATCCGCGCATTAAATATTCATGAGGTAAAGTATTGTGAAGCGCTTTTTTAGAACACTGTTCAAATCACCAGGCGGAATAATAGGGCTGATTCTGATCGCTGCCTTCGTGTTTTGTGCCGCTTTTGCACCGTTTATCGCGCCAGCGGATCCTATGCAACAGAATTTAGCGGACCGTTTTATACCTCCTGGAAGCAATCCTCAGTATCTGCTCGGGACAGATCAGTTAGGCCGCGACATGTTAAGCCGTCTGATTTATGGGAGCCGGGTTAGCGTTTTAGTAGCAGTTGCGGGTACTGCCGCGGCGATGCTCTTTGGCTTGGTGCTCGGTTCTATTGCTGGCTTTTATGGTAAGTTTGCCGACTCGGTTATTGGCCGCCTAATGGATATTCAGCTGGCCTTTCCATTTATGCTGTTGGCTATTTTTATCGTATCTGTTATGGGAGCAAGCTTGGGTAATATTATCTTGGTTGCAGGTATTGCAGGGTGGGTGCGATTTGCCCGTGTAGTGCGGGGAGAAATTTTATCGGTCAAACAGATGGAGTACGTAGAGGCGATTACTGCCCTGGGCGGTACAAATGGCCGTATCGTTTTGCGGCATATATATCCCAATATTGTCAGCCCGGTTATTGTGATTGCCACCCTGGAGATTGCAAAAGTGGTTTTGATGGAGGCGTCATTAAGTTATCTGGGTATGGGTACCCCTATTTCTGTTCCAACTTGGGGCCGCATGTTAAGTGAAAGCCGGGATTTTATGCAGACGGCTCCTTGGATGGCCATATTACCTGGAGCGATGGTTAGTTTGCTGGTATTAGCGGTCAATCTTTTTGGCGATTGGCTGCGGGATTATCTGGACCCTAGAGTGGATTCCCACGGCTAGAACACACAGCCCCAATAAGCCAATAAAAGGAGCGATCCAATGGATACACCACTTTTGTCAATTAAAAATCTTTCAGTCCAATTTGATAAGCAGAATGCAACTGCAGTCGATGACATTAGCTTCGATTTAAAGGCAGGAGAAAAATTGGGCATCGTAGGCGAAAGCGGCAGCGGAAAGAGTGTAACATGTCGAACAATTTTGCAGCTTTTGCCTCAATATGCCAAGGTTTCCGGTCAGATCAATTATGCTGGTGAAAATTTGCTGACCTTTTCTAACAAGGAAATGTATGGCGTTCGCGGTAAAGAGATCGCTATGATCTTTCAAGAGCCGATGACAAGCCTCAACCCCCTTTTTACGATTGGAAATCAGTTGAAGGAAACCCTTTTGCTTCATCAGAGCTGCAGCAAAAGGGAAGCCGAGGAGAAGGCTATTGAAGCCCTCCGCCTTGTCAGGATTCCCAATCCTGAACAGCGCATCCGACAATATCCTTTTGAGCTTTCTGGCGGAATGCGGCAGAGAGTTATGATTGCTATGGCTATGGTGTGCAGGCCGCGTCTGTTGATTGCCGATGAACCGACTACGGCTTTAGATGTGACCATTCAGGCGCAGATTCTAGACTTAATGAATGATTTGAATAGCAGGTTTTCTTCGTCCCTTATTTTGATTACTCATGATTTAGGTGTAATTGCTGAAACCGTGGATCGGGTTGCTGTCATGTATGCGGGCAATATGGTGGAAATGGCCGATGTCCACAATATTTTCCATCATCCGTTACATCCTTATACCAAAGGCCTTTTAAGGTCGATCCTTACTGTAGATCATGCAGGTAAGGCATTAAACTCTATCCCGGGTACGGTGCCGAGCCTTTCAGAAATGCCGGCTGGATGTCGTTTCTGTACACGCTGTGCTGAAAAACGCGATATTTGCGGAAGATCTGCGCCGCCAACAGTGGATGTGGAAGGCACCAGCGTAAAATGCTGGATGTATACCGAGAAGTGGGATAAGGAGGCGACCTAAGTGAACGCTCAAACACATAATATCGCCCCTAGTGCCCCCTTGCTTGAAGTCTGTGATGTAAAGAAGTACTTTCCAGTGAAGCGCGGCTTGCTCTCCGGAAGAAGCGCTCTATCGGTAAAGGCGGTAGATGGGGTGAGCTTTACCTTGCAGAAAGGGGAGACGCTGGGATTGGTCGGGGAAAGCGGCTGCGGGAAATCCACATTGGGCCGGGCCATTATTCGCTTAACGGAACCTACCAGTGGGGCGGTCTATTTTAAAGGCGAGGATTTGGTGAAACTCAATCCACAGGAACTGCGCCGCAGACGTCAGGATTTTCAAATTATTTTTCAAGATCCATATTCTTCTCTTAATCCAAGGATGACCATAGGAGATATCCTCTGTGAACCGTTTCTTATACAAAAATTGGCGACTAAGAAGGTCGCTTTAGTGGAGGCCGCTAAACTTTTGGAAGTTGTTGGACTAAACTCCGCGATGCTCCGGCGCTATCCTCATGAATTTTCCGGTGGGCAGCGGCAGCGGATTAGTATCGCCCGGGCTTTGGCGGTCAACCCAAGTTTTATTGTCTGTGACGAGTGTGTTTCCGCGCTGGATGTCTCTGTTCAGGCCCAGATCATTAATCTGATGATGAGCATTCAGCAGGAGCGAAATATTGCGTTCCTGTTCATATCTCATGATCTGCGCATTGTCAAACACATCTCAAAACGGATCGCCGTTATGTATTTGGGGCGTATTGTTGAATTGTGTGATAGTGAGGAGCTTTTTCAGCACACCTTACACCCCTATAGCCAGGCCCTCCTTTCCGCCATTCCAATTTCTGATCCGGATTGCAAAAAAGAAAAAATCTTTCTTCCGGGCGACTTGCCCAGCCCTCTCAATCCACCTTCCGGCTGCCATTTTCATACACGTTGCCCACGGGCAACTGATATATGCAGTCAAGTATCTCCAGCGTTTGTGGAGTGCTCAAGTGGGCACTATTGTGCCTGCCATCACTGCGGATAGCAAGGAAATAAAAACCAGAAAGGAAGTAGGTAATATGGTTCTTGACCTAAACGGCTCCCCTTATGAAATGGGGAAAAAGCACGGCGAGGTTATGCGTGAGCAAATAGTTGAAAATGTGGGTATTGTACGCAATGTAATAGAAAATATCAAAAAGATGGATATGGATGTCTACATGAAGCATGTCTATCGGAATATGGAGTTTGTAAAACAAGATCGCCCCGACTCTGCCGAAGAAATGCAGGGCCTGGCAGATGGTGCCGGAGTACCTTTGGACGATATCTATCTGCTCAATGTACAGCTGTTTATCCAGGCTCAGCTTTTGAGCGATGAGTGCATGACGATGATCGCCCGTGCTCCCGCTACACTAGATGGAAAAACCTACATGATTAAGACACGGGATATTTTCACCCATATGCGCCATGTGGTTACGCGCCGGCACTACCCGAGCGGCGTGGATATCTGCGAGGTCAATCCTGTTGGTGCTATCTTGTGGCCCGGGAATGGCTTTAACAGTTATGGACTTATGGTGGCGACTACCGGTGCTGCCACGACAAATATGCCCGAGATGGACCTTTCGGTATCCAGACGGGGCCATGTAACAGTAAATCCAAATTATGTGCTCCAGGCTTGCAAAAATGTGGATGAGGTCATTGACTACATCAAAAATAAGCATGGCCCGCGCATTTTCCGCGTGAACTTCTTTGCCGTTGACCATGAGCGTGCCGTGTGCATCGAAATGTCAGAGGACAAGCTGGTAGTATGCGATGCGGATCAGGATGGCCTGCTTTTCCGGAGCAATTATTGGCGCAGTGAAGAGTTCAAGGCATATCGCCCGATCCGGGAAGAGAATCCCAATAACTACGGTCGATATGAGGCGGCTGAAACATTTCTGCGGGCCCGTGTGGGACAGATCCGGTTTCAGGATATGCTGGAAATTGCCCAACATCACGACAGGGACGGTAAGGATGGCTCCAGTATTTGCCGCCATGGCACAGGAGAAACATCAGTTTCTACATATTCCAGCTTGATTGTTCTGGAGGACAGAGATATGTTTACCGCTTTGCGCAATCCCTGTGAGGCGCTTGTCCGATCTGA
Source organism: uncultured Oscillospiraceae bacterium (assembly GCA_902373635.1). Lineage (GTDB taxonomy): Bacteria > Bacillota > Clostridia > Oscillospirales > Oscillospiraceae > Pelethomonas. Next base: position 36,310 of record CABKMV010000009.1, read on the forward strand.
GGCTAAGTAATAAATAAACAGAGGGAAAGATAATGAACATTAATGTAGAAGGTTCCGCTTATGAGCAGGGCAAGGCCTATGGAGCCGTTGCCAAAGACTTGATTGCAAAAAATATTGAAGTTGTCAAGTATATTGTTACCGATCAGAAGAAAATGGATCTGGACTACTACCGTACGTTTGTCAAACAAAATGCAGATTTTATCGAGCGAGACCGTCCCGATACCGCCGAAGAAATGCATGGTTTGGCTGATGGTTCGGGCATCCCCTATGAGGATATCCTGCTGATGAACGTGCAGCTCTTTCTCCATGCCGATCTTCTGACCAGCGATTGCAGCGTAGTGGTGGCACACGGCCCCGCCACATTGGATGGCAAGACTTATATGGGCAAGAACCGCGATATCAGCTACCCCATGGACCATGTAGTTATGCGAAGGAAGTATAATAGCGGTGTGGTTGTCAGCGAGGTCAATCCTGCTGGCGCAGTCGTATGGCCTGGAAGCGGCATAAACAGCGCCGGGCTGTCTGTTGCTACCAGTGGTGTGGTATCCCCTGTAGTGAAGCAGGACTTGCGTCCTGCAGCATATTCCCACGTCACGGTGAATCCTAACTATGTGCTGCAGGCCTGCGAGACAGTAGATGATGTTATTAAATTTATAAAATACGAGACTTCTCATGTTTTCCATGTGAATTTTGTAGCTGCCGATGAAAAACGCTGTGTCTGTATTGAATTGACAAAAAATGACATGGAAATTGTAGAGTCCCTGGACGGTATGCTGATACGAAGTAATCATTATCACCATCCTGCAATGTTGCGATATAATCCGACCCGCCAGGAATATCTGTCCACTTATAACCGTTATCGCCGGGCCATGTCCTACCTGTGGGGGAAACACGGAGAAATCCGCTTTCAAGATATTCTCCGCATTCTTTCTGACCACGAAGGCGGCGGCGATGGAGCCCTCTGCCGCCACGGGCTGCCGCGCAAGGACGGGACTACTGACGGATATACTGCATATGGCAGTATTGCAGTATCCCAGGATCGCCAACTCTGGACTGCGTTGGGCAATCCCTGCCAATCCTTGATTTACAGCGGTTTGCATGGAAGCTGCGAATAACCTGTACATCAAAATGAAGGCGCGCTCTTTTTATTTGATATGCCGGCAGAGGAGCGACAGCTCCGCAGAAAACTTTTCCCCTTTCCGCATGGCAAGATATGTGGTGTACCATACAAGACGGGTGACTTTTTTATAGGATAGAATTACCCCCTGATGCAGTACGTCGGCGTTCCTGCATCAGGGGGCTTATCTATTGTCCGTTTGTCCGGATCTGTTCAATAGGGGATAGGGGTGCTGTCAGAGGGCCCCTGCCTTTGTTTACTTCCGCGGGTTTTTGATGGCTGCCTGGGCGGCGGCCAGCCGGGCGATAGGCACGCGGAAGGGGGAGCAGGAGACGTAGGTCAGGCCCACGTTGTGGCAGAACTCCACCGTGGAGGGGTCGCCGCCCTGCTCGCCGCAGATGCCCAGCTTGATGTCGGGGCGGGTCTGGCGGCCCAGCTCACAGGCCATCTTCACCAGGCGGCCCACACCCACCTGGTCCAGACGGGAGAAGGGATCGGATTCGTAGATGTTCCGGTCATAGTAGCTGGCCAGGAACTTGCCCGCGTCGTCGCGGCTGAAGCCGAAGGTCATCTGGGTCAGATCATTGGTGCCGAAGGAGAAGAACTCCGCCTCCTTGGCGATGTCGTCGGCGGTCAGGGCCGCGCGGGGAATCTCGATCATGGTGCCGACCTTGTAGGTCATGTCGCTGCCGGCCTCCTTGATGAGGGCCTTGGCCTCCTTGTCAATAATGCTCTTGACATAGGCCAGCTCCTTGGCCTCGCCCACCAGGGGGACCATGATCTCCGGGGTGATCTTCCAGGCGGGGCGGCGGGCGCGGACAGCCAGCGCCGCCTTGATGATAGCGCTGGTCTGCATCTTGGCGATCTCAGGATAGGTCACGTCCAGGCGGCAGCCCCGGTGGCCCATCATGGGGTTGAACTCGTGGAGGCTGGCGATGACCTCCCGCAGGCGGGCCTCGGTGATCTTCATCTCCTTGGCCAGGGCCTTGATATCCTCGTCTTCGGTGGGCAGGAACTCGTGGAGGGGCGGATCCAGCAGGCGGATGGTGACAGGCTTGCCCATCATGGCCTCGTAGATCTCCTCGAAGTCCTTCTGCTGCATGGGCTCGATCTTATCCAGGGCCCGCTCGCGCTGCTCGGTGGTCTCAGAGACGATCATCTCCCGGATGGCGGAGATGCGCTCGGGGTCAAAGAACATGTGCTCCGTGCGGCACAGGCCGATACCCTCGGCGCCGAAATTCTTGGCCTGGCGGGCGTCCTTGGGGGTGTCGGCGTTGGTACGGACCTGCAGGTCCCGGAACTTGTCGGCCCAGGCCATGATGCGGCCAAACTCGCCGCTGATCTGCGCCTCGGCGGTGTGCAGGCGCTCGCCGTAGATGTTGCCGGTGGAGCCGTCCAGGCTGATCCAGTCGCCCTCCTTGTAGGTCTTGCCGCCCAGAGTGAACTGTTTGGCGGCCTCGTCGATGACGATGTCGCCGCAGCCGGAAACGCAGCAGGTGCCCATACCCCGGGCCACCACGGCGGCGTGGCTGGTCATGCCGCCGCGGACAGTCAGGATGCCCCTGGCGTAGTGCATGCCCTCGATATCCTCAGGGGAGGTCTCCAGCCGGACCAGGATCACCTTGTGGCCCTTGTCTACCCACTCCACCACGTCGTCGGCGGTAAAGACCACCTGGCCGGCGGCGGCGCCGGGGGAGGCGGCAAGGCCCCGGCCAATGGGAGCCACACGCTCCAGCTCCTCTTTGGGGAAGGTGGGGTGCAGCAGGGCGTCCAGGCTCTTGGGGTCGATCATGCACACGGCCTCTTCCTCGGTGATCATGCCCTCGTCCACCAGGTCGCAGGCGATCTTCAGCGCGGCGGCGGCAGTGCGCTTGCCGTTGCGGGTCTGGAGCATATAGAGCTTCTTGTTCTCGATGGTGAACTCCATGTCCTGCATGTCGCGGTAGTGGTACTCCAGCTTTTTGCTGATGTCCACAAACTGCTCATAGGCCTCGGGCATGACCTCGGCCAGCTGGTCGATGGTCTGGGGGGTGCGCACGCCGGCCACCACGTCCTCGCCCTGGGCGTTCATCAAAAACTCGCCGAACAGCTTCTTCTCGCCGGTGGCGGGGTTGCGGGTGAAGGCAACGCCGGTGCCGGAGGTGTCGCCCATGTTGCCAAAGACCATCATCTGCACGTTGACGGCGGTTCCCCAGGAGGAGGGAATGTCGTTCATGCGGCGGTAGTAGATGGCGCGGGGGTTGTCCCAGCTGCGGAACACGGCCCGGACAGCGCCCATGAGCTGCTCCCGGGCGTCCTGGGGGAAGTCCTCGCCGATCTTGTTTTTGTACTCGGCCTTGAACTGCTCGGCCAGCTCCTTGAGGTCCTTGGCGGTCAGCTCGGTGTCCTGGGTGACGCCGCGCTTGGCCTTCATCTCGTCGATGAGCTCCTCAAAGTACTTCTTGCCCACCTCCATGACCACGTCGGAGTACATCTGGATAAACCGGCGGTAGGAGTCGTAGGCGAAGCGGGGGTTCCTGGTCTTCTTGGCAAAGGCCTCCACCACGCGGTCGTTGAGGCCCAGGTTCAAAATGGTATCCATCATGCCCGGCATGGAGGCCCGGGCCCCGGAACGCACGGAGACCAGCAGGGGATTGTTCAGATCGCCGAACTTTTTGCCGGACATCTCCTCCAGCTTGCCGATATACTCCATGATCTCGTCCTGGATCTCGGCGTTGATGCTGCGGCCGTCCTGGTAGTACTGGGTGCAGGCCTCGGTAGTGATGGTGAAGCCCTGGGGCACCGGCATGCCCAGGTTGGTCATCTCCGCCAGGTTGGCGCCCTTGCCGCCCAGCAGCTCCCGCATGGAGCCGTTCCCCTCGGAAAACAGATATACGAACTTTTTACTCACTTTGTTGTTTGCCTCCTGTTGATTAGTTTCTGCTTTTTCATCCTTTATTTTGAGAATTACATTATAGAAGGTTCCTCCCCCCTTTGCAAGAGAATTTTTCTTTATTTTATATAAAATTTCCACTGTTTTTGCAATTTTAAGGTTTTTTTATTATTTTTTTCAAGATTGTTGATTTTTTGCAGACAGGTGTGATACAATGATTTTGATTTTTCATCTTCTATTTTATCGCGCCCATAGAATGGGAGGCTGCGGAGAGGAGGGACCCTGCTGTGCCGGGACCGCTGACCATACCTGAGGATCCCCGGCTGGCGGAGCGTATCCGGCAGGCCGCCCGGGGGGATGCCCTGGGTCACGCCCTGATCTTCAGCGGCCCGGGGGACCTTGTCCGGGCCGCCCGGTTTGCCGCCGCGGCCATGGAGTGCCAGGGATCCGACCGCCCCTGTGGGCAGTGCGGCCCCTGCTCCAAGGTCCTGCGGGATATCCACCCCGACGTTATCACCGTGACGGATCCGGAGCACAAGAACATCTCCATCGATGTGCTGCGCCAGGTGCGTGCCGACGCGTATATCCTTCCCAACGAGGGCAGACGAAAAATCTATATTTTCCCGGACTGCGGCCTGCTGGACCCCAAGGCCCAGGGGGTGCTGCTGAAGGTTTTGGAGGAGGGGCCGCCCCAGGCGGCGTTCCTCTTCTGCGCCCGCAACAGCTCTGTGCTGCTGCCCACGATCCGCTCCCGGTCGGTGGAGCTGCGGCTGCGCCCTGCCGGCGACGGCGCCGATCCGGACGACGGCGCCAGGACATTGTGCCGGCTGCTTTGTGCTGGCAAGGCCGCCGAGCTGACCGCCTTCTGTGCGGAACTGGAGAACAGCAAGATCGACCGGGAGAGCTTGCAGCGTCTGCTGTCCGACGCCCGTGACCTGCTTGCCGGAGGCCTTGCCGCCTGCTACGGCGCGGGCCCGGGCGACCAGCTCTCTCTCCGTTTGGCCCAGGATCTGGGCCGGCGCAGGCTTTCCGCCGCCGCGGACGTGCTCCAGGAGTTTGCCCGCCAGTGCGAGTACAATGTCGGCGTGGGGCACCTGACCGGCGCCCTGGCAGTGGCGCTGGAGCGGATCTGAGTGTTTTGCGGGGGTTCCGCCCCCAGCCCCCGGGTTTTTCGCCGCCTGCGGCGGCGGGGCGGTTTCAACTTTTCTCCCGTGAGAAAAGTTGCAAAAGCACGCATAAGGGGGCTGCGCCCCCTTAGGAATCCCCCCCATTTTTTTGATGAGGACGCGACGGCAAGGACTGGTTTTGTCTCCCGATAGTGCCAACTGCGGCGCCGCTGGTCAGATGCATCTGCCCCTCCGCCGGGACCTTTGGGTCTACCGCTCCTTGGGTCTTGGCGCGTGACGCTCGATCCATATGAAATGTGGTGCGATATCCGCCATGGTTCTTCTGTTTTGCCGCAGTTCTTCCTATGGAAAAACAGATGGCTCTACCCCATTAACAGGCCGACAGGCGAAGTTGGACTAGAAACCCAGCGGAGATCAGATGCCCGAAGGACTTCTCATTCGGCGGCTGGATGCTATCAAATCTCCACCCAGTCCGATGAAACAAAGGATTCCAAAACCATTGGTTTTGGCGTGTTTTTGGTTACTTTTTGCACGAGCAAAAAGTAACCCGGGTGTGGGCCGGGCAGGCCCACAAATAAACGAGGGTCCGGGGCGCGCAGCCCCGGAAAATCTGAGAAAAGAAAAAATTTCCCTGCCGCTGGAAGCGGCGAAGAAAGGAACGGAATATGACAGAGGTTATCAGCGTCCGCTTTCGCGGCGGAACAAAGAATTACTATTTCGACCCCAGGGGGCTCCAGATCGCTCCCGACCAGTATATCGTGGTGGAGACAGCCCAGGGCATCGAGTACGCCCGCTGCGTGGAGGGCAACCACGCCGTCCCAGACCAGAGCGTGATCCAGCCCCTGCGCCCGGTGGTGCGCATCGCCACGGAGAACGATCACAAGGCCGCCGCATACAACCGCAGGCGGGAGAAGGAGGCCTTCGAGATCTGTGAGAAGAAGATCGCCGCCCACAAGCTGGAGATGAAGCTGGTCAATGTGGAGTGCAACTTCGAGGGCAACAAGATCATCTTTTTCTTCACCGCCGAGGGGCGGGTGGACTTCCGGGAACTGGTGAAGGACTTGGCCAGCGTATTCCGGGCCCGCATTGAGCTGCGGCAGATCGGCGTGCGGGACGAGGCCAAGATGCTGGGCGGCCTGGGGATCTGCGGCCGGCCCCTGTGCTGCAGCCAGTTTTTGGACGAATTTATCCCCGTCTCCATCAAGATGGCCAAGACACAGAACCTCAGCCTGAATCCCGCCAAGATCTCCGGTACCTGCGGCCGGCTGATGTGCTGCCTGAAGTACGAGCAGAACGCCTATGAGGACGCGTCCAAGCGGATGCCGAAAAACGACAGCTTTGTGGACACCCCCGACGGCATCGGCAACATCAGCGGCGTGGACCTGCTCCGGGAGGAGGTCCAGGTCCGGCTGGACAGCGCCCCGGAGTCCCCCAAGCGCTATAAAAACTGTGAGATCCGCGTCCTGCGCAACGGCAAGGGCAGCCGGGACGGCATTGAGATCCCCCAGGAGCGCCCTGCCCGCTATATCTCCCCAGAGGCGGAGGAGGAGCGGGAGCTCCAGATCTCCCGCCGCCTGATCACCCCGCGGGATGCCATCTCCATCCCCTCTGTCCTGGCCGGCGATCCAGACGGGGCGGAGAAGCCCTCCGGCGGACGCCGCCGCCGCAGAGGCGGACGGCACAGCGGAGACAAGGCCAAGGCCGCCGGGGAAAAATCCGCCCCTGCCGAGACGGAGAAGCAGGCAAAGCCTGAGAAACGGTCGGACAAGCCAAAAGCCGACAGGAAGGCGGAGAGCGGCCGCCCGGCGAAGGCCCCCCGAGGCGAGAAGACGGTCAAGGTGGAAAAGGTCCCGGTCCGGACCGTCACGGATACAACAGCCGAGAAGAAGGCTGCCGCCGACCGGGCTGCCCGCCAGCAGTCCGGCGAGAGCAGCTCCGGTGAGGCCAGGGCCCGGCGCCGCAGGCCCCGCCACCGCCCCCGGGGCAAGGGCGGCCAGCAGGGCTCCCAGGGCGGCTCTGAAGCATGACCCTTCCAGCAGGATACGGGGATCCCGTATCCTGTTGCTTTTTCCCGCCCGCTGGGGTACAATAACCACAACAAAAAACCTGTAGGAGGCTTAATGATGAAAGACGGCTTTATTTGCGTGGCCGCCGGCACGCCCAAGATCCGTGTGGCCGACTGCCGGTATAACGCGGAGCAGATTTTTACCATGATCCGGGAGGCGGACAACCAGGGGGTCAAGATCCTGGCCCTGCCGGAACTGTGCCTGACCGGCTACACCTGCGGCGACCTCTTCTTGCAGGACACCCTGCTGGAGGGCGCTATGGAGGGCCTGCGCACTATCCTGGCCGCCACCAAGCACCTGGAGACCCTGGCGGTCCTGGGCATGCCCATCCGGGCGGCGGGCAAGCTCTATAACTGCGCTGTAGCCATTCAGAAGGGGGAGATCGTGGCGATCGTACCCAAAACAAACCTGCCCAACTACGGCGAATTTTATGAGCAGCGGTGGTTTAGTGCCTTCAACGGCTTCGACCGGCCCGTGAACATCGCCATCCCCTCCCCCTGCGAGGGCTGCGATGCGCTCTACACCTCTCTGGGCCAGACGGTCATCGAGTGCAAGGGGCTGGATGGCCTGAAGGTGGGCATCGAGATCTGCGAGGACCTGTGGGCGGCCGATCCCCCCTCCCGCCGCCTGGCGGAGGCGGGGGCCAATATCATATTGAACCTGTCCGCCTCCAACGAGGTGGTGGGCAAGGCGGCATACCGCCGGCAGCTGGTGGTGGGACAGTCGGGCAGGCTCTGCTGCGGGTATGTCTACGCCGACGCCGGGGAGGGCGAGTCCACCACGGACGTGGTCTTCACCGGCCACAACATGATCGCGGAAAACGGGGCCCTGCTGGCGGAGAACCGGTTCTCCACGGGATTGACCATTGCCGAGATCGATGTGCAGCGCCTCCTCTATGAGCGGCGGCGCATGAACACCTTCCCCGCCCAGCCCAGCTGGCGGGACGGAGTCAGCGGTTACACCTGCCACGCCTGGGCGGAGTTCACCCCCACCGCCACCAAGATCCGCCGCTATGTTTCCCCCACTCCCTTTATCCCGGAAAATGCCGCCGACCGGGCCGCCCGGTGCGAGGAAATTTTGACCATCGCGGCCCTGGGTCTCAAAAAGCGGCTGGAGCACACAAATGCCAGGACCGCTGTGGTGGGCCTCTCCGGCGGCCTGGACAGCACCCTGGCCCTGCTCATCACGGCTCTCGCCATGGGTATGCTCCACCGCCCCGCCAGCGATATCATCGCCATTACCATGCCCTGCTTCGGCACCACGGACCGGACGAAGAACAACGCCGTCCTCCTAGCCGAGCGAATGGGGGCCACGCTGCGCACCATCCCCATCGGGGAGACAGTGAAGAGCCACTTTAAAGATATCGGCCACAGTATGGACGACCACTCCGTCACCTATGAGAACGCACAGGCCCGGGAGCGGACCCAGGTGCTCATGGATGTTGCCAACGAGACCGGGGGACTGGTCATCGGCACCGGTGATCTCAGTGAGCTGGCCCTGGGCTGGGCCACCTACAACGGCGACCACATGAGTATGTACGGCGTCAACGCCTCTATCCCCAAGACCCTGGTGCGCCATCTGGTGGACTATGTGGCCCGGGACAACCTGAAAAAGGACGAGGACCTGACCCGTGTGCTGGAGGATATCCTGGACACCCCTGTGTCCCCGGAGCTGCTGCCCGCCGTACAGGGGGAGATCAGCCAGAAGACCGAGGACCTGGTGGGACCCTACGAGCTCCACGACTTCTTCCTCTACTATATCATCCGCTGGGGATTTGGCCCGAGGAAGGTGCTGCGCCTGGCGGAACAGGCCATGGGCCGCCGCTACGACCGGGAGACGATATTGAAGTGGCTGAAAAACTTCTACCGCCGTTTCTTTGCCCAGCAGTTCAAGCGCTCCTGCCTGCCCGACGGACCAAAGGTGGGCTCCGTGGCCCTCAGCCCCCGGGGCGACTGGCGGATGCCCAGCGACGCAGTGGCGCGGCTGTGGCTGGAGGAACTGGAGGAGATCAATTGAGGGTATGGTGATCCGCCAGTCGCCTATCAGGGATCCCGGCGGGACCCAGCGCAAGCGGTCCCGATGGGAAGAGGAGGCGCAAGGGAGCGGAGGGAGCAATGCCCGCCCAGGGCGTTATGAGCGAAGCGGACTTTGCGCCGACGAGGCGGATGCCCAGCGACGCTGTAGCGCGGCTGTGGCTGGAGGAATTGGAAAATCTGTAAACATTTGAAAAGGAGGGGGACGCATCGCGTCCCTCTCCTTTTTATCCACGGAAAGGTGCATTTCCCTTGCTGGAGTACCCAAAATGGCAAGCGGATCAGGCGGTGACTTTAATTTCTAGACGCAGAAGGAATTGCCTGACGGATTAAACCTACATCTCATGGATTACCTGGGCAAATCCCTGAACATTGGGGCTTTTGCTTGGAAACGTATTTCCTAAAAGCGCATGATAACAGGTTAACATAGCCTCTAGACAGGGGGTAGGAACCGCAAATTGCTTACCCAGATCGATCAGAGGGACAATGCCAAAAGGGATGTCCTCCGTAATGTATCGATAAGCCAAGGTACGAGGACCCTTTCCCGTCATATAGGCATTGTTTTGCCGGATAGCGTCCAGCAGACAATCAAATTTACGAGGCCAAAAGCTGTTGATGATATCAACACAGGGAATAGGTGTAGCGCCCATTGCTTGTATTACTGCGCAGCGCTCTTTATCAGCCTGCTCAATAAAAGACACTACACAGGCGGTTGCGCCGTCTGCATAAAAGTTGTAGTTTTCCCCATTTTCGGTACGGGTGAAATTGAAAAGTGTAACAGGTGCATGAATAATTGGATTAGAATTATTGAGCGATGTTTCAACCACACTGCCAACCGAGTAAAATTGAGGAAATTCTGCACTGAGCTGATGGATCATTTCCGCGGTAGCCGACGACGGGATAGCGGCCAAATTCATTTCCTTTTTGATTGATTTCAAAAATAGATGCCCGTTCTCATTATAATCACACAACAGGAGCATCCCCCCTGTTTCTGCGAGAAGAACACCTTTCTCCTTTATCTCCTCCTGCAATATGGACCAGAACTCCCATGCACCCATATTCCCATTTAGAATTAGGATCATCTGGCCTTTGCGCAGGTGTCCGGACAACCCGCTTGCCAATGGCATGTGCCCTTCTGCCGTAGTCATTATTAGCAGCACTTCCGCCTGGGCAGCTGCTTCCTCAAGACTGTCTACGACAATTGGCTGATAACTCCCTTCGCACTGACCTTCCATTTTGATGCCGCACTCCCGCAGAAGGGATCGCTTCTCCTGACTTCTGTCCCAGATCCCTGCTTGCTGCCCGCGCTGAGACAGATAGGCCACCATACCTTGTGCCGTTCTTCCAGCGCCTAAGATACAATATTTCATAATGATCCCGTCCTTTACAATTAAAAATGAGCCGGTGCACAGAGGATAACAGCGCCTTGTGCACCGGCTCATAATAGGACGCTATACCTTGTTTTGTAAGTAGCGATACACCGTAGCGCCGGAACATCCCAGCTTCTCCGCGGCATAGCGCACACCACCACGGACAGAAAATACTCCCCGCGCCTTAAGTGTGGAGATGAGCATCTGCCGCTCCTGGTGACTGAGGCGTGCGGCAGTAATGCCGTGCTGGTTCAAATATTCATCGACAACGGCATCCACAATTTTGGGCATATTGCCAGAGCTTACAGAAGCATCTTCAAGAATCGGAGTGTTGAGGGCCAGGTGCAAGTCAGGACTATTGCTCTGGCTGAAAAGGGTAGCATCAAGATTTATCGAGAGAATCCCTATCAACCGGTTGTCCTGTTTGATGAAATAGAAAGAGGACAGAACGTTGTGTCCGTTGGGTGATTCACAGCGAAGATTCGTCAGATAGTCCGTCTGTTTCCAAATTTCGTTCTTTTCCAATTCAATAGCTAGAGGAGTAACACTGCCGCCCTGTATACGTACGTTGATATAGGCGTTGGCAATACCCAACAGGACATGATTTTCCATGTCTTGAAGCAAAATTTCGTATTGCGCCCCTAAAGTGGCGCCCAGGTATTGTACAAGGCCGATATACGGCTCCAAAGCGGGATTGTATGACATATGATTTGCCCTCATTTCGTATAATGATTTTTTCTTATTATAATAAACCACTATAAAATGAGCAAGCAAAACACTGCAATTTCTCAAAAATTATTTCGCACGATCAGAGGATTTTGTCAGAAACATGGATTCTATTACATGCTTCACCTCCAAAATGTTTTCCCTTGGCGTTCCCAGTTCGATACAGCATCCAGGAGCAAGAATCCGCCCGCGCACACCACCAGCAGTCAGGCTCTCCCGGATATGGCCTTCCACCTCGTGGCGATGGGCGGTCTCCAGCCATTTTTCATTAATTCCACCGGCCAGACATTTATTGGTCAGACCGCGTGCTTCAGCCATAGTTGGGGCTGTCCACCTGTCATGCCAGTTAATAACATTGCATGGGTATGTATTGGCCACATGCTCAAAGTAAGTGTGCTCGCCATGGAGATGCAGAATATTAAGCCAAGTACACTCCTGGTAGGAGGCAATCACTTGAAGATCATATGGTTCGCAGAAGATCTCATGCTGCTCCGGAGTGAGATAGTCACTGGAAGCACACTGGGTTGCAAAAAAGAAACCGGATACCCCAGCATCAATATTAGCTTTTACAAAGTTTATTGTCGTTTCGGTAATAGCCTGTAGAGCGCTATGCAACAGGTGCGGGTGAGTAAGCATATCCTGAAAGATTCGAGGCCCTGCCAATTTCTTGGCTGTGGTAAAAGGGCTGAAGATAGTCTGAATAAATGGAATATTTTTCCCTTTTGTGAGACGTTGGGTATACTGTGCAAGCTGAACTTGCTTGCCGTAGGTACCATAGCAAGCGGGCAGCGGCTCAATATTACCCCAGTCGGCCGGGTCCCAAATGCCAAACCGTCTCTCAAAAGCGGGCTGAGTTTCCGTACAAAAGAAATCGACACTCAGACCGTAGTCCTGGGCGCCATAGTTACCAAATGGCATCATCTTAATAAAATCGAGGCCATAAAGTTCTGCCAGATCGATCTGTTCTTGGGCAAGCGCCAGGGGATCCTGATCCACCTTAGGCAAGTGATACCACAAGCTATAGGGAACACGGTCAGTTTCCATACCTGCGATACTTGCTTTTAGGCGTTCTTCTCTTGTCATCATGGTATTGCGCTCCTCTCTTCACTGCTTTTAAGTTGCCGCGATAATCTCTCGCGAGTTTTATTATAATCGCCCCGCTCTATTATGTCAATAATAATTTCTTATTTAAATAAGAAATTATTATTGACATATGACGAATCAAGGGATATACTGAATTTGTTCACAGAGGGCTATTTGTTTCGGTTCAATATACAGAGAAGAGGTTTCTATGAAAAAAACAGATCCGCGCTATAGGAAATATGTCTCCCTTCTATATGAGGAACTCATTCCGGCTACAGGCTGTACAGAGCCGGTAGCCATCGCTTACGCTGCTGCTACGGCAAGAGATGTACTGGGGCGTATCCCAGAGGATATATGCATTCAAGTGAGCGGGAATATTCTAAAAAACGCGAAGAGTGTAATTGTCCCAGGAACAGGTGGGCTGCACGGAATCCCCACAGCGATTGCGGCCGGGATTATTGCTGGGGATTCAAGCAGACGACTTAATGTTATTGACTCCATTACCAGTGAACAAATTGCAGAGATTAAGAGCTATCAGGATAAGACTTCCATTCGGGTGGAAAGACTGGATACACCACATATATTTGACATTTTGATACACTTATCCGCTGAAGAGGATGTCGCAAGTGTTCGCATCACTGATAATCATACGAATATTACTCTGTGTGAACTGAATGGGCAGACGCTTCGGAATCCTGCAGAGAAGGCTTCCATCCAAAGCGAAGAAGCGGACGATTGGATGTCTTTAGCGGACATTTTCGACTTTTCCGCCACTTGTGAGCTCTCAGATGTGATGGAAGTGCTTAAACTGCAGGAGACCTATAATTGGGCGATTGCAGAGGAGGGGCTGCGAGGACAGTATGGAGCGGCCATTGGCGCTATCTTGCGTGAACAGGGGGATGACCCCAAGAACATTTCCAAGGCCTATGCGGCAGCAGCCTCCGACGCCCGCATGGATGGCTGCGAGATGCCGGTAGTTATCAATTCCGGAAGTGGAAATCAGGGAATCTGTGCAAGTATACCCATCTTGGTTTATGCTCGGATGAACCATTGCCCTGAAGAGTGGATGTATCGTGCACTCTTATTCAGCAACTTGACTGCCGTCTATGAGAAAAAGAAAATTGGCTGCTTGTCTGCATATTGCGGCGCTGTTTCGGCGGGTGCCGCCGCTGGCGCTGGCATCGCGTTCCTTTTGGAGCGCAGCTACGACGCAGCCTGCCATGCATTGGTTAATGCCTTGGCTATGGCATCGGGTATTATATGTGACGGAGCAAAGCCCTCCTGCGCGGCAAAGATTGCGCTGGCCACAGAGGCTGGTATTCTGGGGTACCAAATGTATCTCAAGGGAACTCAGTTTCGTGGCGGTGAGGGGATTCTATCTTCGGGAGTGGAAAATTCCTTGAACAATGTGGGCCTCCTGGCCCGAGACGGCATGTCAGAGACGGACCGCCGGATTATTCAGATTATGCTGGAAACCACTTGACGGCCGACATTTTAATATGGCTAAATAATAGATACAATTCCTAATAAAAAGACAATAGGATATGGAGCAAACGGATGGCTCTTTATTCTGAATAATAACTTACAGGAGGGAAAATAATGGGGAATTTTGACATGAACTGTTTTTCGTTGAAAAACAAAGTAGCTCTTGTGACCGGAGCGTCCCACGGCATTGGTATGGCTATCGCGGAGGCACTTGCCGGCGCGGGAGCAACTGTAACGTTTAATCTTACTACACGGGAAAAGGTAGACAAGGCGCTGGAAACCTATCGCTCTCATGGAATTGAAGCACACGGCTATGTGTGCGACGTCACAAAGGAAGATGAAGTCAGGCGCATGATAGCACAGATAGAAGGCGACTTAGGAGGAGTGGACATTCTTGTAAACAATGCGGCAATTATTAAACGCATCCCCATGATAGAGATGAGTGCCGAGGACTTTCGGCAAGTGGTGGATGTCGACCTGAACGCTCCATTCATTGTCGCCAAGGCTGTGCTGCCAGGTATGATTCGCAAAGGACACGGTAAGATTATTAATATCTGTTCCATGATGAGTGAGCTGGGCCGCGAAACCGTGTCTGCCTATGCCGCAGCGAAGGGCGGTTTAAAAATGCTTACCCGGAATATTTGTGCCGAATACGGTAAAAACAATATTCAGTGCAATGCAATAGGTCCCGGATATATCGCAACATCGCAGACGGCACCATTGCGCGAGCCTCAAGCAGACGGAACACCAAACCCCTTTGACACGTTCATTTATGCAAAAACTCCGGCAGAGAGATGGGGAACGCCGGAGGATTTAGGTGGTCCAGCCGTTTTTCTTGCCTCCGATGCCTCGAATTTTGTGAATGGACACATTCTCTATGTAGACGGAGGTATTTTAGCCTATATCGGTAGGCAGCCTTGATATTGTCACGCCTATTGTTGATCCATAGTTACTTCAGAACGCCACTAAGAGCCCGCAAAAGCATGTTCCACGGGAACCATACGGAAAAACAAGCCGGGACCGTCCCCCATACAAGGGGACGGTCCTTCTTCCTGTTTGCAGGGAAAATTTTTGCCCTTTTGACAGATTTGCCTTCCCTGTGTTGTTATATAGGTGAAGGGGGTGAGAGCGATGGATGAGGAGCGAGCGGAGTACCTGGTTTCCCGCTATGCGGATCTGCTGGTGCGGATCGGGTACACATGGCTGGGGGATATGGACGACGCCCAGGATATCTGCCAGACGGTGCTGCTGCGCCTGCTGGAAGACATGCGGACTTTCCCGGACAGCGGGCAGGAGCGGGCGTGGGTCATCCGTTTGGCGGTGAACGCCTGCAAAAACTGGAAAAAGACCGCATGGTTCCGGCACCGGGCCCCGCTGGAGGACGGCCTCCAGCTGACGGTCCAGATGCCGGATCTGGAGGAGGGAAGCTTGTTGGAGCAGGTGCAGCGGCTGCCGCCGATGTACCGGCAGGCCATCTTCCTGCGGTACTACGAGGGGTACGAAGTAAAGGAGATCGCACGGCTGCTGGGGCGGTCGCCGGCGCTGGTGAGTACCCACTTAAAACGGGGAAAGGAAAAACTGAAAACCATGTTGGGAGGTATGGAGTATGCGCGATAATGAGTATCGACAGGAGCTGGACCGGATCCGGCTGACGGAGGAGAGCAAGCGGGCCCTGACGCAGAGCCTGCGCCGCCGCCAAATGGAGGGGCGGCCCTCAGGCCGGCCCCGCAGAGCGGGGCTGCGGCAGGGGCTGGTCGTCGCCGCGATCATATGCCTGCTGGCCACAGCGGCCGTGGCCTCCGTGGCCGCCTCGCCCACGCTGCGGGATACGATGTTCGGGGACGGCCCGGGCTATGAGCAGAGCAGCGCCCTTATCGGCAAGTCTGTGGAGCGAAGCGGCTGGACCGTCACCATCACCGACTGCGTGGGGGACGACCGGTATCTCTATCTCGGCGTGGAGGTCGTCGCCCCGGAGGGGACGGTGCTGGACCAGGAGGAATATAACTTTGACCACGACCACTCCTATGTGGATATGCCCGGCGCCGACGGCTGGGGCTGGCAGCAGCTGCCGGATGGCGACCCCGCGGACAACCGGGTGGAATTTGCTGTCCAGCTGACCTCCATCTACGGCGATCCGCTCAACGGCCAGAAGATGCATCTGGTCCTGCGGGACCTTTGCCACTATGGTGAGTGGGACCCGGAGAAAAAGGCCCATGAGCAAATCATCGACTGCGGCGGCCCGTGGGACTTCGGCTGGCTGACCATCTCCTATCCGGACAATACCATTCGGCTGGAGCCCAATGTGCCGGTGAGCACCCTGGGGGTGGAGGCTGTCATCACCCAGGTGGAGGTGTCGCCTCTGGGCGTGCGGGTGCGCATCGAGGGCGACGCCTTGAAGGGACACCACAGCTGGGTGCCCAAAGACGCCCCCGATGGATGGTATAGCTGCATCGAGTATCAGGAGATCGTCCTTAAGGACAAGGATGGCGGTGTCCTGGTGGTGGACGGCAATATCGGCGGAAGCGGCTGCGGCGGCGGGGACAACGTGGAGGAGGACGGGTACCTGATCCTGTGCCGGACCTACGACAAGAGCTATTTCAACGGCGCCCACACGCTGGTGGATGTGGACAGCCTGGCGTCCATCTCCATCTGCGGCGCGGAGATCCCTCTCAGGTAAAAAACCGGGCTGAGACAGCGGCGAGGGCCGCGGGAGACAACTCCCGCGGCCCTCCTTTTTGAACCTGTTTGTTAATGGAACAGGTCGTGAAAATAGTTAATTTCTGATCCAATTGTATAAAAACAGGGAACCGAACGACCTTCGGCGTTAAGCTTATATCCCAAAATGGATCACATATTTGTTTTTATTCCTTGCCTCTGACAGCAATTCCTCCAGGGCGCGAAGCTGTGGGGACCCATCCATGGCCTGCATCATCCCATCTATGGATTCCGGGGGGATGAGCGTGACCCCGCAGTAAGCCAATCCCTTCCCCGGCATGTCGACAGAATGCCAAAAGAATTTCACAGAAGCGAGCCGTGGGAGGAGGGGCTCGATCAAATCGTCGTCCACAGCGATACACCTGTATTTCCACGGTTCATACGCGTCATATCTCTCCCCGTGGGCCGGGGCCCGGTCCATGATCCCAAACTCGTGCTGTGCCATGACGGCCCTCCCATAGGTACCAGTGCATTTTTCCATTATGATACCACATGATATCCTTCGACGCAATCCGCTTCTCGGAGCCGATGAAGCTGTGACCAGGCAGTCCGGCCCTGCAAAACAGTACCTCCTTGCAAAACCGGGCGGAGCTTGCTATACTGGACAAAACAAAACCTGAGAAAAGAGGGCCCGCCCCATGAGACAGCTGCTCGCCTCCTGCGCCATCGCCTTCTCCACCTACTCCCGCATCCCCATGCCCCAGGTGGAGTGGAACGAGAAAAATATGCGCCACACTCTGGCCTTTTTCCCCCTGGTGGGGCTGGCAGTGGGGCTGGCCGTGTGGCTGACGCACACGGTCTGTTATCAGCTGGGCTTCGGCATGGTCCTCCGCGCGGCGTTGATGACGGCTGTGCCGGTGGCCGTTACCGGGGGCATCCACCTGGATGGCTACTGCGACACCGTGGACGCCCTGGCCTCACACGCGCCCAGGGAGAAAAAGCTGGCGATCTTAAAGGACTCCAGCGCCGGGGCCTTTGCCGTCATCTGGTGCTGCGTGTGGTTTCTGGCGTACTTCGGCCTGCTGACGGAGCTGAGGAGCGTCCCCACCCTGGCGGCGGGCTTTGTCCTCAGCCGCAGCCTCAGCGCCCTGGCCATTGAGCGCCTGCCCTCCGCCCGGGCGGGCATGGGGGCCACGATGAAGGCGGGCAGCAGATTCCCCTGGTGGGTGATGGCGCTGTATCTGGCGGTCTATATAGGGGTGCTCTTCTGCTGGGGGGAGCCGGTCCCCGGCCTTGCGGCCCTGGCTGCGGCAGTCCTGTTCTACTTTTTTTATAAGTCCATGGCCCTGCGGGTGTTCGGCGGCTTCACCGGGGACCTGGCGGGCTGGTTTTTGCAGGTCTGTGAGCTGGTGATGCTCGCGGCGGTGGTGCTGACGGAAAGGGTGTGTGCGCTGTGGTTCTGATCGTGGGCGGTATGGCCCAGGGGAAGCTGGAGTTTGCCAGGGAGACGCTGGGCGTCACGGCCTGGAGCGAGGGGGCGCTGGGCGCGGAGAACTGCGTCCACGGTCTCCACCGGGCCATCCGGGCGCTGGAGGACCCCAGGGGGGAGATCAGCCGGTGGCTGGCGGAGCACCCGGAGGGGGTAGTGATCTGCGACGAGGTGGGCTGCGGCGTGGTGCCCGTGGACCGGGAGGAGCGGGCCTGGCGGGAGCTGGTGGGGCGTATCTGCTGCGAGCTGGCGGAACAGGCGCAAGCGGTCTACCGGGTCCAGTGCGGACTGGGGGTTCGGCTGAAATGACGGTTTACCTGATCCGCCACGGACAGACCCAGGGGAATTTGGAGCGGCGGTATATCGGTTCCACGGACCAGCCCCTGTGCCCCCAGGGCCGCGCCGCCCTGGAGGGGAGGATATTGCCCCCGGTGGGGGCGGTGTACGTCTCGCCCCTGCTCCGCTGCCGGGAGACGGCGGCGATCCTCTTTCCCGGGCAAACACCCCAGATGGTAGAGGATCTGCGGGAGTGCGGCTTCGGCGCGTTTGAAAACCATACCTACGAGGAGCTGAAGGCCGACCCGGCCTATCAGCTGTGGCTCAATACCGGCGGCGCGTCCGCGCCTCCCGGCGGGGAGGACAGGGCCAGCCAGCAGCGGCGGACGGTCCGGGCCTTCCTGGCCCTGGCCGCCCGGCACGGGGCGGGGGATTCCATCGCCCTGGTGGTCCACGGCGGGACGATCATGTGCCTGCTGGAGGCGCTGGAGGAGAGCCGCCAGTTCTACCGCTGGCAGGTCCCCAACGGCGGGGGATTCCGCTGCCAATGGGACGGGGAGCGGCTGGCCGTGGAGGCCGGCATAGAGTAGAAAGCGCCGAAGAGCTTTCCATGAAAAACGATGGAGGATCGTCTGGATCGACGATCCTCCATCGTTTTATTCCTGCCAGGGCAAGCTGGGGCCGCGCCCGGGGCTTACTTCTGGATATTCTCGCAGAAGCGGGCCAGGATGGCGGCCACCTGGGCGCGGGTAGCGCTGCCCTGGGGCTTCAGCATGTCGCCGTCGCCGGTGAGGATGCCGTTGGACACCGCCCAGGCCATGGCCTCCTCCGCCCAGTCGCTGACGCTCTCGCCGTCGGTGAACTGACCCAGCCGCGCCAGCTCAGCCACGCCCACCGCGGGAGACCCCGCCTGGCGGTACAGCATCGTCACCAGCTGCTCACGGGTGATCGCGCTGTTGGGCTCCGTGCCGTCGGACACCCCGGAGGACACCGCCCAGCTCTGGGCCGCGGCGTACCAGGGGCTGCCGCCTTCCACATTCTCACCCGCCATGCGGCCCAGCACCGTCCAGATCATGGCCCGGCTGGTGTCGGTATTGGGCAGGAAGGTGGTGGCTGTGGTACCAGTCATCAGGCCCTTGGCGGACACATAGGCCACCTCGTCATAGAACCAATCCAGCACGGACACGTCCACGTAGGGGTTCACCCAGGTATCCGGCTCTTCGGGCTTCTCGGGAGTGGTGGGCTTGCTGGGGTTGGTGGGGCCAATGGGAGGATAGTAGATCGCCTGCCACTGGGCCACATAGGTCACATCCGCAGTGACTTCCACGGAAGCACCACCGGAAACAACCTGATTGGTGGTCGTGTTGAGCCAGCCCACAAAGGCGCTGTAGGCGGTGTTGGCATAGGCGGGGAGGGTGATGCTTTCGTTGGCCTTGACCTTAATTACAGTATTTCCGCCGTTGCTGAGAGTGACGGTGTAGACAGTCGTCTCACCAACAGTGGCGACAGAGGTGATGGTACCGGTGGTGCCCGCCGCAGCCAGGGCCTTATCCAGCGTCGGATAATAGGTGTATCTGCCGCTGTTGTTTACCTCATACTTGATGCTGTTGTCAACATACTCAATCACAGAGCTGGCAAAAGAACCGCCCTTGACGGTCAGGGTTCCGTTGGAGTCGTCCTTTACGCCAACAGCCCCCAGGAAGGTGCCGCCATTCACGGTAGAAGTACCGCCCTCGATGACAAGGGACGCTTCCTCGTTGAGGGTGCCGCTTGTCATATTGAAAACACCACTGCTATCGGCGTTGACACCCCAGCGGTTGCCGCTGGTGGTCAGGTCGGTGGCGTTCACGGTCGAACCACTGCCATTGACCACGACACCGTAGACGGAGCAGTTCTGAACGGTCACGGTATCCAGAGTGACCGTTCCAGCGGAGTAGACGTTGATGCCGCTTCTGGCGGCGTTGGCATCTGTCTCAGTGTGGTCCCAGTCACCGTCAACGGTCAGGTTTTTCAGGGTAACATCGGCCCCGTTCATGATGTTGAGCACATGATACTGCCCGATGTGGAGGGGATCCCATTCACTCGTCACGGTAAAGCCAGTGCCAGCAGTAATAGCATTGCCATTGCCGTTGATCGTAATATTCTTGGTGATGTTAATTGCACCAGTCTTTGGGGATGCCCCCTGGGGAACATCAACAGTAATGCTTTTCAGCAGGTCGATGGTAGCGCCGGCGGGGGCGGCGTCAATAGCGGCCTGGAGGGCCGTATAGGGAATACCGTTGACCGAAGCGGCGGCTTCTTTGTTTTCGTCGATCACGACCTTACCGCTGGTGCTGTCCCATGTCAGGGCCGCGTCGGAGGGGAGGTAGTCACGGATGTCGCTGGAGAAGGTTCCGCCGGTGATGACTTCCTTGGTATAAGAATTATCATCACCCTCCATGGCTTCTGCGATATAGACAGCGGCTTCCGCTGAAGCCCCGTTAAAATTGCCGTTCGCGATATTGACGGACGCACCTTGCGTATAGGGCCTGAGACTGCTGTCAGATTCCTTCGAATGGCCCATATACAACGCAGAATTGTTGGTGCTGTTAAAATTGCCGCCATAGATGTTTACGTCGATGATTCCGGCATTGTTATAAGTGCTTGTAATAGAAATCGCCGCGCCGGTTGCCTCTGTACCGTTATGATTTGCTGCTGCGGGATCGACCTTCGCCCCAGTAGCAATCAAGGTACCGCCATAGACATTCAGCACGCCCCGCTTGACGCCGATGGCTTCCCGCCCGGTGATGGAGGCTCCGTCATACACATTGACCACAGCATAACCGTTCATGGCAATGCCTGAAGTGTCTGCACTGCCTACAGCACTAGTCCCATCTACCGTGCCGTTCACATTAATAGTGGTCAGGTTTTCAGCCTGTATTGCTTTCGCTGGGTCATTGCCCATGTTGCCGCTAACAAAAATTACACCATTAACAGTGCCTTCAATATTAATGATGCTGCCGTAAGAGTAATTATCGCCATAAGTAGGGCCGCATACGACTATGCCGTAATAACCTTCCACTTTGGCGCTTGATTCAATATTTAACACGCTATAATTTACAGCATTTGTACCGCTTCCATAAACATATGCACCAGCATTTGTACTGCGTACAGTGCCATTGCGCAGCGTTACGGTACCATGATTTAAGCTTACGGGAAGGTAACTCCCTGTATCAATAGTATGCCCGTTCAGGTCCAAGACAATGTTCTTCCCAGACGTAACAACTAAAGAACGCGATATATCGCCCAGCAAGGTAATAGTGGTTTCCGTACCATCCGTCGGGACTGCGGCGACAGCATCGGATAAAGTTGTATATTGCGTGCTGCCGATCTGCGCCACATATGTGGCGCCATCCGTCTCGCCCTCCGCCAGCGCTGTCGCGGGCAATAAGCCAACGGCCAGGCACAGGGTCAACAGGGTTGCCAATAATCGTTTTTTCATGGGTTCTCCTCCTTAATAGAATATAATTTCAGCCATACAGGTTCAACCTGTGATAAATATAGCATAAACCTCTAAAAACTACAAGTACAACCTGTAAAATTTTTATGAGGTGAAGCACATGAGCAACCGCATCCGTGAGCTGCGGGAAGCGCGCAGCATGTCCCAGGTGCGACTGAGCATTGAGCTGGAAGTCAGCCAGGAGACCGTCAGCGCCTATGAGAGCGAAAAGCATTTTCCCAGCTATACCGCGCTGGTCAAAATGAGCGACCTGTTCGGCGTCAGCATTGACTATCTGATGGGCCGTGATAATTCCGGGACCCAGGCATTCCCCGGCCTGACCTCTGACGAGCGCAGGCTGCTGGAGAGCTACCGCGGCCTGGATACGCTGGGCCGCGCAAAGGCGGGGGCCTATATCGAGGGGCTGGCCCGGAAATAGAGGGGCCCGGAAAGGCCGCACTGTTTGTAATACAAACAGTAGTCACCCCATGGGGTGACTAAACCCTTTTGCCTCTAGCCCTATTATACAAAAAAATCCCGGGATTTCAAGACTTTTCCGCGGGGGACCCCTGCTTTTTGAAGAAAAGGTACGGGCGGCAGCGCCGCCCGTACCTTTTTCCTCTGTATTCGCCTGTATTCCGGGGCGTTACAGCTTATTCACCACCGGGATCACCATGGGGGAGCGCTTGGTGTGCTTGAAGAGATAGCCGCTGACGGCGGATTTCACCGCGCCCCGCAGCTCGCCCATGTCCCGGCTCTTCTGGCCGATGACGCCCAGGGCGGCGCTGCGGGCCACCTCCTTCAGCTCGCCCATCAGCTCCTCGGACTCCTTCACGTAGATGAAGCCCCTGGTGATGATCTCGGGATCGCTGATGAGATGGCCGTTCTGGATGTTGAGGATGATGACCACCATGCCGTCCTCGGCCAGGATCTTCCGGTCCCGCAGCACCACCGCGCCCACGTCGCCCACGCCGCTGCCGTCCACGAACACGGCGCCGGCGGGGGCGGGGGCGTCGGCCACCTTGATGGTCTTAGTGGTCAGCTCGATGACGTTGCCGATGTCCGGGAGGACGATGTTCTTCCGGTCCATGCCCATCTCCAGGGCCAGCTCCACGTGGCGGCGCAGATGGCGCTGCTCGCCGTGGAGGGGGATGAAGAACTTGGGGCGGGTGAGGGCGTGGATGATCTTCAGCTCCTCCTGGCAGGCGTGGCCGGAGACGTGGAGGGGGTCGGACTTGTCGTAGACCACGTCCACGCCCTTGCGGAACAGCTCGTTGATCACCCGGCCAATGGTCTTTTCGTTGCCGGGGATGGCGCTGGCGGAGATGATGACCCGGTCGCCGGGGCCCACCTCCACCTGCCGGTGCTGGGAGAAGGCCATGCGGTACAGGGCGCTCATCTCCTCGCCCTGGCTGCCGGTGGTGACGATGACCTGCTTGTCCAGGGGCAGGGACTTGATCTTGTTGATATCCACCAGGGTGTTCTTGGGCAGCTTCATGTAGCCCAGCTCTGTGGCCACCTTCATGATGTTCTCCATGCTGCGCCCGGTGACGGCCACCTTCCGGCCGCAGCCCGCGGCGGCGTCGAGGACCTGCTGGATGCGGTGGACGTTGGAGGCAAAGGTGGTGACGATGATGCGCTGCTTGCAGCCGGTGAAGAGCCGCTCAAAGGTGCGGCCCACCACCCGCTCGCTCATGGTGTAGCCAGGGCGCTCCACGTTGGTGGAGTCGGCCAGCAGGGCCAGCACCCCCTCCTTGCCCAGCTCACCGAAGCGGCCCAGGTCGATGACCGCCCCGTCGATGGGGGTGGAGTCGATCTTGAAGTCGCCGGTGTGGACGATGACGCCCATGCTGGTGTGGATAGCGAAGGCCACGGAGTCGGCGATGGAGTGGTTGACGTGGATGAACTCCACGTAGAACTTGCCTACGCGGATCATCTCGCCCGCCTCCACGGTGATGAGCTTGGTGGACTTGAGCAGGCCGTGCTCCTCCAGCTTCAGCTTGATGAGCCCGGCGGTGAGGCGGGTGCAGTACACCGGCATGTTCACCTGCTTGAGGATATAGGGGATGGCGCCGATGTGGTCCTCGTGCCCGTGGGTGATGAACAGGCCCCTGATACGGGCCTTGTTTTTGACCAGATAGGTCACATCGGGGATGATGAGGTCGATGCCATACAGATCGTCCCCGGGGAAGGCCAGACCGCAGTCCACGACAATGATCTCTCCGCCGTGTTCGTATACGGTCATGTTCTTGCCGATCTCATTGAGGCCGCCAAGAGGGATGATTTTCATTTTTTCTGCCAAAATGGTACAGTCCTTTCGTTCGTTGGGATAATAATCGTTGTAGATGCGTTGGAAAAACGCAACGAAAACAGACGGGAAGAGCGCCCCCGCTGGCCGCACCTCGCTTCGCGCGGCGCCGGGAGGGAATCTGCCCGCTATGTAAATGGGGCGGCCGCCTCTCCCCTGGAGAGGGGGCCGCTGTATTTTATCACAGGCCCGCCCGCCGCGGCCTGTAAAAAAATCCGGGAAAAAGGGGCGCATCGACCCGCCGGAAGGACGGGGACGCAGCCTACATCCCTATTATACCATGGATGGGCGGAAATGTATACAAAAATTTTCCAACCGGCGGAGGGAGGCAAAGCGGCCGCGGCAGGGCGGGATTTTCTTGCCCCGGGCTGTGGATTTTACACTTTCTTTTGCGGCGCAGGTATGATATAATGTCCTATCTACGGGCCGCAGCTGGCGCGGACGCGCCGGCGCGTGCCCGGCGGTAGAGAAAAAGAGGGGGGACGCTGTCCGTGCATAAAAAGCTATCGCGGCTGATCGAGCCAAACCTGCAGCCCTATTTTCTGTGCCTTTTGCTGTTTGTTGTGGCGGCCATTCCTATCGAGCCGCTGCTGGCGGCCGCGGAGGCGGTGGTGCTGGTGGTGCTGTACATCGTCTATCGGAACCAGAGCTACAAGCGCCGGCGCAATGTGATGCAGTATATTGAGACGATCACAGGCGGCGTGGACTCCATCAGCAAAAACAGCATGCTCAATACGCCGCTGCCGGTGGTGGTCTTCCAGGCGGACAATGGGGAGATCATCTGGGCCAACAACAGCTTTATCGAGCTGACGGCGGCGAGGGAGGACGTGTTCGACATGTCCATCTCCAGCGTGGCCCCGGGCTTCAGCTACCAGGGGATCCTGGACGGCGACGGCCAGGTCGGGGACCTGACGGAGATGAACGGCTGCGTCTACCAGGTCTATGGCTCTGCTGCCCGCATGTCCGGCCGGGCCGCCGGACAGAGCCAGATCGTCACCGCCTACTTTGTGGACGTCACCGAGAGCCAGCATATGAAGACGGTCTATGAGGCCACCCGCCTGGTGGTGACGCTCCTGGTGCTGGATAACTATGAGGAGCTGCTCAAGGCCGGCGGAGAGGCGGCCAAGAGCTCCGTCCTGGCCCAGATCGACGAGCGGCTCAACGCCTGGGTTCAGGGTTCCGGCGGCCTGCTGCGGAAGTTTGACCGGGACAGGTACCTGTTCGTCTGCGACGAGCAGTGTTTTGAGAAGATGGTGGAGAACAAGTTTTCCGTGCTGGAGACCGTCCACCAGGTGGTCAGCGAGGACGGCGTCATGGCGACCATCTCCATCGGCATCGGCAAGGACTGCGACACCTATGAGGAGTCCTACCAGTGGGCCAGCAAGGCCATTGAGATGGCCCTCAGCCGCGGCGGCGACCAGGCGGTGGTGAAGGACAGCCTGGACTTCCAGTTCTACGGCGGCCGCAGCAAGTCCACGGAAAAGCGGACCAAGGTGAAGAGCCGGGTCATGGCCAAGGCCCTGGGCGATCTGATCACCGACTCCAGCGAGGTCTATGTCATGGGCCATGAGTACGCCGACATGGACGCGGTGGGCGCCGCGGCGGGGATCTGCTGCGCTGCCAGGAAACGGGGCAAGAAGGCGCAGATCGTCATCGACATGGAGAACAACAACGCCCGGCCCTTGATCCGCAAGCTCAACCAGGCCCCGGAGTACAGCAACGTCTTTATCAGCGGGCCTGACGCCTTCCTCCACGCCCGGCCGGGAGCGCTGTTGGTGGTGGTGGACACCAACCGGCCGGATATGGTGGAGAGCCGGCAGCTGCTGGACAGCTGCAACCGGGTGGCGGTGATCGACCACCACCGCCGGGCGGCCAGCTATATCGAGAGCGCGGCACTGAATTTCCACGAGCCCTACGCATCCTCGGCGGCGGAGCTGGTGACAGAGCTGCTGCAGTACATGGTGGAGACCTCCGATCTGCTGCGGGTGGAGGCGGAGGCGCTGCTGGCGGGCATCGTGCTGGACACTAAGAACTTCACCCTGCGCGCCGGCGGGCGCACCTTTGAGGCCGCCGCCTTCCTGCGGCGTGCCGGCGCGGACCCGTCGGAGGTCCGCCGCTACTTCCAGAGCGACCTGCCCAGTATGATCCAGCGCTACGATATCATACGGGAAGCAAAGATGTACCACGGGGATATCGCCATCGCCAGGGCGGAGAAAGAGGTCGCCCGGGTGACGGCGGCCAAGGCGGCGGACGACCTGCTGACGCTCCAGGGCATCCAGGCGTCCATCGTGCTCTACCGCGTGGGGGACGGGGTCTCCCTGTCCGCCCGCTCCCTGGGGGAGATCAACGTCCAGGTGATATTGGAGCAGGTGGGCGGCGGCGGCAACTCCACCTCCGCCGGCGGGCATGTGCCGGACAGTACGTTGGACGCGGTATACCAGCGGCTTACCGCCGCGATTGACGCATACTATCAGCAATAACAGGATTTTGATCAGGAGGATGACACAATGAAAGTGATTTTACAGCAGGATGTGAAGGGCCAGGGAAAGAAGGGCCAGATGATCGAGGTGGCGGAGGGCTATGCCCGCAATTTCCTGCTGCCCCGCAAGCTGGCTGTACTGGCTACCGCCGACGCTATGAACACCATGCGCCTCCAGGAGAAGGCGAAGAAGGCGGAGGAGGCCCGGCAGAAGGCGGAGGCGGAGGCTGTGGCGGAGAAGCTCAAGGGCATCCAGGTCAAGGTGACGGCCCGGGCCGGCGCCAACGGCAAGCTCTTCGGCGCCGTTACCAGCAAGGAGATCTCCGACGCCCTGCTGGCACAGCACGGCATCGAGCTGGCCAAGCAGAAGATCGTCATGGACGAACCCATCAAGGCTTACGGCAGCTACCAGCTTAAAGCCAAGCTGGGGTATGAAGTGTCCGGCACCATCTATGTAATGGTGGTGGAGGAGAAGTAGGAGGGGGCTGCGGGGCTGGCAGCCCCAAACCCCGATTTTCCCGGGCCTGGCCGGCCCAGGACCCGGTTTTTGGACGGGGGCTCTGCCCCCCCTTAGGAATCCCCTTATTTTCCGGGGTGTTTCGCGCCCCGGCGCGAGGCACTTTTTATCCGGATAAAAAGTGCCCAAAAAGCCGCCAGCCTGCGGCTGGAGCGCTTGATCTATGTTTTGTTTGGGGGCGCGACGGCAAGGACTGGTCTTGTCTGCCGATAATGCCAACTGCGGCGCCGGTGGTCAGAAGTGTCTACCCCTCCGCCGTGCCCTTTGGATCTACCACTCCTTGGGTTTGGATGCGTTACGTTTGATCCATATGAAATGTGGTGCGATATCCGCCCTGGTTCTTCTGTTTTGCCGCAGTTCTTCCTATGGAAAAACAGATGGCTCTATCCCATTAACAGGGCGTCAGCCGAAGTTGGAATAGCAACCCAGCGGAGATCAGATGCCCGTAGGATTTCTCATTCAGTGGCTGGATGCTCACAGGATACCATCCAGTCCGATGAAACCGGGGACCGGGGTGTCCCCGGCGGCGTTTTGGTTACTTTGCCGCCGAG
>CABKMV010000010.1 GCA_902373635.1 uncultured Oscillospiraceae bacterium
ATTTTTGGACAAGCGGATAGCTTTCCGCTTGTCCAAATTCATTATGACATCCGCCGGAAATATTTTTATGGTCCGTTGGAGAAAGAAAAGCTTGACAACGGCCAGCGGCTGTGTTATTCTATCCTATGCCGATATTCGCCGGTGTGGTGGAATTGGTAGACACAAGGGACTTAAAATCCCTCGGTAGCGATACCGTACCGGTTCGAGCCCGGTCACCGGCACCATCGGGGGGATGTCCAAGATATCGCGGCGTGGAGCAGTTGGCAGCTCGTCGGGCTCATAACCCGGAGGTCGCAGGTTCAAGTCCTGCCGCCGCAACCATAAAACCGCTGATTTCTTGCGAAATCAGCGGTTTTTCTATCGAAAAAGTTCAGAGGCGTTTTTGCGTGATGCTTATCTGATGCTTATTTTTCGTTTTCGTCCCAACCGCTGATGCAATTGCTAAAACTGCATCTGTAAACTGAACCCGTTGGAGAAATCCTCTGCGATTTGCTGCTGATCTGCCGACTGCTGTGCCGGACCATTCCTCCCATAGAGGTCCCCCAGTTTTTCCACGCTGGCCCGCTGGTGATCATTAAGGGCGTGGCCGTACTTGTCCAGTGTGATGGGGGGATTTGCGTGCCCCAACAGTCTGGACAGCGTCACCACGTCCATTCCCTGCTCCATACAGCGGGTGGCGAAGGTGTGCCTGAGACTATGGAAATTGGCGTCAGCAATTCCGGCCTTCCGTACACACCTTTTGAAAAGATCCTGGTAGGTGCGAGGCTCGTAGGGCTGGCCGTTTTCCTGACAGAATACATAGCCCTCCCGATTATAGAGCGGGTCCTGCTCCTGTATAGATTGTTGAATGGCTTGGTAGTATTTGAAATCTTGGAATAGTCCATCCATAATATACACCGTTCTCCGGGAGTTGTCTGTCTTTGTTGTTTTCATAGTATGTACGCTGGTAGAGGTCCGAATCGAGTCGTCGAAGTTTGGCAGCCGGTTTCGTGTTTCACAAACCTTAATGGCCCGGTGCTCCATATCAACATTCTCCCAACGCAGGCCGCACAGCTCTCCGATCCGGAGTCCAGTGAAAAGATCAACCACTCGCTTTCAATGTCCAAGATATCATCCAGCGGGATCTTCGTGCCGTCCATCAGGACAACAAACCGCTCAATGCCCTCCACCTTTTTCAGTTGCCCTGTGGTCGTCACATAACTGCCGCCGTCTTTTCGCCTGTCCGGCTGGAACCATGTGATGAGGGATTTTACATTACCTATTACGGCCCAGATGAGACAGCTGCCAACTATGTTTTCTCCGTGGATACACCGTATTCAAACAGCGATAACAGCGGCAATATCGTCTATTTTTACGATGCAACAAGACATGGCCTCATCCTGTCGATTGACGCTCCAGGGAGGATTACGATCAGCCTGGACAGCGATATGTTTGAAAATGTCAGTAGAGATGAACTGGAGGGTACTTACTATATGATAGACCCGGGAATTAGTCTGGTGTAGGCGCGAATAAAATGCTGTCCCCAAGCAGCAATAGCTGCTTGGGGACATTCTCTTTTGGCATAGCGTCAGAAATCCCAATTGCTAGTGAGGATGAGATCGTATCAAGAATATTTTTGAGATAAAAAATTATTTGTTAAGAAATGCAAAACTATGGCCTGGCATCTGCGCAAGGCAGGTGCCAGGCCGTTTGCGCTTTTATGAAAGTCTAATCGTGCAACATTGCCTCCTGCCTTTTGAGGGTAAACCCCTGCCCACGGACTTCCTTGATTTGGGTGACAGTAATAAACGCATTAGGATCAGCAGACTGGATCAACTTCTTGGCAGCAAACAACTTGCGCGGCGGAATAACGCACAACACGCCCTTCTGCCGCTCCCCTGCGCAGCCGGTTTCGATCATCACCATGGTGACACCTGCGTTCAGCTCCAGCAGGAGCTTCTGCCGGATCTCCTCAAAATGTCCGGAGATGGCGAAGACCTGAATCTGTGACTGCCCCAGCAGCATGACCTGGTCAAGGGCAAGCGTCTCGATCACAAGCATGAGAATGCCGTAAAGGACGTCCTCCGGGGCAGAGAAAACAGCCTGTCCGCCGAGGATCACAAAGTCCACCAGATAAACAAAGACAGATACCGGCAAGTGAAACCATTTGTGCAGGACAAGGTTTACCACGTCCACCCCGCCGGTAGAGGCGCCTACCCGCATCACCATCCCCAGAGCGATCCCGATCAGCCCTCCGCCAAAGAGGGCGGCAAGCATGGCGTTATCTGTCAGCAGGGTAATCCCCGGTATCCTCTGCATCAGGCCCAGCAGGAGAGGATAGAGCAGGGAACTGCCCACGGTGGCGGCAACAAACTTCTTCCCCAGCACAATCCAGCCCAGCAGCAGGGCGGCCAGATTCAGGATCAGGACGAGCGCCGCCACATCGACATCCAGAAAGTGGGTCAGAAAGATGCCGATGCCAGTGGCGCCCCCATCAGAATGCCGTGGGGCACGACGAATGCGGCAATGGCGAAAGCTAAAACAGAGTTCCCCAGCAGGATGCTGGCGCAGGTCCGGAGCGCACTTCCATAGCGGTCTGTGAAACTTTTCAAGCCGCTCCCCGCTCCCGTTTTTGTGTCGCTCCCATCCCCGGTCAGCAGCCTCCGGCCTGGCCGGAGAGCATCATGTCGATGATCTCCCGGTCGGTCTCCGCCATGCTGAAGCGGGCCAGACGGCCCACGTTGCGGATGGTGTTCTCCACCCCCTTGACCACGATGCCGTCCCCGCCGTAGAACTCCTCTCCCTGCCGCTGCATCTGCATCCCCAGCAGTCCCGCCTCCACGGCGGAGGCGATCTTGGCCGCGCAGCTGGCCTTGGCCCCGTCGCAGATCATGCCGGAGTTGATGGCCACGGCATTGACGATGGTGTGGGCGATCTCATTGCCCCTGCCGCCCTGGAGGTAGGTGACGCCGGCCCCCGCGCCGCAGCCCGCGCTGGTGGCGCCGCAGTAGGCGGAGAGCCGCCCAATGCCGGTCTTCAGGTGGATGGTCACCAGGTTGGACACCACCAGGGCGCGGTACAGCTGCTCCCGGGTGGCCTTCAGCTCCTCCGCATAGACGATGACCGGCAGGGAGGCTGTCAGGCCCTGGTTGCCGCTGCCGGAGTTGATGACCACCGGCTTCTCGCAGCCGCTCATCCGGGCGTCGGAGCCGGCGGCCGCCGCGGCCTTAGCCCGGTTAGCCACACCGTCCCCGTAGGCCTTGAGCAGGACGCTGCCGATGTTGGCCCCCCAGTTCCCCCGGAAGCCCTCCTCCGCGATGGCGGTGTTGTAAGCGATCTGGCGGTCCAGGACGGCCTTGACGTCCTCAATATCCACGCAGTCGGCAAATTCGATGATCTTCTCCACATTCAGGAGGGACCGGTCCGTCTGCTCCGGCTGGCCGCCCTCCGCGTACTCCAGGCTGCGCAAAGCCGTACCGTCCTTCTCCACCCGGATCACGTTGGTGTGGCTCCCGGCGATCTGGATGAAGGCGGCATGATCTCTCGCTTTGACCCGGATCTGGATATCAAAGATGTACCCGGACTGTGAGGGGGAGATGGCGATGGTGGTGTCCCGCAGGTAGTTCGCCATGGCAGCCACATGCTCCTCCGTGACAGCGGAGAGGACCTCCAGCTCCTTGCCGGCATCCCCGGCCACGACCCCCGCCGCCACCGCCGCGGCGATGCCCCGCAGGCCGCCGGTGTGGGGGACCACCACGCTCTTCACGTTCTTGATGATGTTGGCGCTGACGCGGACATCCACGGACTGGGGCGTCTCCCCCAAAGTTTCCCGGGCCAGGGCTGCGGCGTAGGCCACCGCGATGGGCTCCGTGCAGCCCATAGCCGGCACCAGCTCCTCCTCCAGGATCTTTACATAGGCGCGGTACAGTGCTTCTTCCATATCGTTTTCCCTCTTTTCCCTCACAGTGTATAGGTCGTGTCGATCTCTTTGCCGCAGGCATCGATCTGCGGTCGGGAGCCGATGACGCACACGCCGCCGTCCCGGCCCAGACCCTC
Source organism: uncultured Oscillospiraceae bacterium (assembly GCA_902373635.1). Classification (GTDB taxonomy): domain Bacteria; phylum Bacillota; class Clostridia; order Oscillospirales; family Oscillospiraceae; genus Pelethomonas. The sequence goes on from CABKMV010000010.1 coordinate 4,036, forward strand.
CAGGCTGTCCGTCAGTTCCGCCAGACGCTGGGGTGTGGCGGAGAGCATGTCCCGCCGGACGGCCTGGCGGTCCTCCCAGGTCACGCCCTTGAAGTACAGGCCATCCGCCGTCTTGCCCTGGCGGCTGGGCAGCAGAAGAGGATCGGACTCTGCCACCGCTCCCAGGATGAACCCGGTGAGGTCCGGCTGGGAGGAGAGGAAGTTCCGAAGATACTCCGCCGTCTGCCGGTAACAGCCCAGGGAGCGGGCGGCGCTGGGGTCACGGTAGGAGTGGAAGCAGGCGCAGCCCTGATCCCCCAGGGCCAGCCCGGTTCCATAGGCGCCGCCCTGGACCCGGATGGCGTTCCACAGCCAGGACAGGCTGACGATCCGCCCCAGGACCCGCATGGTCCCGCTGTACTTCCCGCCGTGGGCCAGCAGGCTGCCGCCCAGGGCGGCGAAGGAGATTCCGGCGGGGATGACGATCCCCTCCTTTTTCCGCCCCCAGGGACGCACAGCGCAGGAGAGCTCCGCGAGGTTCCGGCCGGACAGACGGGAAAGCAGCGCCATCTCCAGCGCTTCCTCCGCGTCGCTGCTGGTCCCTGTGACGCTGACGGTCAGCCGGCCTTTTACAAAAATTGCGCCGCACAGCTCAGCCAGTTCATCCATAAGGTTGGCGGCATTGGCATCAAACTCCTTCTCCAGGCCCTTCAGCCACTGGCAGAAGGCGAAGCCGCCGGAGCGCTCCTGGACCACCCCCTGGGCGGAGCAGCCGGCCATCACCCGGGCCATGGCGAAATTGGAGCCGGAGGCGATGATGGCCTGCTCCATGCCGGAGATGGACTGCCGCAAAAGGGCCCGGACGGCGGCCTGCTCCGTAAAGCTGGTTTCGGAGAGGATCTCCGCCACCAGGGCGGCGGCGTCCCCGATCTTCCCGTCCAGGGCGCTGAAGGAGACGCACAGGAAGGCCCGGCAGGTTTCCGGGGCGTTGATACCGCTGTAGGCCTCCACGGAGAAGGACAGGTTCCCCAGCCGCAGCTGCCGCAGAGCCCGCAGTTCCCTGCCGCTGTGGGAGGCGGTGTCCAGCTCCCCCAGCAGGCGGCAGAGGAGAGACGCCTGGGACAGCTTTTCTTCGGAAAAGTCGTTGATGTCAAAGTAGAGATTCACATAGCTGATGCCGCCGGTGGGGATGGGGTGGCTCAGCAGGGGACGGCCCGCCAGGGCGTCCTCCCGGGTGGGAAGGTCCGCCGGCGCGTCGGATACGTCGGACAGGGCCAGCCGGGGGAGCGTAGCTATTGCCTCCGGCGTGTCCCCTGCGGTCTGCCAGGCGGTCAGGCTGTCCTGCTGTTTCCTCAGATCGGACAGAGCCGCTTCATCCCAGCTTTTCCGGGCCTCCTCCAGTCTGGCTTTCTCCGCGGCCCGGGTTTCCGCCCCCAGGGTGGTGGAGGGCAGGAGCAGGAGCTCGCAGCCGTGAGGATTCTGGAGGAATACCCGCTCCAGCAGGTCCTCAAACCAGCCCTCCTCCAGCTTCCGGTTCAGGGAGGCGAAGAGGCCCCCTGCCTCCAGGTTGGCCGCAGGATCGCCGCCATAGAGCCAGCTTTCCAGGACGGAGAGGCCGAAGGCCAGCCCCCGGGTCATGCCGCCGTAGTCCCGCTCCCGCAGCTGGAACTCCAGGTTGGCCAGGGCCGCCGCCAGCTGCTCGTGGTCCAGCCCCTCCCGGGCCAGCTGCTCCAACGCCTCCCGGAGGGCGGCGTCCACCTCCTTAGCCCGGTCGCCGTTGATGTTCCGGGCCTCCAGCACCGCGTAGGGCTGGAGGATGCCGTCCATGATGCTGAGGCGCACGTCCTGGGCCAGTCCCCTGTCCAGCAGTGCCCGCTTCAGGGGCGCCTGGTTGCCGCCGCAGAGCACCTCCGCCAGAGCCTGGACCGCCATCTGCTCCTCCCGGCTGCTGAAGTCCCCCAGCACACGGCCCCAGGCCAGCCGGGCCTTGCCCGTTATGTCCTCGTTTCCGCCTACCTCGTAGTAGGACTTCACAAGGCCGCTTCGGACCGGAGCCTGGGGCACAAAGGCGGGCCAGTCATCCCGCTTCCCATAGGCGGAGAGGTACTCCCTGTCCAGGATGGACAGCACCTCGTCTATATCCATCCGGCCGTCCAGGAAAATATAGGCGTTGGAGGGGTGGTAGAACCGCCGGTGGCTGTCCAGAAACCGCTCATAGGTCAGCTCCGGGATATGGGCGGGGTCTCCGCCGGAGACGAAGCGATAGGACGTGTCCGGGAACAGCAGCCGGAAAGTCTCGTTCTGCACGATGGTGTCCGGGGAGGCGAAGACCCCCTTCATCTCGTTGAATACCACACCCTTGTAGCTGGGGCTGCCGGCCTCGTCCAGCTCGTAGTGCCACCCCTCCTGATAGCAGATCTCCGGTTTGGAGTAGATCATGGGGCGGAACACCGCGTCCAGGTAGACCCGCATCAGGCCTAGGAAGTCCTTGCCGTTGCGGCTGGACACGGGATAAAAGGTCTTGTCCGGGAAGGTCATGGCGTTGAGGAATGTCTGCAGGGAGCTCTTCATCAGTTCTACAAAGGGTTCCTTCACCGGATAGCGATCTGAGCCGCAGAGCACCGAGTGCTCCAGGATGTGGAACACCCCCGTGTCATCCTCCGGCAGCGTGCGGAAGGCGACACCGAAGGTCTTGTTCTCATCCTCCCGCTCCAGCCAGATCGCCTGCGCGCCGGTTTTCTCGTGCTCCAGCAGGCACAGCCGTCCGTCCAGCTCCGCCAGGGGCCGGACCTCTTTCACGACAAAGCCGTGCAAGTTTGTACCAACTTCCATATGTTCTATCTCCTTTGTTATTCTTGACGTTTGGTCAATTATCTTTGTATGTTCCGGATATCCGGTCGTTCCTATCATAAGCGCAGCACCCCCACAGCGCCGGTTTTCGCCGTAGGGGTGCCGATCATTCGCTACTTTGCTTTTTCACTCCCGGATGGTAGCCAGATATGCGATGGCGCTGTGGGCTGCGATGTTTCCCTCGCCGGCGGCTTTGACGTACTGATAGGGCCGTCCAGTACAGTCGCCGGCGGCGAAGCAGCCGGGCAGATTGGTGGCCATGCTCCGATTCACGGCAATGTGACCTTGCTCCATGGCAAGGTCCGGCAACAGCGTGGTCAGGGACACGCTGTCCCGCAGACAGAACGCACCGCTCACGGGGATGGTTTCGCCGTTTTTTAGCGTCAGGGAAGCAAGCCTGCCATTCTCGGCGTTCATTTTTACCGCCCGTTCCGACATGATTTCCACGTTGGCGGAAAACTCGCCCAACTCCCCGTACAAGGGGAAGTAATACACCTTCTCCGCCAGTGCGGCCAGGAAAGCCACTTCGTGCTCAAAGCGCCTGGCGTTGCAAATAACGGCAATGGTCTTGCCCTTATAGAGAAACCCGTCGCAGGTGGCGCAGTAGCTGACTCCTTTGCCCAGCAGTTCGGCCTCGCCAGGCAGCATGCCTATGCAGGCAACGCCGGTGGCAAGGATAACGGTGTAGGTTTCGTAGAACTCGCTGCCGGCAGTGAGAGCGTAATGATCGCCGCATCCGACGATGGCTGTCGCCATGCGATCCTCAATGGCAAGGCCCAGATCCTCACACTGCCGGCGGAACACCGCGTTCATCTCCGCACCTGTGACCATGGGCAGGCCGGGATAGTTTGCGATGCGCTCCGCCTTGCCCACCTTATCGCTGAAACTTTTGCTGCCGAGCCAGATAAACTTCTTCTCGTTTGCTTTCAAGGTCAGGGCTGCGGATACGCCCGCAGGGCCTGTGCCGATAATGACTGTATCGTAGATCATCGTCTTTCTATCGCTTCTTACTCAGCGATGAAGTCAGGGGTAATGCAAAAATGGTCGGCCGGATCGCGGATGGCCTTGCACAAGGCGGCGTGGTGATCAGCGTCGGAGCCAGCCGTCCCGTTGCCCCTGGTTTCTCCGCTGCAAGCGGCAAGGCCCAGGGACAAAGCGCGTGCCGGGGCCAACAGCAGTACATGGGACAGAATTTTTTTCATCACACTTTCCTCCATTAATTCAATATTTATTCAGCGAGGCAGAATCTGCCGCCGGATGATCTGTCTGTGCGCTGGCCGGCGGTCATCCGATCAGCCGTACATGGCCTCGGAAATCATCTTCTCCAGCACGTCACGGGGCTGGCTGCCGGTGATGGTGGACTTGACTTCGCCATCCAGCATAAAAAGCACTGTGGGCGTACCCTGGATGCCGAAACGCTCCACATAGGCGGGACTCTTCTCGATGTCGCACTTGGCCAGGTTAATCTCAGGGTTATCGTAGATGATTTCGGTGAGCACCATGTCCAGCATTTTACAGGGGCCGCAGTGGTCCGTCATGAAGTCGGCAATCCAGAAGCCCTCCCGTGTCACCTCGTTAAATTCCTCTTCGGGCACGAATCTTGTCATTGTGCGTTTCTCCTTTCCAGTTCCGTGCGGATTTTTTCAAACATCTGCATTTGCAGTTCGCTGAGCACCTCATAATGGTCAAGAGGATCCGTCTCGCCCTGGCAGGGCAAATCCAGGATGTTCAGGAAGACCAGGCACTGCCGGATCTTGATTTGGTACCACTCCCGGCGCGAGGCGATGAACTCCTCCAGTGTGTGGACACCCATCTCCTCCCAGGAATCCGGCACTTGTTCTGTCAGGTCGATGCCATCCTGCTCCCGGAACAGCCGGATAAAAGTCTCCCTCTCCAGCTCTCCCAGCACGCGGATGTCCTCTTCGTCAAACTCGCTGATAGGATAATCCTTCAAAATCTCTTCCATTGTGTAGAAGTTGACCGTGGTCAGCACCACGTTGGTCTTCTCCTCCCGGATGTATGCCTCATACTCCGCTACGGTGTGGATAGGCCGGTTTTGGTTATCCTTGGCCTGCATGGCCTCCACCATTTCATCGGTGGGCGCGGGGGCCTGTTTGCGCTTCAGTTCCAGGATCGTGGCCAGCACCGGCTTTTCCTGTACGGTCAGGGCCACGCTGTCGCCCGCTTTACAGCCCGTCAGGGCGTTTTCCAGCTCCCGGCTGTAGAGTCCCCGGCCCAGGGTGACGGTGGCGCGCTCCTTGTTGAACTTGGGGATCTCACTGACGGTTTTCAGCACGGCGGTATCGCCTTCCTGGGCGGCCTCGCCCTCCGGCAGGGGCACCAGCGTCAGCTGTTCCCGGACGATGGCCTTTCGGGCCAGTTCTTTCACTTCCACCTCCGTGGGCACAGCGCGGACTGCGTCGTCGCGCTGCAGATACGCATCCAGATATTTGCCGAAATCGATCCGGCCCTCATGGGGAAATCTCGTTTTCATTGCCGTTCCTCCTTACGCCTGGGCACAGTTCCGGCGGCCCATGACCTTACTGAGATAGTTGTCCGCAGCCTGCAGCACCTGGCAAGGGGCACCGGTGTTCTCCACCTCGCCGTTGCGCAGCACGATGACGTGGTCGGCGTTGCGGATGGAGGACAGGGAGTGGGCGATAACGACGGTGGTGCGGCCCCGCATCAGCTCCTCCAGCGCATCCATAACCATGCGCTCGCTGGTGGCGTCCAAGCTGCTGGTAGCCTCATCCAGCAGAAGATAGTCAGGGTTGTTCATGATGGCGCGGGCAATGGCAATGCACTGCCGCTGGCCGCCGGAGAAATTCGTGCCGCCAGGGGCTACGAGAGTCTCGAAGCCGTCCGGGAGGTTAGAAACGAAGTCGTACACCCTGGCCTGCCTGGCTACCTTGAGGAGCTCCTCCTCGCTCACGGGCCGCTCACAGCCGTAGCAGATATTCTCCCGGACGGTACCCTCCATCAGGGGACTGCCCTGGGCCACCACGCCGAAGGCTTTCCGCCAGGCGTGGATGTCGTAGCTGCCCGCATCCCTCTCCCCGAAGCGGATGGAACCCTCCCGGGGGTCGTAGAGCCGATCAATGAGCTTGAACATGGTGGACTTGCCGGAGCCGTTGGCCCCAATGACGGCAGTGACCTTCCCCTTGGGGATCCGGCAGGAAACCTGGTGCAGGACGTCCTCCTGACCATAGCCGAAGGTCACTTCCACGAAAGAGAGATCCTTGTCCGTCTCGTCCAAAAGGCTGCCGCTGGAGTTCTGCTCGTCGGGGAGCTTCATGGTGTTGATGACCCGGGCCAGGGCCCCGTTGGCCTGGCGGATGGCACCCACCATGTCAATGACGTTGGTAAAGAAGACTCCCACGGAGCCGGAGATGGTGTAGAAGGCCACCACATCACCGGCGGACATGAGCCCTGCAGCTACAAGCCCCGCACCCACGGAGAAGGGGATGAGGACGCTGACAATGTTGTAGAGGGTCTGGAGTGCGGAATAGAAAGCGCTCATCAAGCCGGTCTTGATCTGCATCTGGTACTGCTCCTGGAAGCGCTCCTGGCCCTGGCGAATCTCCAGCTCTTGAGCGTTGGAGGCCTTGATGAGGGGCAGGTTGCTGGTGCGCTCCACTAGGTAGGTGGTGGACTGGGCCAGCATGGCCTGGGACTTCTGGGCAATGAGGAATTTCAATTTGGCATACCCCCAGCCGATAAGGATGCTGACGGGGACCAGGAGCATCATGTAGTTGGCCAGGGTTCCGTTGAGCTGGTACATGGTAAAGAGGTACATGACGGAGGTGATGGACCCGGTCAGGAAGGAGACGATGGTGCTCACCAGCTGGCTGGCAAAATCGCAGTCCGTGGTGACGCGGCTGACCAGGGTTTCGCCGCCGTCGGCGTCGTAGCAGCTCTGCCTGGTGTAGATGACCTTCCGCCACAGCTTTTTGCGCAGGCCCAGGTTGATACGCTCGTTGGCGATGCCGCTGAAGACGGTGCTGCCGGCGGAACACGCGCCTATGACGCAGTAGCCGACGGCGAAGCTGATCAGCTGGGCAGTGGGGACGTTGCCGCTGGCATCCACCATGTCGCCAGTGAAGAAGCTGATGCGCACGCTGACGAGGGCGCTGGCGACGGACATCGCGAAGACCAGACCGATGAAAAGCCACGGCATCTTGATGCCCCGGAATATGCCCACATAGTCCTTCAAGGACGCTTTTTCCGCTCTGTAATTGGTTTTCACTGTGCAAACACCTCCTGATAGGACTGTTCCTCCACAAGCTTCCGGTACACTGGGCAAGACTCCATTAGTTCCCTGTGGATGCCCCGGCCCACAATCCTGCCCTGGTCCATGACGACGATCTGGTCGGCCCCGGCGATGAAGTTCAGCTCATGGGTGACAGTGACGATGGTCTTGCCCTTGAAGCGAGTGAAGAAGGTATCGCTGACAGCCTGGGCGGACTCAGGATCCAAGGCGCTGGTGGGCTCATCCAGCAGCAGGATGTCCGCGCTTTTCAGCAGCTCCCGGGCGATAACCAGCCGCTGGCGCTGCCCGCCGGAGAGGCCGCTGCCCCAGATGGCCAGCGGCGCATCGAAGCCGCCGGCCTGACCCACAATGTAATCGTAGATACCGGAGAGCTTCGCCGCCTGCTCCATCTCGCCGTCGGACACCTGCCGGGAGACGCCGTAGGTCAGGCATTCCCGCACGGTGCCGCTGAACACTGCTGCGTCCTGGTTGACGTAGGAGATACGCTCCCGCCAGGCGCGCAGGTCCAGATCGCCGATGTTCTTCCCGCCCACGGTGACGGCCCCCTCCTCCGGGGTGTATAGCCGCTCCAGCAGCTTCAGCAGCGTGGTCTTGCCAGAGCCGGAGACGCCCACGATGGCGGTCGTCTTCCCCTGAGGGATGGAAAAATCGATGTGGTCGAGCGCCGTCTGTCCGCCGGGGTAGCGAAACTGCACACCCCGGAATGCCACATCGCCCTCGGGAATCTCCCCGGAGGCGGCCGCGCCGGACTCCTCCTGGGGGGCCTCTATCAGCTGGCCCAGGCGGGCGGCTCGACCCTGGAGCTGCTTGATCTCGGTCCACTTCATGGACATTTGACGCAGGATGGTGTTGATCATGGGGACGAACAGGAAAAACGCCAGCCAAGCCTCCAGCTCGATTTCGCCGTTTTTCAGCAGCGTGCTGCCCCAAATGACGGCGGCAACCACGGCGATGGCCTCCGTGAAGAAGGTGTAAGCGGCCACAGTGGCGTTGATGTACTGGAACTGCACATTGGCCCTGTACAGTTTCCCGGCGGCCACGCTGCCGGCCTTCTCCTCCTTCTCCTCCGTGGCATAGGACTTGATAAGTGTCAGGTTGCGGATGCGCTCGGTCAGAAAGCCGGTCAGTTCGCCGATCCGGGACTGGATGGCGTAGCCCGTCCTCTGCTGCCAGCCGCCCATCAGCACCCCATAGAGGATATAGACCGGAACTACGATGAACAACACGCCCAGCAGTTTCGGGCTATAGAAGGAAATCTGGCTCAGGCACATCATCAGGTAAATGCACGTGGAGGGGATGCTGACGATGAGCGTAATCAGGGAGGCCACTGCCGCCTCAGTGTCGCTGGTGATAGCGCTGAGCAGCCGCCCGGGGTCGTTCTCGCCGTAGTAGCTGGTCTGGATGCCCATCATCCGCCTCCACACAGAGTTCCGGGCGGAACGGACGGAGCGGGCGTTGGCCATCAGCTGGGCGAGCTGACTGGCCAGGGACAGCACCAGGGTCCCCAGATAGTTGACCACCAGCCCCATGATGGCCTCCGTGGTAAATTCGCCCGCGTACAGCGCCGCCGTGGAACCCGGAATCCTGGTCACAACCACATAGTAGGCGATGGTGGCAGCCAGAGACAGGATGATCCACCCCCAGCTGAGCTTCACCCTCCGGAAAAAGCTCCAGAATTGTCTCCAGTTTCCTCCCTCTTTCGGCTTCCGCTGTTTCTTGCCCACTTTCATCACAACTCACCTCTGCCTTTCTTTTCTCTTCTCTTCTCAAAAATAGCGCAAGGAGCCCCGATCAGGCTCACCTCCCTGCCGGGGAAGTGCTGGGCCTCTCGGTGCTCCTTGTTTATAATTATACGCGGATAGTTTCGCCTTTCAATATGGTCAGTCCATCTGGCCCACTGGAGGGAAATTCGGTCGTCCCCGTGTCCCGTTGGTACAAAATCGCGTCTGGTTGGTCATCGGATCACAACCTGCCGTGCCAGGTGGGCCTTCAATTCCTCGTAGCGCCCCCGGCTGACGGGAACTCGCTCCCCCGTGTCCACCACGGCGGCATAAGTCCGGCCAAAAGAAGATTTCTCCACACTGACCACATGGCCGAGGGACAGCAGGAAGGACTGGTGGCAGCGGATCAGATCGTAGTCGGCAAAAATCACTTCCAGTTCCGCCAGGGAACTTTTTACCGCATAACTCTGTTGCCCGCAGTGGATCACCGCCTTGCGGTTATCGCGGGAGATGTACCGGATTTCCCCGGGGGGCACCAACACAAAGCCGGCAGCCGTCTCCACCGCGATCTGTTCCACAGCGGGCCGGTCCCCACGGAGCCTGTCAAAGCGCTCAAAAGTTTTCTGCAGACGCATGGCGTTCACCGGCTTGCACAGGAAGTCGATGGGCTCAAACTCGTAGCTCTTGGCCCCCAGCTCCGTGTGGCCGGTGAGGAACACATACCGGGTCCTGGGCTGGACTTTGGTCAGGTATTCGGCCACGGAAAAGCCGTCGGTATCCGGCATCTCCATGTCCAGGAAGGCCAGATCCATGGGCACCGTGGATAGAAGGCGCATCATCTCCACGGCGTTAGCCGCCTGATAAATCCGCTTTTCCTCCACATAAAAGGCGATGTTCTGCCGCGCATCGGCCATAGCTACAGGGTCATCGTCCACAATAAGCACGTTGACGGCTCTTCTCTCTGTCATATGGCTTCACCTCTATTCTGTGATAGATTCCTTGGCGTAGTTGATGGGGACGCGGACCACGAACTGGATTACGTCGCCTTCCATCTGGGTGTAGACAGCGCCCTTATAGCGCCCCACCAGTGTCCGCAGGCTGCTGAGCCCCACGCCCTCATGGCCCTTCTTAGTGGTATAGCCATGCCGGTAAATGTTGCCCAACTCCTCCTCAGACGGCTTCGCGCGTACCTTGTTGGATACCCGGATCACACAGTATTCCCCTCGCTTGAGGATGGTCAGCCAAATGCCATAGGACTTGTCCTCGTGGGCAGATACCTCGTCGATGGCATTTTGCAGCAGGTTGCTGATAATCTTGTTGGTTTCATAGACGTTGGTAGCGATCTGGGAGAGATCGTAGTGGATATCTACGTGGAGCTCGATGCCCTGCCGCACTGCCAACAGCCGGAAGTTGTGGATCATGGCGGAGATAGCTGGATCGCGAACCGGCAGCACAGCGTTCACGATAGCGGCATCCTCCTCCAGCGCGTCCACATAACGGAGACAGTCCTCCACTTTGCCCTGGCGGATCAGCCCCGCAATGGTTTGAACGTGAAAGTTATAGTCGTGCCGCTGGGAGCGGATCACATTAGGAAAACTCTGCATCTCCCCCCGGTACTGCTGCTCGGCCAGCACCGTGGTCCGTTCCTTCTGATGGGCATTCATCAGCAGCATTAGCCATACACCGAGCCAGAACACCGCGCCGCCCAGCAGGCACAGCATCACGCAGCCGGGAATCGTGTCCGCCGGCAGCAGCCGGCAGGCGGCTGTCAGCAGGAGCCATATGGCCGCTGGGATCAGATACATCTGCTCCCAGCGCGGGCCGGGATTCCCCTGATCCTGGCCGGACGCAAACGCTTCCCGCCAATCCCGCTCCAGGAACCGGTCACGCAGGCAGATCGTCAATATGATAAAAACTGCCTCAGCCAAGCCGCCAGTCACCAGTGCCGGCAGCCATATCGCCCCTGCTGCCTGTCCAGGGATCCAGAACACGGAGAATGCACTCTGGGCAATCAGGAACAGGTGGAAAACATTGCCCCATCCACAGCGAAACCATAGCTTTGCCAAAACCGCCGACAGGCAGAACAGCGCAGTCGCGGCCATGAGGATCAGTTCAGATAACTCCGTACTCTGCAATCCATAGCAGACGCCTCCGCAGAGCAGCCCCGTCACAACTGCATGCAGAGCCAACTTCCCACCCCACAAGCGGAAAAAGGAGAGAGCAACCACCCAAGCCACAGCAGCTGCAACAAATGCGTAAATGCTTTGAATCATCCTCTCACCTCGTTTTCGCGGATTCTCAAAAAGGGAATGCCCATATAGCGGCTTGAATATTGGAACATTGCGCGGCGCTGCTTTTATTATATTTTATACGCTTACAGAACAAAAATCAACAGGAAGCAACAAGCGGGCCACGGCGTAAAGGATTCCAGTTATATAGGTATCCCGGCGAAAAGTAGTGTTGGCGGAAGAATTTTGGCGGTGGGTGAAGGACAGGTGGGCATCGGTATCTATGGGACACCCCTATGATCGCTCTCGGATAAATTCCAGCACACAATCCTTCAGCTTTTGTACGCTGTCGGAGGCTTTCTCACGAATATGGGTGCCCATTCCAAGTTCGCGTATGGCAGGCGGGCTTACAGGAACGCACAGCACATCGTCTGTCCTGCCCCGGATCATCAGCTCTGTCATCATGGATACGCCCAGCCCGCGGCCAACCATTCGGATGACTGTTTCGTCGTCGACCCGGGATATTTTGGCGTTCAATTTAACACCTACAGGCTCAAGCGCGGCCTTCACATCAATGTCGAACCTGCCGTATGGCATGAGAAATTCCTGCCCGGAAAATTCCTCCAGCGGAAACGTACTGCGATCCCCCAGTGGATACTCCTTCGGTAAAATGGCGTACATGCCCTCGTTGTAAAGGGGCACCCAATCGCAGCAGCTATAGCTTTGCCTGCTGGCGAAAATCACGTCGGTCTGACCGCTCTCCAAAAGCTCAAAGGGCTCCAAAGCATGGTCCACCATCCGCAGGTCCACATTGACCTCAGGGCACAAACGCTTAAAGCGATACAAAATCTCCGGCATCCAGTGCATGGCAATACTTGCGTAGGCCGCAATGCGGATGATCTCGGTTTTTTGCTCAGCGATCATACGGATCTGGTTTTCCAGGTTCGCATTTGCCTGCAAAAACGCCCGGATGGCGGGCATCAGCTGGGCCCCTTGTTCGGTCAGCTGTATACCGCTGTGGTTTCGCTGCAATAAAGGGAAGCCGATCTCCCGCTCCAAAGCGTCCATCATATGCGTCAGACCTGACTGGGTATATCCGACGATTTGGGAAGCTTTTGAGAAACTTCCCAGGTCCGCTGCCGTCATCAGTATTTCAAGCTTCTTGCTGTCCATGCAGCGCAGCCCTCCATTCCGTTTATATTACATTTTATCATATCTCTATTATAAACAGGCGTTTCCTGGATTTCAAGGACAATGGTAAAATAGCAGAAAGAGACGGAGGAGGAACGCACAATGCAAAAACGACTCAACTTGAAGCAGAGGCTCCTGGTGGCAGCAACATTATTCGGCATGTTCTTCGGCGCGGGGAACCTGATCTTCCCGGTCCATCTCGGTCAGCTCGCCGGCCGCAATGCTGTTCCCGCCATGATTGGTTTCATTATTACCGCTGTTGGCATTCCCATTCTGGGGGTCGCTGCCATCGGCAATACCCATTCCGACGGCCTGCAATCCCTGGCCAACAAGGTCGGCAAGCACTATGGGTACCTGTTTACCTGCCTGCTGTATCTCACCATCGGCCCCTTCTTTGCCATTCCCAGGTGCGCTACCACGTCCTTTACAACAGGGATCCAGCCAATGCTGGGGAACAGCGGCTCGGAAGCGCTGGCTCTGCTGGTTTTCTCGCTGGGATTCTTTGCCTTGGTCCTGTTCTTTTCCCTCCGCCCCGCAAAGATCACGGTTTGGATCGGAAAGATCATCAACCCTCTGTTTCTGGTCTTTTTTGCGATCCTGGTCATAGCCGCCCTGTGCAATCCCGGAGCCCCCATTTCCTCTGTGGAACCGGACAGCACGTATCAGAGCGGCGCTTTGTTTTCTGCTTTCATCGAAGGGTACGGCACCATGGACGCTATTGCGGGCCTTGCTTTCGGTATTGTCGTCATTGATATTATCCGGGCAATGGGGGTTACGGACGATTCCGCAGTTGCAAAGGATGTTCTCCACTCCGGCATGCTGACCGGTTTGCTGATGGCGGGCATCTATGTCGCTACGATTCTGGTGGGGGCCCAGTCCAGAGGACTGTTCGAGACTTCAGAAAACGGCGGCATCGCGCTGGCGCAGATCTCCAGCCACTATTTGGGAACGGCGGGAAGCATTGTCCTGGCGCTTACGGTTACATGCGCCTGCCTGAAGACCTCGATCGGGCTTGTGACCAGCTGCGCGGATGCGTTTGCAAGAATGTTTCCCAGGGGCCTTTCCTACAAATCCTGGGCAGTGATCTTCACAGTATTTTCCCTGTGCGTTTCAAACTTTGGATTATCCAAGCTCATCGAATATTCCCTGCCGGTCCTGATGTTTCTGTACCCCCTGGCCATCACGCTGATCCTGCTGGCCCTCTTCGGAAAACTGTTTGAGCACGACAGAGCTGTGTATGTAAGTGTTACAGCATTTACCTGCTTCTCCGCTCTGTTCGATCTGCTAAAAACTCTTCCTGAAAGTGTGCAGAGCAGCCTGCACCTGGAGCGGCTGATAGGCTTTGCGGCAAAAATCCTGCCGTGGTTCCATTTGAATCTGGGCTGGGTCGTTCCCGCTGTGACCGGCTTTGTATTGGGTATGCTGATCCGCATTATTCGGAAGCGGCGCAGTAAATAATTCCTATCTGCAACTTTATGACGGTCATTTTACAGGAGTATTGCCATGACCCATGACTTCATGGGCAAGATCTGACGACAGCGATGAGATGATTAGGACAATAGTCTCCTCGATTGGCTGAGATGAGAACTTTCGTAAGGACCATGTTAAAGTGTTCATCTCTGCCTTAAACTCTTCAAGTGGGTACTTCCGGTGGGACCACCATGAACCCAGGCTCGGTCCACCGTCAGGGCGCAAAGCGCCCTTGGCGGTGGACTCTATTTTTTGCCGCTTTCAACAAGGCGATAGAGATTGGAAGTGCAGCTTCCGTTTTCTCTCCAGCGGCGCTCTCTGGTCACAAGTCCCGCCTGATACAGCTCCTCCAATGCCCGCTTGACGGTGCTCCTGGACAGCTTCAGCTTCGAGGCTATGGTCTTGATTCCCGGCCAGCAGGCCCCCTCTTTGTCCGCGTGATCCTTCAGGCACATGTACACTGCTCTCGCCCGGTGGCTCAGGTCGGATGCGTAGATAGAACTGAAATATCCCATGGCCAGCCCCCTCTCTGCCGTAGTTCTTTTCCAGCTGTGCGAGGCTCTGGATGATCGGTACCAGCGTCAGCCTCCGGGAGCGCCCAGCTGAAAACAGGGGCAGAATGTCAAAGGGCGGCATGGTACCCAGCTCATCACAGAAGAATACCACTCTATTTCCCAGTTTACCGCCGTGCTCATCCGCCACGGAGAACAGCTCCCTGCTGAGGTTCTGGATCATAAGACCAGCCATAAAGTTCTTGGTCTGGTCCTTCTCCGGAAGGATGAGGAAAATCGTGGACTTTTTGCTGGCAAAGCGCTCCGCGTCTATGCTGCTGCCAAAGCAGACCACTTGCTCAAGCTCTGTATCCAGAAAAGCGTTTAACCTCGATAGTATCGTAGACAGTACGGAGGCCATGGCCTGCTCTGAGGAGTTGAGGGCCGCCCCAGCAAACCACCGGGCCTTGTGCTCCGACGGCAGCTTCCCCATCAGGACCTGAAACCGGCTTTTGCCCTTTACCTGGGATGGCTCCAGCAGATCCTGCACCAGCTTGAACACTGACACGATGTGCCGCCGCTCCCGCAGCGCGCCGTCTATCTCCCTGGGCGTCAGAAGCTCCGCCAGCAGCAGGATCACGGCTGTGAGCAGGCTCTCCGCCGCATCATAAAAGAACTGGTTCTGCCCATAATTGGCTCCATTGCTATCCGGGTTGATGATCGTCTTGGAGAGGATCTTGGCGTACTTTTCGGCCTTGGCCCTGGCGGCAATATTGGCCGGGTCCTCCGCAGCGGCGTCCATATAGCGATTGACCAGAGAGAGAAAGTTGTTTCCGTCTGAGCGGGTGGGATTTCTCAGGTCGATGACCGACACCTGGTAGCCGTAGCACTCTTTGGCGATGGTCCCATAATTTCGCGCGATGTCACCCTTGGTGTCCGACGCGAAAAAGCTCATTCCGCTGGCGCAGGCGTATTCCAGATTGGGGTACAGGAAGAATGCCGTCTTACCCACGCCGCTGGCGCCGATCATCAGGCAGTGGATGTCGTCACTGTCCACCAGTGCGGTGATCCTATTCTTTTTTCCTTGGGAACCAAGGATCAGCCCCTGTATCTTGGGAAGATTTTCGCCCTCCCGCCATTTCTGTGGGCGGAAAGGAATGTGTTTGTATGTTTTTGCGATCTCCTTTGGCGTCGCCCAGCGGGCGGTGCCGTGTTGGCCATTCCCCACGGTTTTGGACTTGATGTTATCCAGCGAACCCTGCCCGGAAAAATGCGTGGCAGCAGCAATGAGCAGGAGCATCCCGCCTGCCAGAAGGATCAAAAGAATCGTCTGCGTTGGTATCACCGCGTAATCACCTCTTTTCGTTATCTTTAAAACTCGGGCTCAAAAAGCAAGAGGGCGGCCACCGGATCCGGTGGCCGCCTGCCTAATGCTTATATTCTAGAGCCTAAATAATTTTTCGGCGTTTTCATGGGCGATCAGATGCTTTTTCTGATCACTTAGGCCGCACTCCTCCAAGAAAGTAGAAACCTGTGCATCGTTGACGCCATAGGGATAATCCTGCGCCCACATCAGGTGTTCCGGATGAAATACCTTCCGGCAAAAATCAAAATCATCCCTGTAGTACATCCCGCTTGGATTTGTATACACATGGTCGTAAAAATAGTCCTTGATGCATCTGTTCAACCCCGTGACCTTCGGATTCAGCGCCGCGTTCATACGGTCAAAATAATAGGGCAGAAGTTCGCCCCAATGTCCGACAATGATCTTGAGGCCGGGCAACTTATCAAAAATACCGGACAAGATGAACCGCATCAGATGCATTGCTGTATCATAATGCCAGCCAATCGCAAAGCCTGAAAACAGGTTCGCTGTCATAAGGGACCAGTCGCCCATGTAGTAGTGGTCGGTCACGACGTTGGAAACCTCGGCAGGATGGATATACACCGGCACGGACAGGTCGCTTGCTCTCTTGAAGACCGGGAAAAAACGGCTGTTGTCAAAGAACTGGCCGTTTAGCGGTCCGTTCAGCATGATCCCCCGAAAGTCAAGCTCTTTCACGCATCGCTCCAGCTCACTGACGGACGCGTCCACATCATCCATAGGCAGTGTGGCGTATCCATAAAATCTCCCCGGATATCGGCTGATGGACTGATACAGTTCATCATTTGCCAATCTGCAAAGCTCCACAGCGCCATTCTCCTTTCGCAGTGTCATGGGAGAATAGTTTCCGTATCCGATTATCTGGGCAGAGATCCCATTTGTGTCCATGAATGCGATCCGGCGCTCACCGACCTCTGTGATATCGCTTGTGTGAACGAAGTGATCGACAAACTGAAAACGGGCTTTCTCCAGCTCGGTATTTTGGGAGATGTAAGGCTGCATCGCGTCATATATCGTTTTCGACATGAAGTGCTCTTCTACTGTGATCAGTTTCATTGTATATTGCCCTCGTCCTTGAGAATTTCATTGGTGGATGTTATTATATCATGCGTCTCGGCCTGCCGCAAGATTCCAGGCCCAGCCTTTGCCTATTGCACCAGCAACATGCTCAGTGCTTTTGCCTGCTTCTGCTGCTGTTTTAACTCCTCCGCCTCATACTTAACAGGTATCTTGGTAAAGGAGACGGCCAGTTCCAGTCAGCTGTCGGCAAGCCGCCGTTTCTTCTTCTGAGAGCGAATGCCCACGGTATTCCCGAGGGCAAAGACGCTCTGGACTTGCATGGCAAGCTCGCTGCCCCGGTTCTGGTGGGGCAGAATACGGCCCCGCAGCATTTCCGACAACTCCTCGGCAGAGACCGGCCGGCCCATCTGCCGAAACACTCGGCCATAGGCGGCCAGGGCTATGGCAAACGCCTGTCCCATACAGTCCCAGGGCGGCCACGATCAGTAATGTATAGAGTTGTTCCGGCATATCGTTCCTTTTTTTACTTTTACCATTTACTTTCCACAGAAGGATACTTGCGCGGGTCTGGCACGCAGCTGTACAGGATCGCGCCGCACCGCTTGCAGATGAGGTGCTTCACCGGGTTGCCGAAGATCCCCATCCGCTTATAGGTGATGAGCGCCTGGTCCTGCTGCCAGCCGACGCCAAGATCCTCTGAGCCGCAGTAGCGGCACTGATGGACGGGCAGTTGCTTCATGGGGCGTTCCTCCTTTTTTGTTTTACCAGCACTATACCATCTCCTGCTGAGAATAGCCAGGACAAAGATCGGGGAGCTCCAACTTTTCTTCACGCAACGCCAGCAGGTCCTCGTTCCAATCCTTGCGACTAGGCAGCAGCACATCGGCATCCAGTCCCTTCGCGCGGACACGATCCGCAATCCTTTGACTGGCGGCCTGTCCGGCCTTATCGTTGTCCAGGCAGAGATGGACGCTCTTGAGCTGGGGCGCACGTTCCAGCATCCCCAGTACCGGCAGCGACGAGGTGCCGCAGCAGGCTGCATAGCTGTGGCTCTGCCAGTCCTCTGGATGAAGCGTGATATAGGAGAGGAGATCAACGGGCGCCTCAAACACATAAAGCTGATTGCCCTCCCCCTGCCAGTAAAAGGCATAGCGGAAGTCGCTGCCCTCCACCGTCTGGCGGAAGGCGTTTGCTCCGCTGCTTGTACTGCGCTTGTGGGCGTGGCGGGCAATACCACGCTCATCGTATCCAACGAAGACGGCGTTGTGATAGTTGGCATCCTCGTAGATCAGCTTCGCGTGAGCAAAGTCGGACAGCACCTCCCGGCTGATACCCCGCGTTTTGACCAAATAAGCAAATACTCTCCGCATGTTGGGCGCGGCAGGCGGAAGGACAAATTCTGTTGCTTCTTTTTCTGCTTTGCGGCGGCCGTGTATGCCTGGCCATGCTCTCCATTCAGCAGGAGTGTCACTGTCTCGGGATAGGGAAGATGATAAAAATTCTGAACGAAGGAAATCGGCCCGCCGCCCCTCTCAGCCGCATGGTCGTACCACTCTCTGCCGCGAACAGTGATGCTGTGATCGCGCTCCAGCCGTTTTTCTCTGCCGGAGGGAATGAGCTTTTCACCCCGGCGGCGAAGAAACTCCTCCAGGTCCACGCTGTTGGCTCGATCCTTTTGCTCCTCTGTGAAATGAATATAGGGTATAGGTGAATCTCTCCTTTCTTGCTTTTTTCTCTTTTGTCCGATATAATGGGTGGCGATGAAATTTGGGAGGGCGGCATATGCAGGTAGTTGTGACGCACGGGAGATTATCCGAGGCGGAGCAGGACGCTTACGTCCGGCGTATCACGGACAAGTATCCCCCCGGCGCTATTGAGAAGGTCTTTTTAGATGTACAGGGCGAGTATGTGGACGTGCGATATATCCTCCACCGCTATCGGGAGTTTCGGAAGCTGGGCGGCTACTGCATCGGTGAGCCGGAAAGCTGGAACGCCGCCAAGCGGGCGGAGTTCCGGGATACCATCCCCAACCGGATCGATTTGTAAGAACAGGGCGGTCTGACTGACTACGTCCTTACTTTTGGCATCATGCTCCGATAATATTTTTTGTCCCTGGCTCTCTGATTCAGCACCTTGTCCCGCTCTATTGCCTCGCATTTGGGACAGCGGATACCGTCTCCGTGGAAGATCCGTCCGCACTGAACGCAGACATGCCGTATGGCTGTCTCTGTTTTCTCACACTCGCACAGGGCGGCTACCTCCCGCCATGGTGTGCCCCACCATTTCGCAGCCTCCACGGTAGCCAGCTCCCAGTTGGGTGCGCTGACGACGGCAGTCCCGTGATCCGGGTGACGTACCCACCAGATAAGGTCAGGCGGGGCTCTTTTGATTCTTTTCAGGTTTTGTCATCTCCTATATCTATATTAAAATTTTAGGCGCATGGTCATCCGCTTTATGACCATGCGCCATCTTCTTTTCCCGCAGTCTTCGCAGGAGCTTGCTGTCCACTTGCATTCCGTGGGCGGCAAGCTGCGGCATCTGCTGCTGAAAAATATTGCCCATGTGGTGCAGGAGCCGGGTAACGGCCCGCGCCACATGGGCGTTCTGTTCCTTTGGAATATCGGAGTGGGATTGTCCCTCCGGTGTGATGGACGGTTCGGGGCGCAACTCCCCCAGCCGTACAGCCTCCTCTATCACAAGATTCCTGATCCGCTTGAGTTCCTTCTGCCGGGACAGCGGCAGGCGCTCAGGTATATCATCTTTATAGGTTCGAAGCACTTCTTCCCGCAGCTCATACCACAAATTGTAAGCGGCGGCAATGCTCTCATCCTCAGCCAGCTCGTCCACGATCTCATCCACGACAGCCTTCAGCGGGGCTTTCAGATAGCCATACTGTTTTTTGCCGGAGAGATTCTTTAGCCGCTGGGCCAAGGATTCCATCAGCTGCCCGATGCGCTCATTCTCCAAGGCCCCAGATTGCATCTGATGGACAAGACGGCGCAGAGCTTCGCCGGACTCCTTCGTGAGATCATCCCGCCGCTGGGTCTGGCGCTGGTACAGCTCCGTCAGATCCTGTTGGAAGATATCCCGCGCCAAGCCGGACTTGATCTTTGCGATACCATCTTGAGTCAGGAAACCCGCTTTGCCATCCGCGCTGTAGCAGACCATATGGACATGGGGGTGGTGCCCCGCGTCGTGATAAGCGGCATATCAGCGGAACTGGTCCTGTGGGATCTTCATAGCTTGGGCTATTTCCGGCCCGTGGACGGAGAGCAGCGTCCGCCAGCGCTCAGCGTTGTCGTAGCCGAGGCGGGCAGCGTCCTCCCGGCGCAGGGAAATGATGGGCAGCCACACGATGCCGGGGTGGTTTGCCACCTCCTCCGCCGCTTTGGATAAAACAATATGCTCGTCCGAGCCGGTAAACAGGCCGTGTGAACCGACCTTCTGGACATGAGGCCGGTTAGCGATATAGTCCAGGTAGTTCTCCTTCTTGGCGATCTGATCCAGGTTGTCCTCCAAGGTACGGGTGATAAACTCCGAGGCATAATGTGTCACGTCCCTTCCCAACTTGAGTTTTACTCAGCTCCTCTCTGATAGTCCACCGCGTCCTTGAAGGAGATACTTCCATTGGTCTGCTTGACCTCCCGGACGCACCGCGCCCTCAGCTGCCGCAGGGTCTCATCGCTGATGTCCAATCCCGCTGCCAAGATATTCATCATCATAGAGGTCTCCACCGCCAGCTTGAACAGCATCCGGCAGATATGATTTTCACCGCTTCGCACAACGCCGCGCAGCACCTCGATAAGGATGGGCGGTAAGAACTCGGACGCATCCTGAGCGGAGAGATATCCGGCATAAAAATGGATTGCTTTCTCAATGAACTCGCTTTGGCTCTGGCAGTTATCCCGCGGATACATATCCATGACGAGCTGCTGCGTCTCCGGCTTGATCCGCAGGGCGAATTTGATTTTCTCTCTTGGCATAACACTCCTCTTCTGCTGAGTTTTCCCATGATCCCCGCCGGGAACCCTTGAAAAAGCGGTCTGCGGCGGGGCTTCCCGTCACTGGCGATCCCCGGCCTGACCCCCGAGGCCCAAATGCGACCCCCGCATCGGGAGTCCCGCAGCCCCTTATCCCGACCTGCGTTGCGGGGCGGTGTGGCCTGTGCGGAGGGGCGTTTGACCCCCGCGCTTTATCCCGCTTCAAAATCAGACGGGCTCTCCCCGTCCGAGCGGACGTTTCCTTCGTGCTCCGGGGACGTTTGGTACTTCCGTCACAACCGCCCCAAAACGGTATTTTAGCGGAGTGGGGCGGGCTGGGACGCCGCCCCGTTCAAAAGAGCGCAAACAGGGGGCGCACAGGGCCCAACATTTGCTTGAAAATAACCCCAGGGTGGGCTGAGTTGAAAACTCAGCCCACCCTGGGGTTTAGAGAGGGAAAATATTCCGCCCACGCAGTTATTTGTCTGTGTTGTCCAAAAAGTTCTTGAGCATTTGCGCCGCCTCAGCTCTTGCAGCGGTGTTCTGGGGCCGCAGGGTATTGTCCTCGTAACCGCCCACGACGCCTGTACTGACTGCCCAGTTCATTGCCTGCACCGCATAGCCGCCGATCTTGTCCGCGTCTGTAAATTGGGTCAGGTTCTCGGCTAGCGTAACTGCCGCCATACCTTTGTACTGTGCGTAACGGTACAGCATGGTCGCCATCTGCTCCCGGGTGATGGGGTCATTGGGGCTAAAGATGTTGCCCGGATAACCGGTCACAATCCCATTGGCACCGGCCCACGCCGCCGCGTCGGCGTACCACGCGCTATCGGCTACATCGGTAAAGCCGCTGTCGCCGCTGGCAGCGGGCTGGTCCTCCAGGTTGTAGAGGATCTGAGCCAGCATGGCCCGGGACAGCGTATCGTTCGGCCCAAAAACATTACCCGGATACCCGCTCATCAGGCCGTTGGCCAGCACAAAGTCCACAGCCTCATGATACCAGGCGGAGGTGTTCAGGTCAGCGAAGGCCAGGGACGGGCAGATATGCTCAGTGTTGATTCCTGCAAAAATGGCTTCCACTGTGACCTTGCTGGCGGGCATGGTAAAGGTATACTTGCCATTTCCTTTATCAGTCAACTTCAACTCGTTGTTCTTGGCATCGGTGACGGTCAGGGCATTCAGCCAATAGCCTTCATCAGGGGTCACGGTGATTGTCACCGTAGCGCCGCTGACGGCGCCGGTGTGGTCGGCCTTGACAGTGCCGTGGGCCGCGTCCTCCACGGTGACGGCGTAGGTGCTGATGCCGCTGCCGGAACCGCTGTCGCCGGAAATGGCTGCATCTTCCTCAAAGACAGCGGTAAGGGCACAGTCTGCGGTCACGGTAAAGGAATATTCCGCACTGGTACTGACCTCCGCGCCGTTTTCCTCCCAGCGCACAAACCTGTATCCGCTGTTCGGGGCAGCTGTCACAGTGACGGACGCATTTTTATGAAACGTTCCGCCGCCGCTGACGCTGCCGCCTGCTGTGGGGCTCGCGGCGACTGTCACAAGGCAGACAGCGGGGGCCTTCACCACCGCGGCATAGGTGGCGGTCCTCCCCTTATAGTTGACCGTCAGGGTCAATCTGCCCTCCCGTTCGGAGGTGAAGCCGCTGACCATATCCGCCGTGACCACCACGGTGCGGGTGCTCCCGTCGCTCATGGTGACCAAAATGCTCAGGCCGGATACGTCCAGGGCGTCGCCCACCGTGTAGGAAGTTTTATGGGCCGTGCTGTTCACCGCGATGGAGGAAACGGTGACGGCCTCCGGGATGACCACCGTCGCGGCCTCCCCCATCTCATAGTTCTCAGTATCCGTTATGATGACCCGGACGTAGTAGGTCCCGGCGGTCAGGCCGGTGGTCTGGCCCGCTCCGCAGGTCTTCGCGTTCGCAAAACCGAGGTCGGTGTCAAACTCCATTTTGTTGGTGGTGCCGGTGATCTTGCCGTCGCTGCCGCCGGAGGCGCTGGGCGCCGCGGCGCCCAGCCCGGTGGGGGCGGCGGGGCCCGCCGCCTTTCCGATGCTCCAGGAGATGGTCTGGTCATTGGTGGTATTGTCACTCCACTTGGATGTGTAAGGATTAGTCAAGCTGACGGTGGCCGTGTAAGTGCCGACATCAGTCTCCTTGTTGCCCGTGATGGTATAGCCCACACCTTCAGGCACGCCGATCTGCTCGCTCCCGGTGTACCGCAGGCCGGGAATCGCCCGGGGAATGGGGATGGTAATGGTCTCCTCCCCCTCCTGAGCCACCGTCAGCGTGGTGGAGCTGGTCAGCGCCGTCCCGGAGGCGGAGTATTCCCCGGGGACCGTGACGGTGATGTTATACTCGCCGGAGAGGCCATCGAGGCTGTCCTCGGCAGGCATGATGTACAATTTGTTGCCTATGACCTCCAAGGAGAGCCCATTCCCCGTGTAGCTATAGTAATTATTCTCTCCCTTCACACACGTCGCGGTCACACCGTTGACCGTGATCTCCAAGGGGATGTAATCCATATACGAGGATGGCATGGAGTTGGCCGCGAACGTCGGGTTCAGAGGGAGATCCACATAGTCTGCATTACTGGCCACGGCAGCGTCAGTCAGTGTAAATCGCTCCACCAGAATCTGGTCCGACCCCGTGGAGACGGTGGTCCAGGTGCCATAGACCTCGTCGTAGGCCAGCACCAGGGACGGATCGCTGCTGGGCGGGGCCAGGGTGAAGTCCCCCTGGTTGAAGCTGGCCGCCTGGATGTAGGTGTGGCCCGCCGTCACGGTGCCGCTGGATTGGCCCGTGGCCGGGTTGATATCGCCGACGCCCACCTTGGTGGCGCCGGACACGGCCCCGGTGATGGTCAGGGTTTGGTCATTGGCCAGGAACAGATCGCCGCCCCCGGTAAAGTCCCCGATGGTGATGTTGCCGTAGTTGTTCAGGCCCAGGGTGGTATCTTTGGGCACAGACACGGAGGCATCGGTTCCGCTGAAGCTGCTGCCCGCCCCCGGCACCAGGTAGCCGCTCTCCATGGTGAGCGCGGCGATGTTGGTCAGCACCACGTTGTCCGTGCGGTTTCTCGCCCCGCGGAACACCACCGCGGCGTTCCGGTCGCCGCCGGTGGCGCCGTCCACCCGGAGCACCTTGTTTTCGTAGAGCTGGATGGTGACGTCTCCGGTGACACGGAAAGCCAGGGGGGCGGTGACGCTGGGCGTGGGCGGGGCCACCTCTGCGGGATCAAAGCAGTCGTTTCCGGCGGGGGTCTCCAGGGCCCCGCTGGCGTAGATGCTCCCCAAGGTCCCGGTGGCGGGGTTTTCGATGGTGATGGTGGCGGGCTTGTCGAAGGAGTTGGCCTCGCCGTCGGCGGAGATGCTGCCCGCGTAGAGGTTGCCCAGGCTGGTGTTCCCCCGGATGATGATCTGGCCGTGGAGCCCTTGGGTGGGCAGATTTTCCTGCGTGTAGCCCGTCATGCCGCCGCAGAACAGGTGGATCTGCTGGCCGCCGGGGTCCCGGGCCACATTGTTCAGAGTCAGGGTGTGCCCGTTGGCCATGATGGCGTTCCGGGAGCGGCTGGGGAACTGGAGGGTGATGTTATCAAAGGTCACGTCCGCCCCCAGGATGATGCCGCTGTACCGGACGACCAGGATGCTGCTATGGCTGTCGCCCTGAATGGTCACAGCCTTGTCGATGACCAGGGCGTCCTGGCCGCTCTCATAGAGCGTGACCGAGCCGCTGATAGAGATGGTGTCCCCCGCGCTGGCATCGCGCAGCGCAGCTTCGAACTCCTCTTGACTGGTCACTGTGTGCGTGGTCTCCGCCGCCCATGCCATCATGGGCAGCAGGGTCAGGCACAGCGACACTGCGGTAATGATATTTGCGATCCGTTTTTTCATGGTGCATCCTCCTTATACTGATCCCAGCCGTCTGGCTGGGGGCCGGTCACGGCGATTCCTTTTGCGGTCCTGACAGGTTCCCCTCCAAACAGGGCAAGGGAGATTCCGTTCCCATGGGAACGGAATCGGGGGTACCCCCGATTCCAGATTTTCTGTATACTTTTTGAAAATCATTATACCACAAATCCGCATACCGTCAATCGTCTGAAAGGGTGACTTCGAATTTTGGTAAAGGGAAAAAGCCCCGTATTTGCAACGGTTTCGGGTTTTGCTTGAGGGCATTAGCAGCAGAACAATTTTTAAAAAGGTCCTATTCTTTGTTTATGCGGCGCAATAATTGAGACCCTGGTGAGAACCGCTTGCTGCTTTTGGGGGAGCGGGCAGAGGAAAAGAGCATTTGAAGCCCGACCAAAATGTGTTAAACGGGCTGGAAATGTCCCGATCAAAAACTCTGGACTAGCTGGGAGCCATTCAGCGCCTCGCCCACCACATGACAGCAGTCTGTGCTGTAGGCCAGATCGATGAGACGCGGAATCAAGATGTCGCCAGCTCTCTTATTGATCTCCATCTGCAGCAGCCCGTGGAAGGCGGTGCTTGCTCCAGTTATCCCAGCTCCACAGGTGGACATATAGCCCGCCGTTCCCAATGTCGATCTCACGCTGCTCGAAGCCCTCGCCATCTGACGCCTGACCGGAGATATACTCCTTCAGGGTGGTAAGTTCCTTCGGGGTGCCAGGTGTGCCAGAACTCTGTGCCGCTCCGCCAGAAGTCCATGCGGACATGGCCGATGGCCCCCAGCGCCTTGTCCTGCTTAGGCGGCAGGGCATGGAAAAGGCCCGCCTCCTCACGGGAAGCGGGCCTCAACGTAAACTTAGCGGTATGGGATTCCAGTTTACTTCTTCGCATGGATGTCACCTCTTCCTTTTGGTTATAGTCACATAATATAATACCAGAGGATATAATCCTGAAGATCCACATCTCTCAGGTTCACCGCTGATAGGTCCAGGCCGCGCAGCCCAACGGCAGGACGCACACGGCTCCACAGCATCTCCCTTGCGGTGAGAAGATACAGCGCGGCCAGCCACCGGGCGCTGCATCGCTGTCCGTTGGGATCTCCTGCGTCTTGCAGATATCCAAACAGCCTATGAGCATGGCCGATATCCAAGAAACTGAAACTGTGATACTGAGTGAGCATCTCTTTGATTCTGGTCCACAGCCTGCCGCCCAGGAGGCCAAAACAGTCTGTTACCAGCGTCTCATAGTTGACGGCCCCGGCCTCCAGCCGTTCCGCCAGATAAGGGCAGGTCCCGGCCCTGCAGCCGCGCCTGTATTGGACGCAATTTTTGCAGTCCACATCCCCCCGCCGGTAATGGAACCGGCAGAGAACCATCCTCCCGCTGCGGCGAGGAGCGAAGTTGGGAATACTCATCATGGCCTGTTCTATGTCCGCTGCCGGGGTGCCTTTCATAAAGTATTTTGACATGTGTGCTTTTTCCTTTCCCTTACATATAAAAAGCAGGGCCATGATTGCCACTACTGGCAGTCACAAGCCCTGCTTTTGGGTTAACAGCAGATATCTTTTGGAAGTGCCCAACAGAAAAGGCTCACCTGCTTATCTAATCAGGTGAGCCTTTTGTACTAAGAATTTTTTCTGGGATGCGAACCATTCGAGGTCAGTTGGCTGGGCTGCGAACCGGGCGCGGTAATCGAGGTCGATCTAGTACAGCCTGAAAAAGCGGCCCGCTACGGACAAGAATTTGGCGAAAAATTTTGACCAGATTTTTTGAGGATTTCGGGTCCGCTTAGCGGATTGCTTGCTCTCCCAGCTGAGCTATAGGTCCAAAGATTTTCTCGGAATTTTGAGGGATGAAATGAGAGATGTATTGCAATTTCTGTCAAAGCTGGGTATAATGTTTTCAAACATTTTTGTGGGAGCATTGCAATGAAAAATAAGAAACCTCCCTTTGAAATAACGAATGCGATGATAGATTTGGTCGCCGAAATCGCGGAGTTGGTCGGCAAGCTTACTACGCTGAATCCCCTGTCAGCGAACCCGACACTTCGGCGTACGAATCGCATCCGAACAATCCATGGTTCCCTTGCCATTGAACAGAACACACTCAGTCTGGAACAGGTGACTGCGGTCCTCAATGGTAAGCAGGTCCTAGCGCCGCCCAGAGATATTGCGGAAGTCAAAAACGCCTACGAGATTTACGAGCAGTTGGGCGAGCTTGATCCGTATTCCGTAGATGACCTGCTGACCGCTCATGGAATCATGACGCGCGGACTAGTGGATGAGGCCGGTGTATTCCGCAACCGTCTTGTCGGCGTTGTAGATCATGAAGAACATATCCTGCATTTTGGAACTCTGCCGCAGTATGTCCCCGATCTGGTCATGGAGCTGCTGGACTGGGTCAAGAACAGCGATGTGCATATGCTGATCCGCAGTTGCGTGTTCCATTATGAGTTCGAGTTGATCCACCCATTTGCAGACGGAAACGGCCGGGTCGGCCGCCTGTGGCATACGCTGCTGCTCTCCAAGTGGAATCCTGCTTTCGCCTGGTTGCCGGTGGAGTCCATCATCCATGACCGCCAGCAGGAATATTATGCGGCTATCAATGCTTCCAATAATGCTGGAGAGTCCACGGAGTTTATTGAGTTCATGCTGTCAGTTATCAAGGCATCACTCATTGATGCAATTAATGCGAGCGATGAAATGAGCGATGGAAAAGTGGACAAGGTGACAACGCGGTGGAAGCAAATTCAGAAGTTTCTGGAAACCCATCCGTATATCATGAATGCAGATGTCCGGGCACTGTGTGGCGTGTCTGCTGCTACGGCGAATCGGATTCTGGTGGGGATGGTGGAAAGAAAACTGCTGATTAGATTTCGAGTTGCAGGGCATTTCGCGTATAAATCAACACACAGATAACCCATACGCTTTATAGAAAGAAGGGGTCAATATGTTTATTGCCATGGCCGACTATTTCGTCAATCAGTTGAAGATATCATGGGCATTCTATGAAACAGAGTTCAAACATGTTAATTCCGTTTCAAAAAAAGGCCAAAAGTTTAACTCTTTTGGGTCAATGCTTGATTACTATTTACGGTGTAAACAAAGCGGGAATATGTCTTTTTTCGAAACCGAAAGCGGAAAGAATCTATGTCGTGCCATTGAACGTGCTACTGAAATTGAAGAAGTTGAGAATGGCGCTTCACATTATTACAGGGTAAAAATTAATAAAAAGTATATTGATCCCGCTAAAAATGAGACTAATATTTCAAAAGCAGCAGTGGAGTTTGAAAAGTTCAGACAAATGGTAGTAATCCATAATAACAACGCAATTATTTCCATGATGATGCGGCTTGAAAGTTTTTTTCAAGGCTATTTTGAATGGTTAGCAAAAAAATATCCCGAAAAATATTTACAAGAAAAGAGTATTCGCTACTCTGAGCTTGTAAAATTTGATTATGATGAAATGAAGGCTCAATTAACCAAAGAAGCAGCTGACACCATAATGAGCCAACCTCTGGGGGAGTGGCTCAAAACAATTAGAAGCCATAAGTATAATTTAGAGCCACTCTCACCCTATTTTGATGAGTTGAAAGAAATTTATTATCGCAGAAACATCATTGTCCACAACAATGGCGATGTGAATCGTGCGTACCTTTTAAACGTTGGAAACATTCCGGATATATCATTAGGACAACATCTTAAGACGGATAAATCTTACATAATGAATGCCTTTTCCGTCACTATGATTGTGGTGTACGGTATTCTATATGCTTCTTTAAAGTCTGTTCCAAACGAGAAAGAAGATTTCCTTAACTTTTTGTTTAATTCCGGTTTTAATCACATGCTCGAGAAAGATTGGAAAGTTGGAAAATTTCTTTTTTCCATATTAATATCCGAAACAGGAATGAACGCTCTCGATTCTACGCTTTCGCAAATTAACTACTGGATTTGTTGCAAAAACTCCGGTGAATTCAAAGAAATACGTGAAGCAATCGAAAGAACCGATTATAGTGCGATGAGCCTATCTGTCAGAATGGCTAAAGAAATGCTATTAGAGCATTTTGATAAGGGTGTGCTACTATTAGAAGATTCAATTGCAGCCTCTGAATTGACACCAGACGTCGTTGAAACTTGGCCTATTTTTTTACAATTCAGGAAGAGCGTATACTATCAGCAGTTCCGACAAAATCATGCTGAAAAAATCGAAGAACAGGCTATCAATACAGCTGAATTAAGTGCGCCTTCAGAAGAAGATGATAACGATTGTTCAAAGGATGTAAAAGACACATACAAGGAGAATATCTTAGGCTAATTTTGCAATCCGTATAGTAGTGATTTCGTTACAAAATGCATAGTTAGTGTAAAGTTGATGAATGGCCGCTTACCTTAATTTCCTGCCACCGCTTGCAATAACGGCGGCGCTACCCCTAACACGCCCGATGCCCGGACAAGCCTGTGTTTTCAAGGCTTTCCGGGCATCGTTTACATTAGCCGCGGCGCGATACGTGCCAAAACTCGCTAAACAGCACAGGTAATTGTCAAAACTCATAACCATTTTTATATAGCTACAGCGCGTTCCAATCTTAATTGCATCACCTAGCTCTACATTTTTGCCGACTGCATACAGTATAAATGGCCGAATTGGTGCTAAAAGGTCTTTGTGATTTGATTGTCAAAGAGCAAATAACATAGCAAGCTAACAATAAAGGTCCTGTTAATAACATTATTCTCCATTTTCGCCTTTTCTGCTGTAAGTCAAAACTTGCAATTATTCAACACATTTTCCCTGTTTCTAAAAAGTTATCGAGATGTCCATCTACATGCATTCTTCCAATTTAAGGGAGGAAAGTATTATTAGTTGCCATAAAATATGCACTCGATTTATAATTTGCACATAGTGGCTCATTTAGGCCGGCGGGCTATGACGAACAGCCGACGGTATAACAATGAGGGCCGCACCTTGCTGGTGCGGTCCTCTTATTATGCTGCCCTTTACATTGTCATCGAGGGAGAATCCTTGTGCTGTTCCTGCTCCAACAGAAGATTCAAACTATAGTCCAGAATCTTCTCCTTGCGCTCTGTCAGCATGGTGAGATAAAATTCTCGCTGGATCGGCTGAAGCTCAGGAACGCTCTCCAGAAAACCATGAATAGCATCTAGGTCGATCCGCGCGCTGATTCGTTTAAGCGCTGCATTGCACTCCGGATAGCGCAGCGAGGAGATAAAATCAAAGTAGGGGATCTTTACGCCATTTTCTTCGATAGAGGATGCAGGGAATACATAGATACGCCGGTCAATCTCCGCTTTTTCATTCAGCACGCTTTCTATGCGCTCCAGGTCCAGCTGTGGGTATAAGCAGGAACCGCAATCGTAGACCGGAGCCAGCTCCACAGTCTGCTTTTCCTCATCCACCAGCAGGCCCCAATTGCCGTTGTGCCGGTCGAAGTTTCCGAGGAGCGCATCAGCGATAAACATATCCCAAAAGAATGCACGTAGCTCATCAGGCGGATACAGCGTCTGCTCATCAATGGCCTCCAAAATGGAGGACAGTTCCTTGCCATAGCCGTTCTGTTCGCTATCGATGCAGGTATTTTTCAGGTGAGCAAACTCGATGAGCTTTTTCCCGTCTTCTGTAAAGTCCCGGCAGGCCACGACCTGCTTGGTCTTGCCCCGGCTGTCCGTGTAACTGCCAAGAAGCGTTTCCTGCGTTCGGAAACCCAGCATATCAAAGATATGACAGGCCACATACTCGCTGATGCAGCCGTTGGTGTAACTCATCTCCTTGTTCCGGCTGGGGCGTGGAGGGAATTTCAGCATATGGCTGTGTCCCTCATAGGTGATATTGATCTTATTGCCGTTTGCACCGCCATAGGCGCGGAACCGATTGACCGGGCAGCCGGTAAAGTCGACCATGGAGTCTCACTCCTTCACAGGTATTTTGCTCTCAGGTAGTCCGCCTGATCCTGGGTGATAGCGTTGCTCCACTGGCTGGAGTTGATGGCGCCGTACAACTCGCCCCACAGGCAGTCCATATATGACACCTTTTCTTTCTCTCCTTGGAGATATTCACGCAGCGCCTTTTGCAGGCTGACGGGCAGATCTTTCTCCAGGTAGGAACGGTCTTCCGGCTTGCCGCCCGGGGACTGCGGCTGCTCCACTGTCACGGTCAGAAGCTGCTCCATAGGGATATTCAGTGCGGTGGAGAGCTTGAGCAGCGTCCCCGCGCTGCACCGCGTCAGCGCAGTCCTGCCGGAGCAGATATCCGCCAGCGTCGACCATGGGACACCGCTGATTTTTGATAGTTGATAGCGGGACAGATTCTTTTCCCGCAGGATCTGTTGGATCGTCATGTGCATCACCACTTTTGATTATATCGGTATGCCGATATTCGGTCAAGCAAAAAATGCAGACTACCAGTTTATACGGCGCTACACTGTTTCCAACTGATCCATTATTTCTGTTACAAGCAGGTTCATCCAGGCGCAGTCTTAATAAAGCCGCCAATTTTCCAAAAAATCAGGGGGGGCTGCATTTTTGTGGAAATCATTCGAGTCAAAATTCTGGTCAACAGTCTGACCCAAGCCGCGATCCCAAATGCGGATTCGGAAAGTACCAACCGGACAATTTAACATGTCCGGCTGGTGTGCTGGCCATTTTCGTTTTATGGAGCAAATTTTTGTATCCAAGAATCAGCGAGGTTTTAAATTTTTAGCAACCCGGTCTAGCGTTTTCAGCAAATCATCGTGATGTACATAATTATCTGCATCATTTCCTGCATACAAAGTTTCTGTTTCAGAGTCTTCTATCAAAAATTTAATTTTGCATTTGAATGGATTACGCAAACGTGAATCTTTCAAACTTTTGAGTACTGCAATGAAGAAAAAACAGAACGCTAACGGGAAATAATTCACTGATTCATTATTTAAAATTTTCATGCCTGCCTCGATGGCATACGGTATTGCAGCGCCCCATAATAAAGCAATCCAGTCAAATCTCTTCTTTAATTTGATTGCTTTTGCTTTTCTACATATCTCATCCCAGTCACTCTTCATAATAGATATCTCATTATGATCTGCTGCATGGTGGACAAAAAAGGTCCCTTCCTGCCGATTTAAGGAAAATTTTCCTTCAGGCTGTGTTGCCACTGTACTGGAGTCTTGAATTTTGATAGTCTCTTCATCCATTTTCATCACCGCCACCGTCTTCGGGCTTCCCATCATCCCGTTTCTTCTGAGGCTCAATGAGTTTTGCGACTATTGCATTTATGAAATAGGTGTTTCCACAGTTAACGCAAACCAAAGGGATCATAGGCAGAGTCGCTCCGTTTGCAATCAATGTATCTCTATGATATTCCGGTGCTTGAAACACTTGTGTTGACACCGACCAATT
The DNA here is from genome assembly GCA_902373635.1 of uncultured Oscillospiraceae bacterium. Taxonomy (GTDB): domain Bacteria; phylum Bacillota; class Clostridia; order Oscillospirales; family Oscillospiraceae; genus Pelethomonas. The sequence goes on from CABKMV010000010.1 coordinate 35,925, forward strand.
TTTTTGACCACACAACGGGCAGGCAGGAGGGGTGATTCTCTTCAGATACGCATTTACTTTGCTTTCCTCAATATTCATCAATAACTTCTCCTTAAAAGCGGATTAATGCTACAAAAATTTTTCAGAAACACTGAATTACAGAATCCCAACACATACGGATCTTTGATAAAACTCTCCGCTACCAATGAAGTCGTGAGTTCTCCAGTCTCAGTCTTCACTGGCTTTTCATTACTGCTCGCAAGGAGACTCTCATAGTAGAGTGTGGAAATCTGCCGCTCCAATTAGCAGCTTGACCATGCAGAGGAGGTGGTGCTTTGTTCGCTCTTTGATTCGATGGTTACACACAAATGAACAATTACTGCGGACCATCATTTGAGAGTTGAGTTTACCCATATTACCGAAGGGATAGAGAAAACCACTGGGTCACTGTCTACTGATGACATAAGAACAAAGAATAATTCAGTGTCTTGAAAGGCTATCGCCAGGACACCAGTTTTATGGAACTTCAAATTCAGTTGGCTACACATTATAACCGACTGCTTTCCCCTGCGCTACAGTCACTTTCTTAAAAAACTTCAAATGTCTCCATTATGTTTTCTTATAGGCTGTGATTCGCTTCCAATTGTGAGGTAAGCCCGTAATATTCAAAAGTTCAGCTTCAGAAATCTGATGGTTGTTACGGACCGCTTTATCAATCAAACGTGCCAACTGCTTCTTATAGGCCAAGAATTCCTTGTTCGGCAACAGGTATCGGAAACTAAGGACCGCAGAAAAATAGTCCCGCTTTCCATATAGGTACTGTGTTCCCTTTTGTGGAATGGAAAGTTTCCGGTGCAAGGGCAGATCGGGGATGTCCTGTTTGGCACAGCGATAGGAAAACAAACGATCACTATGGGCGCATACATTTCTATAAACGGTCAACACTTGAAGAATTTGACTAAGCTGCTTCTCATTAATTGCCTCAAACTCTTGACTGACTGATGATTGAATTTGCGGTTTGGAGAGCGTATACATCTTAGAAATAGTCCCAAAAGTGAGAACATTCATAAGAACCCAAAGAGGGACATTATTATGCATCTTTTTGTGATGCTCAATATAAGGATAGTCAGTTTGCCTTGAAAGCGGCGGCATCAGGTACTTTTGAATCAGAAAGTTAATTTCTTTTTGATTCGATGCGGAGGTAAAATCATAGTTTTGCGGTGTTGTATATGCAGCCTGTGTATCGCCGAGCGCATCATAAAACGAATAAGATAGTGCGGAGCGAATATGCTGTTCGATATGTAAGAGATAGTGGAGCGTCAGTTCGCGCAGACTTTCATCAAAGTGATATAGCGCAAGAATATCCTCAAAAGTGGTGTCATCCCGATAATTTCGAGTAGTTGGATTTTTAAAGAGGTCTTTATAGCCGGAGATCAGCGCGAAATATCCAAGGCGATGCAAAACGTCTTTTGCTGAAGCTTCGTCTTCAATAATAAGATGTTTAGCCTTTAATTTTTGCACCTGCTGATCATAAGTCATGAAAGGTTTGGGCATAAAGTTACCTCCAGGGACGAAAAAGGGAGTCCCCGCAGGGACTCCCCCGGTCACAGGCCCCGCGAGCTTCTGCAACCTAATCACTGGACTTAGTATAGCGTACAATCCTGCATTTGTCAACGCAAAAAGGCTGCTTCACACAGAATTATCTATACTCCTCCAGTAATAGTATTATAAGCAAATAAAATTGCACTTATGTGTGCAACTGCATCGCAGAATCCATCGCAGATGGTGTCCTGGCCATAATTGGCACCCACACAGGCCGCAAATCATTGGTCGTGTACCGGTTCATTATATGGGACGCTTTGAGACAGCGCAGTTTCATCGACTCATATCGGTTAGAGTTCCTTGACTCCATTTGCTCTATTTAAACCGCCGCCCGCTCGTTTAAATTTCAGCTAATGTTTTTAGGGGATAGCTTTTACTGCAGGAACATCGACAGACTTATGTATTTCGAAAAACTAATCGTCTCTTGTTCAAGGTTTTTATAAATTGACCAGAAAAGCTCAGCTTCTTTCATTTTTGCGACCTCCTCCAGTATATGATTTTGATTATTGCAATAATAGTTCAAAAATAAGGGACTTGAAGCCACCCAGCAAAAATATAGCCCCTATTTTATCTTCGGATTCTAATGCTGATTAGAGATATAAGACTTATGGGAATCTTACATCTAAAGCATTTAATTGCCAGCGTCTACATCGTACACAGAAAAACCTAAACCATGAGCCGCAAGGGCCGAGAGTAATGCTGGTAATGTCAGCAGGGGTTCGAATCCCGCTATTTACGCCCGACTGGATTCGAACCCTCGACCTCTCGGATTCGAAACGAACGCACTCCCAGCTGCTCCGCTAAACTAGCCCTGCGAACTGGGATGCGAACCATTTAGGGGGTATAGACCGGGGATGCGAACCATTTGCGGTCACAATCAACGAAACGGTCAAAACTTATACCCCATTTTAAACGGGGTGTCACAGCATTACATCACCTACTGTACAATTCAGAAAAACTATAGTTCCATTTTCAAGCCGTAATCCTGTGCCGTGTCCTGCTCCACATCCTGCGCCAGATCATCCTCCTGACCCTGTACCTGGGAGAGCGTCATGAGGTTTCCAAGGCGCGATGAGAACGCCGAGATGATAGCGGACTTTCTGCCTTCATCCATGTAGTCACCCGCCTGATCAAAGACCTCTTTGATCTCCCACTCGATACCCTCGAGCTTGCTGAAGTCGATCCAGTCAAAAGAGGTCACTAGTTTGAGTTGTTCGGCGTGGGTTTTCTTGAAGGGCTTGCATTCAACGCCTCGGAGAGACAGTATCTGATTCGGGAGCTTATCATAACCGAGAGAGGAGCCACTATCGAAAAGTGGCGCCGCACCGAGCCATTCCAGCGTATTAGCGTCACGGATCAGGCCAAAGTTATTCTGATGGCGGTCTTCATTAGCAATCAGATAATCAAGAACGATCATCTGATCCAGGGCGTGCTCCATACCAGAAACGCCAAGTGCTTTGCAGCAATTCAGGTAGTGGCGGTACACCGAAGTGCTGTTGTCTTTCTTGATGGATTGCATCACGCGCCATGCGCTCACCAACTCCGTGTCCGGTGTAATGAAATCCTCGCAGACGCTGTACGGGGTTCCATCATCCCAAAGCAGCGTGTATGGCACATGAGGGATACCGAGGCGATCTGCAACAATAGTAGCGATCACCTCGTTGAACGGCTGCTGCATAAACGGGTTACTGCCAGCCTTCAGCAGGCAGCGTTTTCCACCGACGATTTTCCATCGTTTCTTCAAAAAGCCGTCGGAAGTGTTATCCGGCGAGCGGAAGTCAAAGCCGGCGCCAGCTGTGGCCTTTCCCAGCAGCACATCGCCAATGTCCTCCGAGAAGGGGTTGTCGAAGAAGTTGACTTGGTTCCACTGTAAGTCGCTATCATGAGGCTTTACCCAGTATTGGTCGGAAAGGCTCAGACCAAAGCAGCGGGTCAAGAGCATTTGCGTGTTGGGAAGATTCAGCGTCTCCAGCGCTCTGCGGACCCCAGAACGGCTGGCAGGAATACTGCGGTCAATCCACCATGTGTTCAAGGCGGCGCGGTCGACGCCGCCGCAGTCAACGCCCACCCCGACGTCATCGCCGCCGGCGGCGGGGCGTACCCGGTATACGCCGATATCACCAAGCCGGAGGAATGCAAAAAGCTGGTGGACGCCGCCATAGAAAAGTGGGGCCGGCTGGATATCCTGGTCAACAATGCCGCCGCCACCTGGACCGGAAACATCAAGGAGATGAAGCCGGAGAACTGGGAAACCTGCGTCCGCTCCAAGCTGGACTCCTCCTTCTATCTCATTTACAACGCCCTGCCCCATATGCTCAAGCAGGGCTACGGCCGCATCCTGCTGGCCTCCTCCGAGGGGCAGCTTGGCCTGGAGGGCATGTGCGCCTACAGCGCCGCCTGCGGAGGCGTGGCCTCCATGACCCGGGGCATTGCCCAGGATCTGGCCAACGACGGCATCTCCATCAACGCCTACACGCCCAACGCCGGCACCCGCAGCTGGTTCAACATGCTGGCGGAGTACCGGGCGGAAGGCATCGATCCTTCCTACATCGAGGCGGCGGCTCCTGCGGCCCAGAAGTATCCCCCCGATCGGATGATCCCCATCCTTGGCTATATGTGCAGCAAGGAGTTCGAGGCCAGCGGCCTGGTGGTCAAGCTGGGCGCGGACGGCGAGGTCTCCCTGTGGACCAATATGAGCAAGTATAATGCCATGTTCAAGGATCTGTGGAAGGACGGCGCCTGGACGGTGGAGGAGATGCGGGAACGGATCCCCAACGAGCTGCTCAAGGACGTCGTCATCACAAGATCGGTCCTGGCCGTCAACAAGGGCAGCTACGAAGATGTGTAAGCCGCAGCGCCCGCTTCGATTCCAGGGGCTCATTTGTTTTAGAAGAAAGAAGGGGTAATACCATGGCAAAGAAGATCACAACGGTCCGGGGCGATATTTCTCCGGAACAGCTGGGCTTTACCAGTATACATGACCACACCTTCCTCGACATGCGCGTCTCAGGCCAATACATGGAGAGCCTGTTCCCGGGCGTCCCCCAGGAGATGGTCCGCTTCACCCCGGAGAACTATGGGTTCCTCAAGAGCGGCACCTATCTTATGTGCAAAGACCTCCAGGTCGTCGACGATCTGGAGGGACTGGTCAAAGAATATGGGTATTTCGCCGCGATAGGCGGCAGGTCCGTCTGTGACGCGGCCCCCTCCACCGGGCGCGGCGACATCCGGAAGATCCAGGCCCTCTCAGAGCGGACGGGCCTGAACATCATCTGTGCCACCGGGATCTATCACGAGGCCGCCATACCGGAAGAGCTCCGAAACCGTGGCACGGAGTTCTACTACAGCTTTTGCAAAAAGGAGATCGAACAGGGCATTGACGGTACGGACATCCATCCGGGGCTTCTGAAGGCCGCTCTCGCGACCGGTTCGGAGACGGAAACCGACGTGCTGGAGGCCTGTACCCGGCTGTCCGCCGAGACCGGTCTGTCCCTCCACGTCCACACCGAGCCCACTATGGACGGGGATAAGATCCTGGAATTGCTCGGGCGCCTGACGGAAAAGTACGGCGTCGATCCCCGCCGCATCGTGGTCTGCCACATGGACAACCGCATCGCCGGCGGCGTGACGGTCACTGACTATCTGACCCATCCGGAGCAGGATCGGACCCTGGACCTGACGGTACAGCGGGCGCTTCTGGACAGGGGATATAATATTGGGCTGGATACCTGGGGAATGCCCGTGGTCAACCCGTACTTTTTCATGCCGGACGATTTTGAGCGGATGAAGGCGCTGGTCACGCTGATCGATCTTGGTTACGCAGGACAAATCACGCTGGGGAACGACTTTTCGTCTAAACTGATGTGGCGGGCGTATGGCGGGTACGGATGCACACGTTTTGAGGAATATGCGCTGCCTCTGCTGGAGCAGCTGGGCAGAGGCGAGGCCATCAAAAAGCTGGTTTATGAGAATCCGGCAAGGATCTTGTCTTATGAGGCGTAACCGCTGTGGCTTCTATTCCCGCGCCTCCCAGTCCTGCTGCCTGGATCCTATTGTTAACAGCAAACGGCTCTCCCGCACCTCCAACACATTCAGATTTTCCTCAGCGTATCCTTTTCTTCAGGCAAATACCGTTTGGAAAACATTTAACAGCTTTTTTCACTCATAGCCCCTAGCCGTCAGCGCAGTGTTGGAAATACATATACACCGCGCTGGCCCTGTGGCTCAGTTCGGAAAAGATGTCCGCATTTCCATTTTAGTGAAGAGCCGATCACTGTTCCCAGAGGTCACGCAGCCGGCATCGGGGCAGACCGGCTTCTGCTGCCAGGGCAGGTACGTACCGCGGCCAATAGGCGGCTCCATCCCGTCTAATGAACAATCCCCTCTTCGTAGAGGCCCCGGCACAGCCTGCCTTTCTGTGCGCCGCGGCCATAGCGGCGCGCAGCATATAGGTAAGCCTCCAGGTTTTCACGGGGAGTTCCCAGGGGCACCGCGCAGCCGACGGCCAGAGAATAGCCGCAGGGGCTGTCGCTGCCCTTTACCAGGCAGTCGATGACAGACGCGACCACATCGTCTATCGTACCATTCTGCAAGACGGTAGTGGGAGGAACATTACCTGAGATGCGCATTTTATCTCCGATGGCGGCTTTCAACTCAGCCAGATCCTCGCAGTTGTCCACGCTGAAATAGGGGAAACCCATCCCGGGCAGATCCTTCCAGAAGTGCTTGGTTTTCCCACAAATATGGATGCCGGGAATAGAGCCGGTGATTTCTTTGATCCCGTTGAGCAGATCCACAAAGTGGGGCTTTGAGAACTCCTGGAACATTCTCTCTCCGATGAGATTGCCAGAAGTTGCAGGGTCAGCCAGAGCCACTGGCACCTTGCCAAAAACCTCGCAATTATACCGGATCCATTTCAGCGTACATTGGACGCTGAAATCCAGCAGCCGGTGAACATTCTTCTTGTCCCGAATCATATCCCGCATCAGAAGCTCCGGCCTGCGGATGGATATGACCGTGGTCATGGGGCCGGCCCCCCCGGTAATCACGAGGCAGCGACCGCCCATGCGCTCCTGAATTTCTTTTGCCCGGGATATTTTATCCTGGAGAAACGTGTTGCTTTCTGGATCAAAGACCAACTCATCCAGCATAGCATAGTCTTTGAGGACATGCTCACTGATGTAATCCATATTATTTTCCGGATATACCACTTTAGACCCCAGTGCTTCCCCAATTCCCCGCAGGGACAGGTTCGTGCTGGCCATCATGCCGCTGCCGCAAAATTCGTTCTTTACCTTTTCTGCCACATCAAACTGCACATCCAAGGAGCGCCGGTACTCCCCCAGCGTGTACCCGTAAAGGTTGACAAAGGACTCCGCTCCCGCCAGAGAGAATGGGATCCTGTCCACCTCCTGCCCCATTGCATAAGCCTTCGTTCTCTCCATATTGGACATCGTATCCGGAAACCTGGCCGCTTCTTTTTTCAAAGTTTCGTAATCCATACGATACCTCCTGCCGCTATTTCAGCTTCTTATAAACGGTATTCCCGATCAGCTGAATGATCTGAACCAGCACAACCAGAATTGCCACCGTGGAATACATGATTGTGTCGTTAAAATTGTTATATCCATAGCGAATCGCCACATTGCCCAAACCGCCTGCGCCTACCATTCCAGCCGTAGTAGAAGCATTCAGCGCCGCAACCGCACTGAAGCAGATTACAGATGAGATCCCAGGGATCGCTTCAACGATAATAACATGCCATATGATCTGAAAAGTCGATGCCCCAAAGGACTTGGCAGCCTCGATGGCCTCCTTGCTGACCTGATCCATATGGCTCTGGATCAGCCGGGCCATATAAGGGGACATGGTGATACACAGGGGGAAAATAGCGGCCTTCACACCGATGGAGGACCCGGTGACAAAGCGTGTTACGGGTATCAGGGACACCATCAGAATAACAAATGGGAACGAGCGGATCAGGTTAATCAAAAAATCAAGGATGCGGGAAACCATCCGATTGGGATGGAGCCCATCGTCCTTGCAGATGTCCATAATAATGGCAAGGGCAAAACCAACGACCGTGGAGATCAAGACCGTCCAGGTCATAACGTTCATCGTAGTCAAAAAGGCCGGCCAAATCACTTGTGTGAGATACTGTTCCAAACTGAGTCGTTCCATTAATTTTTACCTCCTTCGGCATACCAGAGAAGCTGCTGCTGGCCGAGCATGTTTTTCAGTTTCCCAGCGTTCTGGGAATCAGTATTGACAACCACCTCTGTAAAAGGGACTCCCTTGTAGTCGTTTGTCCCGGTGGAGAGGATTTTTGCCCCGAATTGTTCATGGACGGAGTGGATCATATCCAGCTTATCCGCAGGCAGGAAAAAGGACACTACCTCGCCGGGAAGATCGTAGTGATGGCTCTCCTTACCCAACAGGGTCATAAGCGCCTGGGGTTTCTGCAGAAAGACCTCTCTCACGCCGCCAGCGGCAGCGATCTTTCCGTTTTCCAAAATGGAAATCGTGTTGCATACTTCGCGGACCACTTCCATCTGGTGCGTCACCACTATAATGGTCAGCCCCAGTTTCTGGTTGATCTCGCGCAGAAGACGCAGCACCGATTGCGTCGTCTTGGGATCCAGCGCCGAAGTTGCCTCGTCACATAGTAAAATGTGGGAGTCAAGGGCCAGGGCACGGGCTATCGCCACGCGCTGCTTCTGCCCGCCGGACAAAGTGGAGGGACGGTCATTGATCTTGTCGGAGATGTCCACCAGTTCCAGCAGTTCGCGGACCCTTTTGTCGATCGTCGCTTTATCGTACTTCCAGCACTTCATAGGCAGGGCGACATTTTTATAAACGCTGCGCCGTTCGATCAGCGAAAACTGCTGAAAAATCATGCCGATCCCTTTTCGCAGCTCACGGCCCTGCTTCTTGCTCAGGTCCTTGATCTCGGTGCCGTCAATTTTCAGGCTGCCGCTCTGGTAGGGTTCCAGGCCGTTGATGCAGCGCAGCAAGGTGGATTTCCCCGCGCCGCTGCGGCCAACCAATCCGTAAATTTCACCGGTCTGGATGGTCAGGCTGATATCTTTCAGCACCTCCAGAGAGCCGAAAGATTTACAGAGATTATTAATTTCAATCATAATTGTCCCTCTTTGGTATTGCTCAAAACAAGCAGAATCATTTTCCGGAAATAAGGAACGAACCCCCTCATTTCCTGAAAGTCGAACTATTTTGACATATCCTAAGGAGACTTCAGGGGAAGAAGCCTGCCTGTTCAGGCCTCTTCCCCGTTACGTCTTTGGATCCCCGTTTCTCCGCTGCCCCAGGAACGCCTTGGGCGCGGCCTATATTTTGAAACAATAAGCGTACATATGCCGCCGGGAACCAGCAGTACAGATCGCAGCTGCAAATTACTTGGCGGAATCCTCCATAACAGCGTCGCTGGGATCAAAAAGGATCTTCCACGCCAGCTCGGGATCGTTCTTGGCATTGATGCGGTCGATCTGCTCCTGGCTGGTGAACGCATAGATAAAGTCCTGGACCCACTGGGCATCCTTATCCTCTTCGCGGACGGCGATTACCTGGGGATAGGCGATATTCTCGTCAAACAGCTTCAGCAGGCTAAAACCGTACTTTGCCTGGGAGGTGTTGGAATAAAAGCTCATAGCCAGATCCACATCGCCATCCATTGCGGAGAAACGGGAGAACATGTCCATCTCCACTAACTGAAGGTTCTTGGGGTTGTCGATAATATCGAAAGTGGTATACAGGCTGCCCTCTGGGATCTCAGCCAGCGTCAGCCAGCCAATGGAGGCGAGGTCCTCCAGATTGACGGACAGGTTGGAGGCATCGTCCGCGATAGCAATGGAGGCTCCGTCAGGGACCTCATCCAGGCTCTCGTATTTCAGGGAAGCGATGCAGTCCATGGAAGACATGATGTAGGGCTCCAGGGGATACAGATTGGTGCCATTGGATTCGTTATAGGCCAGCAGGTAAGGCAGGTGCTGGATATAGTTGACATCAATGGACCCCTCGGCCAAAGCGGTATTGGCCACTACAGGGCTGTCCAGGACCTGCAGCTCCACCTCATAGCCCCACTGGGCCATCATCTCAGGGATGTAGTCGGTGAAATCAACAAAGCTGGCAGTAATACCGAACACTATCTTCTGCTTGTCGGGGTCGGCGGTACGCTGACCAGCATCACCACTCTGCCCATCATCCTGAGCTGTCTGCTGATCATCAGCTGCCTGGTCATTGCTTGTCTGGTTATTGGTTGTCTGGTTATTGGTTGTCTGGTTATTGGTTGTCTGATCATCAGCGGCAGTATTCTTGCTGCCGCAGCCGGCCAGCAGGCTTGCAATCATCACAAAAGCAAGCACCAGGCTGAAATACTTCTTCATGTTTCTTTTGTCTCCTTCATGTTTTTATAGCAAACGACATCGGATGTATCCGCCCTCAGCCGGTTCGGATCACAGGCATCCGATGCGTCGACCATACTGTGTCTATGCGCAGAAATCAGCCGCGAGGCGCTGTGCCACCTTTGCAGCCTCAGCGGCGTTGCTGGTATAGATATCCGCGCCGATCTTGTCTGCGAAGGATTGGGACAGGGGCCCCCCTCCTACCATGACCTTGAAATTGTCTCGGATGCCGGCCTTCTCCAGGCCCTCAATAACGCGGCCCATATTGGCCATGGTGGTAGTCATCAGAGTCGACATGCACACAAGGCCCCTTTTGACTTCCTTGGCCTTCTCCACAAATACCTCCACCGCCACATCGCGGCCCAGGTCGTAGACTTCAAAGCCGGCGGTATCCATCATGATCTTCACCAGGTTTTTCCCGATGTCGTGGGTATCTCCCTCCACCACTCCGATGATGACCGGGCACTTATGACGGGTGCTTTCGCTCTTTAAATGCGGCTTAAGGACATCCATCCCATTGTACATAGCGTCGGAGCAAATCAGCAGTTCCGGTACGAAGTACTCCTCCTCCTCGTAGAGCTGTCCCGCTTTCTCCATGCCCCTGCTTAACCCCTGGGTAATGCCGTCATAGGCATCATAGCCAGCGTCCACATACTCCTTTGCAACGTCAACAACCGCTTCGTCCTCCATCTCCAGAACACAACGGTCCAGCTCAGCCAGCAGTTTTTCTTTATCGCTCATATTGGATTTCCCTTTTCCTTAAATTTGATCAGTTCCAGATACGGGCGTTCCGCATCCAGGAAATGCAGGCAAAAATGGCCTATCACACCTTCTCCCCCGCTTTCGCAGAACGCTGTCAGCATCTCGCCATAGGTCTGCCTATTCTCCGCGCGCCACTCTTCTACATCGCACGCCTGGGTGTCTATCAGGCACTGCGTCAGCTTGCCGCACAGATGGATCGGAATGCCAGGCTGTTCCTCCTGCAGGCGGGACAAGGTCATTTTCAAGTACGGTACATATACCGATGTAAACATCCGCTCTCCCAGGATGTCGGCAGTCGCCACCGGGTCGGCAACAGAGAGCATTCTGGCTCCCCTTTTCACCGCCAGGCCCGCATAGGACGACACCCATCCCACCGCTTTTTCAAGCAGATCGCTTCCGGCAGATTTACGCAGAGCCGCAAACACCCTGCCCATGGGCAGCAGGCTGCACAGTAATGTAAAGGGCCCTTCCATATCGTAGGCAACGCTTTTCCCCTCCTCTGCCAGCGTCTCCACAGCGCGGAGCATGGCGGTAAGGCGGGGTGATTCAAGATCCAGTTTTTCCGGCAGTTCATCCGCCTTTTTATACGGCGTCTCCCTTATCCGGGCCCCGGATGCAGACAGTGACGGTCTGGCTCCCAAAGCCTCGCTGCAGAGGGTATTGCAGAAGGGCAGGCGCACCCATCCTCTCCTTTCCATTCTCCGCGCGGCCTCGGCGATATGATCATATCTGAGATGGAGCTCATCCGGAGAGCCAGCTGCCATTTCTTCCAAAAAGCCTAGGGGGAACTGCTGCGTATCAACGCCGTTTCCGCAGACAAAACGCTCCATCACACACCCCCGAATTGAAGGCACCTGGTGAACCGCTTTTCATAACCAGGGGATACAGACAGCTCGATGTATTCCACCTGTCTGGCAATCCTCTCCGCGCGAAGCCGCTCTGATTGGTTCAGCAGGCACAGCCGGGCTCCTACCATGGAGGAGTTCCCGATATAGCTGATACGGTTTCCAAGCGCAGGTGGAATCACCTCAGCTCCTGTAAGGCTCTCCGGGTTCAGATGCCGGCCGAACTGGCCTGCCACGATCACCCGGTCGATATCCTTCTCCGTCATCCGCAGCCGCTCCATAAGCGTCAGGATGCCAGAAAGAACAGCGCCTTTGCAGAACTGCACCTGGCGGATATCATTCTGCGTCAGGCAGATGCCATGTTCTTCGTCCAAGACAATGCGGCGCTTACCGTCTTCCCCGGTCCTTACAAAAGGGGAATCGGCACTGATTCGGCCGGTCTTTCCAATAACGCCCTTTCCCACCGCCTGGCTCACCGCCTCCAAAAGCCCGCTGCCGCAGAGTCCAAGGGGCGCAGTTTGACCGATAACGCTCAGGACAGCCGTCTCGCCCTCCAGCGAGACGTGTTCCACCGCGCCAGGTTCAGCCCGCATACCGCAGGATATGTTCATCCCCTCCAGTGCCGGACCGGCGGCACAGGAACATGCATACATCGTCCCCTTTTGGCTGAGGACGATTTCACCATTGGTGCCAATATCTACAAAGAGCACCGTATCTTTGGCCTCATCAATGCGGGAAGCCAGCACGCCTGCGACGATGTCGCCGCCGATATAGGTGGAAACAGAGGAAATGCAGTATACGACGGCCTCTTGATTCAGTTCAAATCCCAATTCCCTGGCAGAAACGGTCATAGGATGCGTAAACACACTGCTATAGGGCGCCACGCCAAGACTTTTCAGCCCAATCCCCAGCAGCGCGTGGAGCATGGTGGAATTTCCTCCCACCACCACCTCATAAATTGAGTCGGAGGGAATCCCGGCAGCCGCCGCCATTTTCTCCGCGCTCTGCTGGAGCCTTTGGACGATGGCTTTTTGCAGTTCCAGTACACCCCCCGGATGTTCCATATCGTAATGGATCCGGCTGAGCACGTCTAAGCCAAACGCCTTCTGCGGATTCACAAAGCCGTCCTCAGCACAAACATTGCCGGTATCGAGATCGATGAGGGCCGCCGCCACTGTGGTGGTCCCGATATCCACCGCCAGCCCATAGATCCGCTTCTCCCCCCGCAGATCAACAGCCCTGCCGCCGTGACAAATATACCACAGCTCGGTCTTTCCCATCAGTTCAGGGAGTTTCCGCAGCAAAGGCAGCGGTAAATTTACCGCACACCCTATCGCGTTCTCCACAGCCTCACACAATGACCAGCAGTTTTTCAGATCAGGCCCATGGACCGCTATCCGTTCTGCCGTTACCAAGGGGTCAAGGGGTACATCGGGCGTCTCACCGTCCCCAAGTACATTTCCCGCCTGCTCCTCCAGCAATCCCAGAGGATCAATCTCCACTGTGCTCTCCGGCACAGTGAGGCAGGCCAGACGAATCCCGGAAGCGATCTCATCGGCGGTGAGCCTCTTTTCCTCTTGCTCCGTCAGCGCCGGCGCCTGTCCGCTCAGGACGCGGACCTTGCATTTACCGCACAGCCCCTTGCCATTGCAGGGGCTTTCTATCATAATGCCGGCGGAACGCAGCCGTTCCAAAATCGTTCTTGCACCGGCGGGCTCTATTTTAAGCATCGAATTTTTCCCCCGCAGCTTCTTCTGCGCATTTCATCATAAGAGCAATGCTCTCCACACTGGAAGTCGTCCCCAGCCCGCAGGCAGGGGCCAGAATATCCACGCCTCCCTCCAGGCTGCTGCGGCAAAGGCTGCGGATCAAGCTTTCCTTGCCATTTGCCAGAGCAAAAGTACTCACATTGCCCATAATGGCTTTGCCAGGTACATTCTTTCGCAGTTCCCGGACATTGACAATGGCATCCACGCTGACAGCATCGCATTCCAGCATACGCAGCTGCGGATAGATGGAGTGCAGCTGCCCGCAGATGTGGACAATAACGCCTTTGCACAGGGGCTTCAGTTCACAGCAGATTCTGTTGAGCGCGGGCAGGGCATACTCTTCAAAAAGCCTGGGCCCCAGGATCTCCCCCGTCCCGCTGGGATCTGAGATGGCGATAAATTCCGCGCCCGCTTCAATCTGCGCCCTGCCAAAAGCGACCAGCTGGTCCGTCACAAAGTCCACCAGGGCGTGAGCCGCTTCCTTTTTCTTTCGCAGCTCCCGGTAGAAGATATTGGCGTCCACTACAGAGGAGGACGTGCTGATGGGCCCGGTAAGATTGCCAACAATGGCGGCGTCTGCGTAAGCGTCCGCCAGGAGCCGGATCGCGTCCAGCACCACCTTGCTCCGGCCAGAGGCCAGATCCATTGCCGGCAAGCTCCCCCTCTCCTCCACAGAGCCGATGGCATACCCGGAGACGCGGGGTTCGGTGTGCAGATCGCCCAAATCCACCTTGGCCCCCATTGCCTCAGCCTCCACTGTCATGCAGAAGGGAACGCCAACATTGTCAAACAGGTGATTTTCAAAAGGAAACGCTGCCAATCGTGCCATGGCCCGAGCGTCAACATGCGCTTGGGGCCAAGTCGAAGAGCAACGTTCCATCATCTCAGTTGTCAGCATGTTCATCATGCCGCCTGGACAAATGCAGGGCGCCCGCTTCAGCGTGCGTCCCTTTAATGTCTGATATAGCAAAGCGGAGGGCGTTACTCCATCATCCATGACACGCCCTCCTTTTTCAAAGCAATTCCATTTATTTTGGACTTTTTTATTATATAATAGTTTTGAATTGATGTAAAATCATTTATTCTGATAATATATTTTCCAATTATAGAAATATCCACTGACAAAGCTGCGTTGCCCGCTGAGAATTGACCCGGTATCCCACAGCGATAATGGCAGGCAGAGCGTAGAACTTATACTGGTAGGTCTTACCGTTATCCGCAACTTGTGCAAAAATGCACAAGTTGAATTTTCGTCCAACTCGCCGCTCTCGAATATCTTTTCTTCAGGTGCTTGGTGACAACGCTGCGGTCCACATCAAAAAGCTGGCTGATTGCTTTCTGCGTCAGCCAGACATTATTGTCCTGCACACGGACTTCTATCCCTTCCTCATGGGCGTCTTTCGTAAAGACGAGGAAATCGACCGTGCTGTTGCGAATCTGTAATTTGTTTTCCGACACTGCGTTTCACCTTCTCTCTTATCGTAGTATAGCATGACTGGCTTTGAAATGGAATACTTATAGCACATGTAAGAGGTGCTGTGCATCTTGAGACTGTGATTCTACAATCTTTTTATTTGGGCCCTGTTTTGCTCTTCTCTAGAAAGCGGGACACTCTCCAGATCAGGCAGGAAAAGGTTGGCCGCTAACTACCGGTAACATCTTTCGGTCAGAGATAAGACCAGAATATGCCATGTAAAACAGATGCACTACTGTATAATCTGCCGTTCCCAATTCTCCACAGCCTCCTGGATCGCCAACGCTAACGTTTTCTCCTCCTTCAGATAGGCAAGCACAGGATCCCAGACAGCCTCAATCCAACCGACAGGCTCAGAGCAACGGGTCGCCGGAAGGGTGCAGATATGGCGGTATTCCTGATAGTGCCGGAGCTGGAGGGTATACCCATGACCAGAAACACTGTCATACCGCTGCTGGTCAGCCACACGGTTCAGCAGCGCCATCTCCCTCTTGTAAATATCACCGTCAAACCCGTCCTCACTGAGTAAAAACTCCAACAGCTCCCAGGCCTGGTCGGCATGTTCCGAACGGGAGGAAATGCCCCAGCTGTCGGCATAGGTCTGGCGTGTCACGCCATCCTCGCCGAGCGGGATAGGAATCAATTGCAGCTCACCGCCGTTCTCCTGCTCCGCACAGGCAAGATTTGAGAAAGAATCCTCATACCACGCGCCTCTGTCAAGCGCAAAAAGCGCGTTGTCAAAAAATCCTGGAGACCACCAGAACCGCGCCTCTGGAACACGGTAAAGATTCTGACTGTCATCCATCAACATATTGATATTTTCCAGCAGAGGCGCGATCTCGGCCGCGTCGTCCTGGTCAGCAAAAGCATCTAAATTTGCCAGCAGCAGATCCGTCACGATGGTATCCACCTGACTGGTATTCATGCAGCTAAACAGAGTCAGATCCTCTCCCTGCTCATACCATTCCATGCCGAGGTCCAGGATTTGGGACCAGGTCAAATGATCCGTATCCCAGTCCAATCCAAGATCGTCAGCCAGCGTTTTGTTATAGATCAGATAATTTGGATTAACACCCAGTGGTAGTGCCCGCAGCACACCGGACTCGTCCTGCAATGGTTCGAGCATTCCGACGTCCAAATCCTGCGCGAAAGTACATTCTTCCAAATAATCGTCCAATTCGCAGAGAACATCCGTCTCCAATACGGCAGCATCATCCAGTCCATAGCCAGGCAGCATCAAGATATCGCCCACATCGCCAGTCATCAGCCGAAGGCTCAACTGCTCGGCATACTGGGCAGAGTGCTGGCGGAAATCATCTTCGGAATCGTATGATACATCCCAAGTCACCTCCACCTCTGGGTGCTGCTTCTGGAACATCCGAACAGAGGCATCCACTGAACTTACCCTATACGGTGCGGTGATAATCAACTCTACTGTCTTAGCCACAAAATCTGAGGGATCGTAGGGCTCATATATCCAGGTGTACATTGTATAGGTAAAGGGCGGTTCCTCATTGTCGAAGTTGATGACACAAATATGGACGTTATAGTCACTGTCCACCGCGAAATTGGAAAAATAGATGCGGTTTCTGTCAAAATCCAGGCCGGCATCTTCACTCCACGTGAACAGCTCATAGAGGATCTTCCCATCTTCCACGCTGTGGCAGTGGATACGGCCAGAGCGGCCTGAACAGGTAAACACCCCAAGCTCTGGGTGGAAAAATACCTGATTAAATGCCTCGCCAACAGGTGCCTGACTCTGCCATATCGTGGTGCCGGCACTCAAGTCCATGCAAACCAGAAACGAACCACTTGTATTATATTGGGTGTAATATATATTCCCGCTATCATCCAGACAGAACGCGCTCACATTATCGAACGCTTCACTTGTGCCCGCTTCAAGATCATAAACGCACATGCGGTAGCCAGTTTGCACGCCTTCTGCCTGGCCCAGCAGGACCGCATACTTCCCCCAGATGCCCATATCTCTATAACCATATTGAAATGGATTGGAACCAAGGGTATATGACGCTTCATCTTCTCCAATTGAACGCAATGAATAATTTCTATCTGCGTCGGAGATCAGGCACCAAAGCGTTCCTTCCTTGTCAAGAGACAAACCGGAATATATTTCGTCCTCATTTTCAAACAGGGAGCGGAAATCCCCGGAAGAAATGCTTTGCAGCACCGTACCATCGATGTCGCAGATATCAAAGTAGACGTCGTCCTCTTTCCCAGGAACAAGTCGGACAATCTGTCCGCCAAGGACAAAATATTTCTGGTAAATAAATTCCAGCCTCACCAATCGGCTCATCATGCTGCTCTGCCAAACGGAAAAGATACCGCTGCTGAGAAGGATCTATAGCAGCAATATCTTTTATTGCCGTATCTTCCTCCTGTTGTGTGCCTTCAGAAACAGGGGCCTTTTCCCCGTGCCGTCCGCTGAGAATAAAGAGCGCGACACAGCCCACAATGCAGAGCAGCAACACCAGAGAGAGCGCAATTATTTTTTTTGTATTCGAAAACCTCACAGAAACAATCACCTCACAGAACAAAATGAAAGCAGGACAGGCTCAATGGGCCCCCGTGTATGCGTCTTGCTGCTGACTAAAAAGGGAATGATACTTATTTCTCCTTTTTTGACCAAGTAAACCGATTGTGACAAGGATCTCTAATATGGAGATTGCAAACGCTGTCCCATACAGGGAGGGAAGCGTTTTTCCCAGTTTGAAGCCATACTCCGACAGTTGGCCTTCCGGAAACGTTATACGTATCCATTTCAGGTAATGGTCTGCATCAAAAATGCTTCCTTCCGGCAGAAAACCGGTGGGCAAAAACAGTTCTACCCGCCACAACCAGCGGATCACCACTGCGGCGATCAGTAGCATCGGCACAAGCAGGATCAGCTTTGTTATCAGCCGCTCGCCTCTCTGCGAAAGATACTGCGACAGGTATTGCGTGTGCATGGCCTTCTCCACGCTCTGGTACTCCCTTTGTGCCTGCTCTATGATCAGCGCGCCTAACAGATAAAGCAGGCAAAACGCGCCGGTAATCTGCCATAACTGTGCGGAATGGCGGGCCGCCTCATCAGCCCAGCTGTAATCCAAAACCAGAAACTGCTCCTCCGACAGACCAATCTGCCGCAGCGCAGCACCGAGATACTGCGCGGTAAAGGGGTCAACACCTGTCGAGATCCACCTGCCATCATCCCAGCTTTGGGAGACCGATGCCAGCTGGTCCCCAGAGGAAGTCAGAACCTCTGCCGCTGCCGCCTCTGCCTGTGAAGCGGGCAGGGCAAATACCACTTCCACCCTGCTGCCCTGTGGAACCCGGCCCCTGGCCACGAAGAAACATATCAGGCAAATCACCAGAGCGGTCGTGGGCACAGCCAGCAAAAACAAGCGAAGGCGTTTCACGTGAGGTCCCCCTCCTGTTCCCCTGACCACAATTCGACCACAACGGTCTCATGCCGCAGCGGCTGAGTGGAATATAGGACAATTTGCATGTCTTCTGCGTAAAACCCGCTGACGGCGGCCATTGATCCGTCCTGTGCCAGCACATCCACCTCGGTGCGGACAGCCGTCCACAAAGGTGTACCGTCCCCTGACATATCAGAGGGAGGCTCAAGCAGATAAAGAAACCACTTGCCTCCCTGACTCACCAGCGCATCCTGTGGCACGACACAGCTGTAGGACATCATCACACCTGTTTCGTCTGGCAGTATTCCCGAAGACGCCTCAGCAGCTTGTACCAGCGGCGTGCGCGCCGCATCCAGTTTCCAGCTGACAAAGGTCAGCGCCAACATACACAGGAGGAAGTATTGGATCAATTTTGGAACTGCTTTCATTTGACATTTCCTTATTGTATATTGCTCAACGAGATGCCGCGCTCCAGAGCATTCTTACAGTACAAATATGCCAGCAATGGCAAAATGGCAAACACGACGCCCGCGGCGGGTGCGGAAGCAGCGAAGCGGTCGCTTGTAAGCTCGACTGCCAGGTTCGTCAGTTCTCTGCTGCGGAGAAACAGCAGCGGCTGGTCGATCAGGGACCAACAGGAAAACATCTGTAAAACCGCTTGTGAGACGATTGCAGGCCGGCAAAGCGGTAGTATGACGTGGAAAAAAATCTGCCGGCCATTCGCCCCCTCCAGCTGCGCTGCCTGCAGAATTTCCGGCGAGATCCCGCGCATGTACTGGGCGATAAGAAAAGCGCCAAATGTACTGTATGCGTTCGGAAGGATGACCGCTAGGCGGGTATTCAGCAGATGCATAGCGTCCAGTGTCAAATACTGCGAGACGACTGTTGCCTGAAACGGCAAAAGCAGCGCCAGAATGTACAGGGAAAACAGCACCTTTTTGCCGGGAAATTCGTACTGGGTAAAACCGTAGGCAGCCAAAACACTAACTGGGATCTGGATGACAAGGATTACGACGGTATAGATGACACTATTCCAAAACCAACGATAAAACTCTTTTTGGTACAGGAGTATGTCCTCATACTGGAAAAGTGTGAACTGCCCGAACAGAGACAGCGAATCACGGACCAGAAAAGCCATGGGGATTATGCAAAAAATGGCCATGGCGCTCAGAAATACGCGCTGTGCGGCAAACCGGATACCTTTATTCCACATAGCGCCACCTTCTTCGCAGCAGAGCGCCGACACCGAGCAGGATGACCATAACCAGCACAGTCAGAAAAGCGGCGGTGCTCAGGCGCTGATAGTTCAGCTGATAAAAATTGCGGTTCATAAAATGCTGAAGCATATACAGCTCCTTGGGAGGATTACTGCCATACAAAGCGTAAATATCGCGGAACATCAGGAAGTAATTCATGATTGCTACCGTCCCGCAGAAAAGCAGAGTTCCCCTCAGCTGAGGAAGCAGGATGTAAAACACATACCCTGTCTCGCTATTGCTGTCCAACATGTAACTATCCCGCAGATCAGTGGACAGGGCACGGATCGCCCCGGAGAGAATCACGCTGAGATACCCAGTATTCTTCAGCAGATACAGCACGACCATCAGCGGAAAGGCAGCCCAGCCCCGCAAAAAATCCACCGGGTCCGCGCCAAAAAAACCAAGCATGCGGTTGACCAGACCACTATCCCCCCAAAGAGCATTCCAGCCCAGGGAGAGGCTGGCCACTGGAATGACCATTGGCAGCAGCAGCGCCCAGCGCTGCCAGACAAAATCGCCTTTGACGCTGATAACACTGACAGCCAGTGAAAGAATGATCAAAAGCAGCCCGCCGATAGCCAGAAAGCATATGGTATTTTTAACAGCCTGGAGGAACTGCGGTGTAGACAGCAATTCCATGAAATTGGCAAGGCCCACAAAATGGGGATCAACAACGCCCTGTGTGAAGGTGTAGTACAGGCTGCCAAAAAAAGGAAGCAGAAAAAACACACAGAAACCTGTGAAACTCGGCAGAATCAGAACGAATCCCCACCACTGGCCCACCGGCTTCCCCTTATGGTGGCGTCTGCGCTCTAAACTGTCATCAAATTTTTTCATAAGCTATTATCTAATTTTAAATAAATTAATCAGTAATATTTTGCTTTTTTATATATGCTCAATATTTTTTGACTATATAGGCAAGTATACCATATAGCAGAAAATTGTCAATTAAATTTTTATTCAATCTAACAATTACGATTGACGTAGCAACAATTTGTGTTATAATTTTTCTGTAAGCTCACAAATGAAAAGGAGGTATCCTCTATTTGGAATTGACAAAAAGTGAGCATGAGCTGATGGAACTGCTTTGGGAAGCGAATAAGCCCCTGTCGCAGGGAGAGATATTAGCGGCTGGCAGCCGGTCCTGGAAGGACCGCTCTATATTCGTTCTGATCAATGGGTTGCTGGAGAAGCAGATGATTCAGACGGTCGGCATGGTGAAAAGCGGCAAGGTCTATGCTAGGACCTTTGCACCAACATGCTCTAGGGAGGAATACTACGCAAAAATTCTGTCTGCCCATTCTCCCAACCTGCCAGGGCTGGTTTCTGCATTGCTGGACCACACTGAGGTTTCAACGGATACTATTCATAAATTAGAAGAGCTTTTAAAGGAAAAGAAAAGAGAGATGGGGCAGAGATGATATCGATTTATTCCATCATAAGTAGTGTCCTATGGTTGAGTGTAGCTCTGGCGATAATATTGCTTGTAAGCCGCCAAAAAGCCTTTCTTGCTTCTTATGGAGTAAATGCCTTGACATTGACTGCTTTACTGGCGTTGCTGAGGGTCCTGCTTCCGTTGGATCTAAGGGACGCTTATGTAATCTCTTCCTATCGTATCTTGCCTTGGGTCGCTGCAATCCTGCAAACGCCAATCGTCGGCGTACTGACTTTGGGCCAAGTGGTATGTATCCTTTGGTTCTCCGGTATCGTCATTTTTCTGGTTCGGCAAAGTCTGTCACTATACCTGGGCAGAATGCAGTGCAAGCGATATCATCTGATCTCTGTATCGCAAGTGCAACGAGTTGCTTGTGAATTGGCTATTCCAGCGAATCAAGTCCGTGTTGCTAAGGAAGTTCCTGTCCCCATGGTGGCAGGCTTTTTTCGGCCCGTGATTTACTTGCCTCTATTGGATATCTCAGACAGTGAGCTTGCCTGGATTCTCCGGCATGAGCTCCAGCATATACGGAATAGAGACAATTTGCTGAAGCTGTTTTATATGCTGTTAGGCGCGGTCCTCTGGTGGAATCCCCTGATCCATCAATTCCGCTGTAAATTGGATGATATCCTGGAATTTCGCTGTGATCAGGCTCTGCTGGACAAAGCGGATGATGCTCAGCGGGTGAACTATACGGAGGCGCTTCTGCATGTTGCGCAACAGATGGCAGAACCCACGAAACAAAAGAGGCATCCAGCGAACATTACAGCTTTTATCATGCCCAAGAAGGAGGATGCCTTATTGACACGGGCACATCTGGCGCTTTTCAGCAAGCCTCGCAGGATTGTTACGCAAGTATTATCGACTTTGCTGTGCGTCGCAATTTTTGTCTGCTCCTACTTTGTGTTGCTCCAACCGGCATATGAAGCCCCCGTGGAGGAGGGGGAGATCGTGGTCACAATCAACAGGGACAATGCCTACCTCGTGGAGAGGGCTGACGGCAGCTACGAGCTATGGTTCTGCGGAGTCCATGTGGGCAGCTACAGCCACAGCGAGATTCGTTCCGAGCCGCTGTGTGAATTGGAAATCAAAAGCGAAAAATAAGGGAGATGATTGAAATGAAAAAAGTGAAAAGAGTTTTTATATTGATGTTCGCTACACTCTGTTTACTGTCTGCCACAGCGTCTGCGCTGGAGCTTCCCCGGTCCGCACGCGCTCTGCCGGGAGAAACGGTCGAACCGGGCGGGGGCCATTTTGCAAAATAGTGTGGAAACGGCTGGTTCGCAGTCCCTTTAATTTTCTCAAAAAATTATAAAAAATGCTTGAAATCAAAGATTTCAAGCATTTTTTATGGTGGACTCGAAGGGATTCGAACCCTCGACCTCTCGGATGCGAACCGAACGCTCTCCCAGCTGAGCTACGAGCCCATATGGCGTTTTTGCCGGGCCTTTGAACCCGTTTGACTGACGGATCTCCCTTTTCTGGCAGATTTATTATTCAAAGGCGCTTTCTTCTGCCGAAAGCGGTTATTATTATACCGTACTCCCAGCATTTTGTAAAGAACAAACTTCAGAAAAATAAAAAATTTTCCTGCCGCCGCAGGAAGCAATGCCAAGGGGAAAGCTCCCCGGCGGCAGCAGACTGCTGTCGCCGGGGACTATCTCACTTGAGCATCTCCAGGATTTCTTCTTTGGAACGGCCGCCCACCTCGCGCCGGGCCGCCTCCCCGTCCCGGAACACCATCAGCGTCGGGATGCTCATGATCCGATACTGTCTGGCCAATTCCGGTTCATTATCCACATTTACTTTCCCGACCTTGACGCCGCTCTGCTCCTGGGCGATCTCGTCAATCGTGGGCGCCAGGGCCTGGCAGGGGCCGCACCAGGGGGCCCAAAAGTCCACCAGGACCGGCCGGTCCGCACGAAGGACCTCCTGGACAAAATTGTCCTTTGTCAGCGTTACATAAGACATATGATCGCTCTCCTTTCTTATCCCATGCCTTGCTTGTCCATAGTATATCCAATTTCGTTGGAAAAAGCAATCCCCTTTCATCCCTGGCCAATGCCGCTGTCAGCAGGCGGCATTGGCCAGATGCTTGCGGCTTCGCCGCCGCAGGGAAACAAATCCAGCCCGTTTTCTGCATACCTTCCCAATATCTGCGGATACTAACCATGTTTTCCAAGAAAAGCACGGGAGGAATCGAGAATGAAAGCAACCGGAATTGTGCGCCGGATCGACGACCTTGGCCGAGTGGTGATCCCCAAGGAGATTCGACGCACTATGCGGATCCGCGAGGGCGATCCATTGGAGATCTATACCAGCCGGGACGGCGAGGTCATTTTTAAAAAGTATTCCCTGATGGGCGGGCTGGACGACTTCGCGGCGCAATTTTGCGAGACATTGTCCAAGAGCTGCGGCGCGATCACCGCTGTCACCGATCGGGATACGGTCATCGCCGTGGCAGGCGGGGGCAAACGGGATCTGATGGGAAAACGGATCAGCCCTCAGCTGGAGCAGATCATGGAGGACCGGAAGATCTACCAGCACACCGGCGAGGAGCGCCGGGTGTTTGTCACCGACACCGGCGACAAGTACTGTACCGCTGTGGCCGCCCCTATCATCTCTGAGGGGGATGTTCTTGGGCTGGTGCTGTTCGTGGAGGATGGCGAGGCCCAAGTCACCGGTGAGACAGAATACAAGCTGGCCCAGACCATTGCCGCCTTTTTAGGCAAGCATATGGAGAGCTGAGGCCCCGCTCCAGGCTGCGAAGCGCTGGCAGCGGCGCACGAAGGAAGCTCCCCCGCATCCAAATGGATGCGGGGGAGCTTCGCCATATTTTTTCGCCTTTACAGGCAAGCGGGTCTGCGCAGAGCCGCTCTTTAGAACAGGGGCACCACGGCGCCGTTGTAGGTCTCCTCAATGAAAGTGCGGACTTCGTCGCTCTGCAGGGCCTTCACCAGGGCCTGGATGGCCTCACTGTTCTCGTTGCCCTCCTTGACGGCCAGCACATTGACATAGGCCTCGGCGGCGGTGCCGTCAGATGCTTCCACGGCCAGGGCGTCGCTGATATTCAGGCCCGCGTCAATGGCGTAGTTGCCGTTGACAACAGCGACAGCAACATCCTGAAGGACAGTGGGGGTCAGGCGCGCCTCCACCTCGTAGAACTCGTAATTGTGGGGGTTCTCGGCGATATCGCTCTTGGTGGCGGAGATACCCACGCCCTCCTTCAGCTTGATCAGCCCCTCCTGCTCCAGCAGCAGCAGGGCCCGGGCCTCGTTGGTGCTGTCGTTGGGAACAGCGATCTTGGCGCCGTCAGGCAGGTCCGCCAGAGAGGAAACCTGGCCGGCGTAGAGGCCGAGAGGCTCGTAGTGGATGCCGGCGGCGCTGACCAGGTGGGTGCCGCGCTCCTCATTGAAGCCGTTGAGATAGGTAATGTGCTGGAAGTAGTTGGCGTCCAGGGAGCCGTCCTCCAGGGAGGTGTTGGGCGTCACATAGTCGTCGTACTCCACGATCTCCAGGGTATAGCCCTCCTCCGCCAGGATCTCCTTGGCCACCTCCAGAATGGCGGCGTGGGGCGCGGGGGTGGCCCCCACCTTGATGGTCTTGCTGTCGCTCGTACCGCCGCAGGCGGCCAGGGACAGGACCAGGGACAGGGCAAGGATCAGAACCGCAAGCTTCTTTTTCATCTTTTTGCTCTCCTTTTTGATTTGGTTTCACTGATACGCCTGTCTGTTTTTACAGACAGTGCGGTACCCACACTTTGGATGATCTGGACCAGGATCACCAGGATGATGACGGCTGTATACAGCACGATCACCTGGTTGCGGCCATGGCCCCGCATCAGGGACATAGCGCCCAATCCGCCGCCGCCGATGCTTCCCGCCATGGCGCCGTAGCTGAGGATGGTGATGGCGGCGTTGGTGGCCCCGTTGATGAGGGAGGGCTTGCACTCCGGCAGCAGCACCTTGGTGACGATCTGCCAGGGCGTACAGCCCATAGCCTGGGCCGCCTCAATCACGCCCCGGTCCATCTCCCGCAGAGATGCCTCCACCAGTCTGGCCACATAGGGGGCTGCGGCTACCGTCAGCGGCACAATGGTGGCGGTGGTGCCGACAGAGGTGCCCAGGATCAGGCGGGACAGCGGGAACACCATGACCATCAGGATCAAAAACGGGATGGAGCGCAGCAGGTTGATGACCACATTCAGCGCCCGCATCAGACTCTTGGGCAGGGGCCGGATGCCGCCCTCCTCCCCTGTCACCAACAATATGCCCAGGGGCAGCCCGATGATATAGGCGAATACCGTCGCCACAAAGGGGGCGTACAGTGTTTCCCAGATGGCAAAGGGGATCGTCCCCGGCTCCAGCAGGAACGTGATCTGTTCAGCGGCCTGCCGGACGCCCCAGCCCTCAAACAGGGAAATCAGCCAGTCAAGCATGGTAGTCCCGCACCTCCTCCACCGTGATATCCTTCTGCCGGGCGATGTAAGACAGGGCCCTGGCGGCCTCCGCCTTGTCCTCCGGCAACCCCAGCAGCATGGTGCCGAACGCTTTGCCGTCAATATTGCGGGTGTCGGCCCCCAGAATGTTCACCTTCACGCCGCAGTCGATCGCCAGTGAGGCGATGAGGGGCTGGTAGGCCGTGCCGCCATTGAAGGCGACCCGGATCACCCTGCCCTCCGGCAGCAGCTCGGCGGGCACCCCGTCGGGGTACACCAGCCGGCGCCCCGCCTCGGTGCGGGGGTGTGAGAACACCTCCTCCACCCGGCCCGTCTCCGCCAGGCGGCCGTGGTCCAGAATGGCCACCCGGGAGCAGATCTCCTCAATGACCTTCATATCGTGGGTGATGACCACCACCGTGATGCCAAGGCGGCGGTTGATGTCCTGGATCAGCCGCAATATGGAGCGGGTGGTCTTGGGGTCCAGGGCAGAGGTAGCTTCGTCACACAGGAGCACCTTGGGGTCCATCGCCAGGGTGCGGGCAATGGCCACCCGCTGTTTCTGCCCGCCGGAGAGCTGGGCCGGATAGGCTCTCTCCTTGCCGGCCAGATCGACCACCTCCAGCAGCTCCCGGGCGCGCTCAACCGCCTCCCTGCGGGGCGTCCCCGCCAGCTCCATGGGGAAGCAGACATTGTCCAGGGCCGTGCGCTGCATGAGCAGGTTAAAGCTCTGGAAGATCATGCCGATGGACTGCCGGGCCCTGCGCAGCTCCTTGTCGCTGAGGGCGGTCATCTCCCGGCCGTCTACCACCACACTGCCGGCTGTGGGCCGTTCCAGCAGGTTGATGCACCGCACCAGCGTGCTCTTCCCCGCGCCGCTCAGGCCAATGACGCCGAAGATCTCTCCCGCCTGAATGTCGATATTGATGTCCTCCAGGGCGGCCACCTCGTTCTCCCCGCCGCCGAAATGTTTTGTCAAGCCCTTTAGCTGAATAATGGGCTCCTCCATATCCTCTCTCCTTCCTGTCCGGGCAACAAAAAAGCCGCCCCCGATGAAATCTCATCAAGGACGACGCGAAACGCACCGTGTTACCACCTTGTTTTACCCACATCTCACGATCTGGGCCTCAGCGGGTACCAACATACCCCGGCGCTGTAACGGGCGCTCCCGTCGCGGCCTATGCGGTGCTCCCGCAGTCGGTGCGCGGCTCCGAGACCATGTTCGGCAGAGTCCTCCGCGCCCTTTTCCACCGTCCGGGCTCTCTGTGGCTTATCCCTCTGCCTACTCTTCTCTTCGCTGCCTTTGCATACATTTGGATTGTTCCTAGTGTACGATAAAAAAACCGTCCCGTCAATAGGGAATTTTGCCGTAATTCTCCCCGGTTTTGTCCCCGCTTTTACGGAAAGAATGCACAAAAGGAGCAGCCCGGACGGCCTGGGAAAAGCCATCCGGGCATATTCTGACACAAGCAGGATCCTATCTTCTTCCGCCGCCGAAGCCGCCGCCCCGACTGCCGCCGCCGAAGGAGCCGCCGCTGCGGCCTCCACCGCCAAAACTGCCGCCCCGGGAACCC
>CABKMV010000011.1 GCA_902373635.1 uncultured Oscillospiraceae bacterium
CTGTCTGTCTGTCTGCCTGATTATGGGGGATAGATCCCCATTTGTCAAGACGTATTTTGTAAATTTCCATCGCTTCTCTCCCTGCATTTTAAACGGCAGGCTCCGCCGCCTGTTTGGGCGGCGGTTCCATGGCCGCGCTTCTATTATACAGGAAAGAAAAATGGAATACCATCACCCATTTTGCCCCCCAAAATGGGTGATGCCCGAAGCCCTTTTCGGGGGGCGTTCCGCCTATGAAAGCATGTATTTTTTCAGGTCTTTTCGGGCCTCCGCGTTCAATTTCCGCATGGCCTCAAAAATGCGGTTTTTGGCCGTATTTACTGATATTTTCAAGTGTTTTGGGATCTCCCGGGCCGTCCAGCCCCGGGCGGCAAGCATGGCGATGGCAAACTCCGTGGTGGTCAAATTGTCCGCCGCATCATGCCCCGTTATGGGGGGTATGAACTCTGCGCCATCCCGCAGAGAACCGGTAGGTGATGTCGATGATCCGCCTAAAATCTTTCGGCCATTTTGGCTTGATGACCGCTTCCAGCATGGCGCCCAAAAGCCCGCGGCGTTCTCCGAAGCCCTCGATCAGACCATCGGGGCGGTGGCGGCGGAGGCCCTGCTGAAATCCTGCCTGCCCCTGACCATCCGGCCGGAAGCCTTTTTAAAGACTGAGGCGGCATCCGCATATGCGGATGCCGCCTGTGGCTGCTGTGTTTGCGGTGATAGCGCGTCTGCTATGTGCTCTCCTCTTTCAGGGCTTTCAAAATTCCGCCAGGAAGTTCATGAGCATCTGGGCTGCCTGCGCCCGGGTCGCACCGTCCCGGGGGCGGAGGGCCTTGTCCTCATAGCCGCCCACCACGCCGGTATCCACAGCCCAGGTCATGGCCTCCACGGCATAGGCGGAAATGCTCCCGCAGTCGGAGAACTCCCGGATGGCCATGCCGCCCTGGGCAACGTCATGGCCCTTGTACTGGGCGTAGCGGTACAGGATGGCGGCCAGCTGCTCCCGGGTGACAGGATCGTTGGGGCCAAACAGCCCGCCGCCGTAGCCGCCCGCGATGCCGCTCGTGTTGGCCCAGGCCACCGCGCCGGCATACCACGCGGTATCGGCCACGTCGGCGAAGATGCTGCTGCCGGTCACAGCGGGACTGCCCTCCAGGTTGTAGAGGATCTGGCACAGCTGCGCCCTGGACAGGGCGTTGCTGGGGCCGAATATGCCGTTACCATAGCCGCTCATCATGCCGTTTTCCAGAACGTAGTCCACGGCCTCGTGGTACCAGGCGGTAGCGCTCAGGTCGGCGAAGCCCAGGGACGGGCAGTCGTGCCCGGTCTCCGTGGCCGTGAACAGAGCCTCCACCGCGACCTTGCCGCCGGGCATGGTGAAGGTGTACTTGCCGCCGCCTCTGTCGGTCAGGGGCAGTTCATTGCCCCTGCTGTCGGTGACGGTCAGCCTATCCAGAGCATATCCCCTGTCCGGGGTGATGATGATGGTCACGGTAGTCCCGCTGGAGGCCCAGGCATGGTCGGTTTTGACCGTGCCGTGGGCGGGATCCTCCACGGAGACAGCGTAGGTGCTGGAGCCGCCGGCGCCGCCGCTATATGCCGGCGTCCAGTGTGCGTAGATCGTGGCGTCCGCTTTAAACCGGGTGCTCGCTGTCACTTGGGTCCCGCCACGTTCCGCCGTGTACCAGCCGTCGAACGTATAGCCGTCCCGGGTGGGGGTGGGCAGGCTGGCCAGCAGGCCGTCGGCGCCGGTAGTCAGCGCGGCGCTGCCCACCGTACCGCCATTCGCGTTGAGGGTGATGGTATAGGTGTTGGTAGTCGTGTAGGCGACGGCGTAGGTGGAGAACTTCTGGGCATAAATGTGGATATAGCCGTTCTCCCTATCCAGCCGGTAGGTCCCGTCTGCCTTGCTGTTGTCGCTGCCAAGCATGAGTTTTTCCGCCGCGCTTCCACGATAGCGCACCACGGCGATGTCGCTTCGCCCGCTGAAATCAAAGGGGATCACCAGCTCAAGGACCTGCCTGGCCGCATCGAGCTGGCGCGCGGGGCCGCTGCCGATCTGCGCGGTCAGAGTTACGTCCAAATACTCCACGATTGGCGCGCCTTCGCCGGAGGCCGGTCCAACAGCTGCCTTGATCGCCTCCGCGACGGGAGCAGCCACCTCGGGTTCCTGCCGGCCCTCCACCGCCATGCTGACGACGACCCTGGAAGCGCCGCTGTTCTCCGCTTTGCGCTGCTTCGCTTCCTCGTCCAGGCCCCCTACCATGACGGCGGGGGTGTCGGGATCGCCGCTGACTTCCAGGTGGGAGTTGACGCCGGCCGGGGGCAGAGAGACCGGCGTTGTGGAATCGCCGCTGACTTCGATCAGCGCGGTTTTGGTGTGGGTGCCGTCCGCGTCGGTATAGGAAACCACCACGTTATACATCCCGGCCTCCACATGCTTGGCGAAGGTGTAACGCCCGCCTGAGCCGCCGGTTATGGTGTCGATGACCTCGCTGCCCCGCATGAGCTTGACGGTCGCGCTGCCGTATGGATTGCCGCTGTCGTCTGTCACCTCCGCGGTGACAGAGAAGTAGACCTGCTTCCACCTGGCGTAGAGGGTGACGCTGCCGGCGGTCAGGGTGTCGGAGGCAAAGTCCCAGGCTTCTGTCCCAGCCCTATCCTTGTACCAGCCGTCAAAGGCGTAATCTGTGTCTGCGGAGGCGGGGGCGGCGGGTTCCTTCATGGCGCTTCCATAGCTCTGATCGGTCAGGGCCTCCGGCATTCCCGCGGCCTCCCGGCCATTCGGGTCAAAGGTCACGGTGATGCCCGCGCCCTCCGCGATGGTATAGGAGCCCGCGTCGCCGCAGGGCTTCGCCTCGGTGGCGCGGAGCCGCACCAGGATGGTGGCGCTGCCCGCCAGCCCGGTGAGGGACGTCCCGGCGCAGGCCGTCCAGCTTGCGCCGCCGTCGGCGCTGTATTCCATGCCGGTGGTGAGGCCGGAGAGCGCGCCGTTTTTCTGGCCCTTGAGGGTTTCGCCCGTCTGGGTCAGGCTGGGAGCCGCGGGCCGGGCAGCCAGGGTGAATGCCGTCCAGCCGGAGGCGGAGTGGTTGCTGTCCGCCGTCTTGCGGATGTAGAGGGTCTGGCCCAGGCAGTCCGAGATACTGCCGCCCGTGGGGATCGCCGTGCCGCCGTCCTGGGCGGTGCTGACCTCGTAGCCGTCCTTTACGGCAATGGTTTCCGCCGGGTAGCTGACGGTATAGCCCTCGCCTGCGGCGGGGGCGGAGGCGCTGTCGTCCCTGGTGATGGTCCCGCTGATCTGGGCGGTGGTGCTGGAGAGCTGGTAGTTCCCCGCATCCGCGCCGCTGAGGGTGATGCCGGTGGCAGTGATGGTGTCCGCCTCCGTCACATTGGGGCTGTTATAAGCCAAGCTTGCAGAGGCAGTCACCGCGTCGCCGCCGACCACCCCCTCCAGGGAGATGGACAGGCCGGCGGGGGCGGCGTCGGTACCGTCATAGACCTTGGTGGCCGTGCCGGCAAGGGAGGGGGTCAGCGCGGCCCGGCCGATCTCAAATTTCGCCTCCGCGGAGCCCGTATAGTTGCCGCTGGCCGCCGCCGTGACCGTCACGGTGACGGTACCCGCGCTGGTGTGGTCGCCCGCCCCGCCGTTGGAGTTGGAATAGGCGACACTGTACTCGCCGGAGGCGACCGCCGCGCCGTTCTTTTTCACAGTGACGCCCGGCGTTTTGGCGGCGCCGTCATAGGTATAGCCGCTCTCGGGCGGGGCCAGGGTCACGGCGGCATCGGACAGATCGGCCCTGGCGATCTCGAACTGGATGGGGACGCTGCCGGCGTAACTTAACCCCTCGGGGACGGCGATGGTCACGGTGTAGTGCCCGGCGTCGGTGGGAGCGTCCGTGCTGCTGTAGCTGGTGCCCTCCCGGCCGGAGTAGGTGACAGTGAAGCCCCCGTCATAGCCCTCGGCGGTGGGTGTGCCGATATAGCCCAGGTGGGGCTGGCCGTTGTATACGCCGTCCTGGGCGGTGACGCCGGTGATCTTTACAGGGGCCGCGTCGGTCAGGGTGATGCGGATGGTGATAGATGCGTCCTCGTAGTTCTCCATCTCGGCCTTCAGATGGATGGCGCCGCTGGTTCCAGAGCCCGAGGCGAGCTGGTAGGTGAGGGTCCCGCCCTCGATTGTGGCCGACGCCGCGCAGCCGGTCACACCCGAAACGGAATAGCTCGTCTCTCCCCGGTCTTCGGGGAGCAGGCCGTCCAGCCCGCCCAGGTCAAAGGAGCCCTCCGTCAGCCCCTTCCAGTAGGTTTGGGCCTGTTCCGGCACGGTGGGGGCGGCGGCTTTTACGATGAACCAGGCAAACTCCTTCGTCCCGGTGAAGTGCCCCGTGCCGTTGATGGTGATCATATAGGTTCCTATGTTGGTTCCGGAGGTCTGTCCGCTGAGGGTATAGGTGAGCTCTACCGGCTCCGTATCCGTATCGCTCAGGTAAACGCGAACTCCTTTGATGACGATCTCCTGCTCCTGGCCGTTAAAGGGGAGAGCGTATGCCTCCGCAAGGACAGAGAGGTTGCTGATGTCCGTCCGCTCTTTTCCGCAGACGTTGCAGGCGGTCCCGCCCTCGTCGTAGGTGTGCTCCGCCGGTTCGCCCTCCGCGCCGCAGTGGGTGCAGACGCGGGTGTGGGTGGAGTAGGTGGTCGTCCAGCCGCCATAATCGTGCGTCGTGCACGTGACGGTCATGTTGAGCTGAAAATTCACCGTCCTGTTGAAAATGCCTTGCCGCCCGGCGTCTTGGATGCTGATAGATATGCTGTCGAGGTGTTGGCCCAGCTTAAGCCCCTCCTTGGGCTGGACGGTAAATTGTGCCGTGCCTTTGGGGGCAAGGCTTACCGCTGTGCCGGAAGCGTCAAAGCCTGTTCCCGGGGTGATCTCGTAATCCAGACCCGCGCCTGAAGGCAGAACCACCTGCAGGGCCTGGTTGCCTGTGTTGGTGATTATCACCGTTTGTGGACTCGGGCGCGCCTGGCTCAGATCCCAAGTGCCGAAGTACAGACTTGTCGAGGAAAGCCTATAGTCATAAGTCGGGGCCTCGGGGATCCCGATTTTCAGTTTTTGGCTCACATTCCCCGCCGCATCCTTGGCCACGATGTAAATGTCCTTGGCTGTTTTGCCCGAAAGGCCGGTAAGGTTGATGGTGTTCGTCCCGGCCTCGCAGGGCGTCCCAAGGCCCGAGGTGTCGATGTTCGGCTGGGCCGCGCCGCTCTCCACGACCGCGTAATAGTACCTCCCGGCCTCGCTGCTGGTAAAGGTCACGGCAGCGGTGGCGTCGCTGTTCCGGTCGGCGGAGACACTTGAAAGGATCGGTGCGGTGTCGTCGTCGCCGGTCACGGTGAGGGGGATCTCCACAAAGACGCTGGCGTAGTCGGTTTTGTAATCCCCGTTATACTGCTCGCTGAACACCTTGAGGGTATAGGTGCCCGAGGGGAGGGGGCTGGGGATGGTGACGGAGGCGCTGCCGCTGTACTGGCCCTGCGCGATCCGCCCGTAGTAGAGGACGCTGCTGCTGTTCACAAGCATGGCCGAAACATACTCGTTGCTGCCCGTCCTTGCGCCGGAGAAGCTGATGGCGACGGTGTCACCCACGGCAGCGCTGGTTGTTGTTGTACTTGCACGAAAACCATTGCGGGAAGTGTCCAGCAGCGTCAGCTTCCACTCTCCGGTCGCCCAGCCCACCGCCGTCAGGGCGCTGTCGACCTCCGCATCGTCTTTGCCGCCGCTGGCGGCGGAGGTGAAGAGGACGGCGCTCGAAGCCAGGTTGAAGGCGGGGCGCACCCCGTAGGAGTCGATATTCACTTCGGCGCCAATGCCAGAGCCAAGGCGGCCATCTGATGATACAACCCCCGCACGGCTATCATCTGTATTGCCAGGAGAGCGCAGCCACCAACTGCCTGCAAAGGGGCCGACGGAGCTGGTGGTGTCATTCTTGCGGCCCGCCGCATACGCTGTGTTGCTCACTTTGCGGCTTTCATCGGTCGGGAAATAGCTGATGTTGCCGGCCTCGTCGCGGGAGAGCAGGAAGATTTGGTCGCTTACGCTGTCATGGCTGGTCGCTGCGACGGCCCCCCGCTCCACGCTGGAAAAGGCGTCGCTGAAAAACGCCTCGTTCAGCCATGCCCGCAGGGAGCAGTCTGCCCATGTGATGCTGGTCAGGGAACCGTGGTACGCCCTCACGTCCAGGCTCTGGTCGGAGAGCAGGAGCAGCTGGCCGCCGCTGTTGTACAGCACCCGCCATTTGACCGGGTCGATGGTATAATACGGGCCCTGGTCGTGTTTGGCCGCCGTAGTATCATAAATCCAATCGACGCCGCTCGTCCCGGCGGGCTGGTCATTGCCCGCGCTGGCCTGCTGGTAATGGCCGAAATACACGCTGTCGGCCTGGCCGCCTGCCAGGTGGTCCGTGCCCAGCACGATGGCGGCCCTGCCGTCCGCCGCCCGCGCCGTTGCGGGCAGCAGGGACAGGCACAGGGCCAGGACGGTGACAAGGCTCAGCATTCGTTTCTTCATGATGGGTCCTCCTTTTTTATACCGGCCCCAGCCGCCCGGCCTCGGCCCGGGCGCTTGCCCGGCTGCCGGCCTCCGGGGCCTGATACAGAGGGCGATGCAGTCCCCCTTAGGGGACTGCATCGGGGGGTACCCCCCGATGCAAAGACCTTCTGTATGCTGTTTATCTTATATATTCTACCACAGTTGCCCCAAAGGTCAATCAGCCTAAAGGGTGATTTTGCTGCGGCGAGAGCGGAGCAAACGATAAAAAATCGCCCGGGATGCGCTCGCATCTCCAGGCGATCAGGTTCGCTGCTTTTTGATTTGACAGCGGCTATAGAAGCATCACCAGCGTACCGGCTACGATCAGTACCAGGCCCAGGCCGGATCGTCTCGTCAGCTTTTCGTGGAACACGATGTAGGAAAACAGCACCGTCACAAGGATGCTCAGCTTGTCGACAGGTACGACGACGCTGGCGGGGCCGTCCTGCAGCGCCTTATAGTAGCACAGCCAGGACCCGCCGGTGGTCAGCCCGGACAGGCAGATAAAGCCCAGCTCATTTTTCGGCACTTCTTTGAGCCGGCTCTGCTTCCCCGTGACGAGCACCATGGCCCAGGCCATCACCAGCACGACGCCGGTGCGGATGGCAGTGCCGAGGTTGGACTCCACGCCGGCGATCCCCACCTTGCCGAGAATGGCGGTCAGGCTGGCGAACAGCGCGGACCCCAGGGCATACCACAGCCATGCGTTTCCCTGGCTTTTCTGCCCGCCGCTGTCCTTCTTCTCGATCATCAGGAATGTGCCGGCGGCGATCAGCGCCACGCCGATGGCCTTGGGGATGCTGACGCTCTCATGCAGGAAGAGGAAAGCCAGCAGGATGGTCAGGATGGTGCTGGACTTGTCGATGGGCACCACCTTGTTGATATCCCCCAGCTGGAGGGCCTTGAAGTAGCACAGCCAGGACGCCCCGGTGGCCAGCCCGGACAGCACCAAAAAGAGCAGCGTTTTCCCGTCGATATCCCGAATCTGGTCCTGCGATCCCACCACAAAGACCATAAGCCATGCAAACGCCAGCACCACGATGGTGCGGATGGCGGTAGCCACCGTGGAATCCGTCTTTCGGATGCCGCACTTTGCCAAAACAGCCGTCACTCCGGCAAAAAACGCGGACCCGGCCGCAAAGAGAAGCCACATATTGATCCCTTCTTCCTTTCTGTTACGGCTGACCTCTAAAGCGGCAGCCGGCTCCCCAGACGGTCTGGATGTACTTCGGGCGGCTGGGGTCCCGCTCGATCTTCTCCCGGATGCGGTTAACGATACTATATATTATGCGATTTTTGGCGGGAAATAGCAAGTAGTGACCGATCATCTGTGGGCTGCCGTCAAATACTGTCCGGAGAGGCGGTATCCCAAAGGCCATCCGGTATTTGCAGCGGGACGCGCTGGTCACGGTCGCGGACGTGGAATCCGCCCTGCAGGGGGGCGCCGCGGATATCATACCATATACGGGCCGGCAAAAACAGGCTCCCGCCTTGACGGATGTTTCATACTTTGCTAAAATGGATCGCATCCCGTGGTTTTGCGGCGAAAGACCGGGCTGCCGGACCATGGACAGGAGAAGAGATTTTAAGGAGAGAACGCCATGCTTGATAAAAAGACGGAGGCGGAATTTCTGTCCATTCTGACAGAGGAGCTGATTCCCGCCATGGGATGCACGGAGCCGATCGCCCTTGCCTTCGCGGCGGCGCGGGCAAGGGAGATCCTGGGCGGAAACCCCGAACAGATCACCGCCCAGTGCAGCGGCAACATCATCAAAAACGTGCGGTGCGTCTGCATCCCCAATTCCGGCGGTATGACCGGCATTGAGGCCGCCTGTGCCCTGGGTGCCTTTGGCGGCAACGCCTCCCGGGCCATGGAGGTGCTGGAGGACGTCTCGCCGGACAGCCTGGCCGCGGCGCAGGCATTTCTGGAGGAGGGCCGCTGCCATGTGGAGTATTTGGATTCGGAGATTCCCCTCCACTTCATTATTGAGGCGTCCCGCGGCACGGACAGCGTCCTGGTGGAGGTCCGGCATGACCACACGAACATCGTGCGGATCGAGAAGAACGGGGAGAACCTGTTCCGCAGCAAGGCCATGGACCAGGAGAGCCGTGCGGCAAACCGCTCGGCCATGAGTATAGAGAGCATCAAGGAGTTTGCCGACACGGTGGACATTGCCCGGATCCGCCCCCTGCTGGAGCGGCAGATCCGCTGTAATATGGATATCGCTTACGAGGGGATGTCCGGCGATTACGGGCTGGGGATCGGCCGGGTGATCCGCGCGGCCTACCCGGAGAGCGTCGTGACACGGATGCGGGCCTATGCGGCCGCGGCCTCCGAGGCGCGTATGGACGGGTGCGAGATGCCGGTCATCATCAACTCCGGCAGCGGCAACCAGGGGATCGCCTGCTCGGTGCCTGTGATCGTGTATGCCCGGGAGAAGGCGATCCCCCAGGAGCGGCTGTATCGGGCGCTGGCCTTTTCCAGCCTGCTCACCATCTTCCAGAAGGAATTTATCGGCAGGCTCTCCGCCTTCTGCGGCGCGGTTTCGGCCTCCTGCGCGGCGGGGGCGGCCATCACCTACATGGTGGGCGGCACGGTGGAACAGATCAAAAATACCATCGACAACACCCTGGCGGATATCCCGGGGATCATCTGCGACGGGGCCAAGACCTCCTGCGCGGCGAAGATCGCCTCGTCCCTGGACGCCTCCATGCTGGCGCACACCCTGGCCATGCAGGACAAGGCCTACGCAGCCTACACCGGCATCCTCAAGGAGGACGCGGGGGAGACCATCAGCTGTGTGGGGCACATCGGAAAGGTGGGCATGCGCCAGACGGACAAGGAGATCGTCCGCGTCATGCTGCAGGAGTGACGCGCCTTTTCCCCTCCTCCAGGGGACAGGCCGTCTTTATCCAGAATACAGAGCAGAGCTCCCGTGCATATAAAATGCACGGGAGCTCTGCTGTTTGCCCGTATTGCCGGGCCAAGGAGGACCGCCGGGGCGCGCCGCTAGCAGTCTCGGTTCAGGACGCGATAGACAAACTCCATATCAAGGCCGGAGCGCACCGCGTCGGCCAGCAGGTCGTACTGCCGCTCCTTGTACTCTGCCGCGTCGAAGGTGCCCAGCGCGGTAAAGTCGACGCCCTTTTGGGCGCAGACAGCCTTCAGGATCGTGTCCGCCACGCCGGGCGCGTCGAAGATGCCGTGGATATAGCTGCCGTAGACGTTCCCGCTGCCCACAACAGGGGGAAGACGCTCCCCGCTGCGGCCCATGTGGATCTCATAGCCCTCGTAGGCCATGCCGGCCAGGGGGGCGAGCATCCCCTCCAACGCCGGGAACACGCCCCTGGTCTGGGCCTGGACCTTCTCCCCGCGAAAGACGGTGTCCAGCGCTAGAAGGCCCATGCCGGCGATCTCCGTCACGCCGCTGGCCTCCACCTGCTCCGGGTCGGAGATCGTGCGCCCCAGCATCTGGTAGCCGCCGCAGACGCCAAAGACCAGCGTCCCCGCTGCCGCCGCCTTCTCCACGGCGGCTTCCAGGCCGCTCTGGCGCAGCCACTTGAGGTCCGCGATGGTGCTCTTGGTGCCGGGCAGCAGGATCATATCCGGCTGGCGCAGGTCCCCCACGCTGCCCACGTACCGCACCGACACGTTCTCGTACCGCTCGAATGGGCTGAAGTCGGTGAAGTTGGAGATGCGGGGCAGGCGGATCACCGCCACATCGATGAGCTTGCGGGCGGCGGAGCGGTCAAACCGCTCGGTGAGGCTGTCCTCGTCGTCGATATCCACGTGGACGTAGGGAACCACCCCTGCCACCGACACGCCGCACAGCTTCTCTAGCATCTCGATGCCGGGCTGCAGAATGGCCCGGTCCCCCCGGAACTTGTTGACGATGGTCCCCTTCACACGCCGCCGCTCGTCCTCCTCCAGCAGGGCGACAGTGCCGTAGAGCTGGGCGAACACGCCGCCCCGGTCGATATCCCCCACCAGCAGTACCGGCGCGTCCACCAGCTTGGCAAGGCCCATGTTCACGATGTCCTGGTCCTTCAGGTTGATCTCCGCGGGGCTCCCCGCCCCCTCGATGACGATGATGTCGTTCTCCGCGGCGAGGCTGTGGTAGGCCTCCAGCACAGCGGGGATGTACTCGCTCTTACGGCGGTAGTACTCCATGGCCCGCATGTTGCCCTGGACCACGCCGTTGACGATGACCTGGCTGCCCACGTCTGTGGTGGGCTTGAGGAGGATGGGGTTCATCCGCACGTCGGGGCGGACCCCCGCGGCCTCCGCCTGGACCACCTGGGCCCGGCCCATCTCGCCCCCCGCCTCGGTGATGAAGGAGTTGAGGGCCATGTTCTGGCTCTTGAAGGGGGCAACCCGGTAGCCGTCCTGCTTGAAGATCCGGCACAGCCCCGCCGCCAGCAGGCTCTTGCCCGCGTTGGACATGGTGCCCTGGATCATGATGTTCTTTGCCATTGCTGCCTCCTCATCAGCGGTTTATATTCTTTTCTTTGAAAAGAAAAGAACCAAAAGAAACTTTTGCACAAAGCTGCGCTTTGCTTATGGGGCTTTCAAAATAGAACGGAGCGTGTCGATCAACGCTTCGTTTTCTTTGCGGCATTTGACGGCGACGCGGCACCAGCCGGGCCCCAGGCCGTGGTAGTTGGCGCAGTCCCGGATCAGGATGCCCCGCTCCAGCAGCCGCTCAAAGAGGGGGAGAGGGCTGTAGAACAGCAGGTAGTTGGCCTGGGAGGGGCAGACGCTGACGCCCAGCTCCTCCAGATGCTGCCGCAGCCACTGCCGCTCCGTGCGGATAATCTCCCTCGTCCGCATCAGAAACGTCCGCTCCCCCAGGGCCGCCACACCGGCGGCCTGGGCGGGCAGGGACACGTTCCAGGGCTGGACGGACCGGCCCATGGCGGTCAACAGCGCCTGGTCGGCGCTCAGGCAGTACCCCAGGCGCAGCCCCGCCATGCCGTAGCTCTTGGTAAAGGCTTTTAAAAGGAACAGGCCCGGCTGCCGGGAGAGCCTGCCTTTCAGGCTCAGATCCCGCCCCCCGTCGGAGAGATCCAGAAAGCACTCGTCCACGAAAAGGCGGGTCCCCCGCTCCTGGCACAGGTCCGCGATCTCCGAGAGCAGCTCCGGGTTGATGGTCCGGCCCGTGGGGTTGTTGGGGTTGCAGAGGAACAGCGCATCCCAGCTCCCGCCCCGGAGGAACTCCAGAAAGTCCGGCCCCAGCGCGAAGCCGTCCTCCCGGGAGAGGGCATAGCGCTCCACCCGGCACCCTGCCGCCTCCAGCGCGGCGGAGTACTCGGAGAAGGTGGGGGCCAATTCCAGGGCGCGCCGGGGCCTTGCGGCGGCACAGTAGGAGAAGATCAGTTCCGCCGCGCCGCAGCCGCAGAGGATATTCTCCTCCGGAACCTGCTCAAAGTCCGCCAGGGCCGACACCAGCGCCCGGCAGCAGGGGTCGGGATACTGGTTGAGGCGGCCTGCGGAGTCGATCACCGCCCGCCGGACAGCCTCCGGCGTCCCCAGAGGATTGGTGTTGGCGGAGAAGTCCAGCTTCACCGCCCGGCCATAGAGGTCCCCGCCGTGTACATTTTCCCTTTGATAGAGCATAGGGGGCATCCTCCTACAGCAGGATCAGCGCCTTGACCCCGGCGCAGAGGGCCAGGGCCAGCAGGGCTGTCACATACATCAGCCGGCAGGCGCGGGGAATGTCCTGGTGTTCGATCTCCCGCACCGGGTCGCCGATGTACTTCTTTTTGTGCAGCACCCCGTGGTACCAGGCGTCCCCCGCCAGGCGCAGGCCCATGAGGCCCGCACAGACGGACTCGGTCTGGGCGGAGTTGGGGCTGGCGTGGTTGTACCGGTCCCGGCAGAAGATCCGCCAGCCGTTTTTCCCGTCCATGCCCAGCATCACCCCCGCCGCCAGCATCAGCAGCGCGGAGAGGCGGGCGGGGAAAAAATTCATCGCATCGTCCATCTTCGCCGGCACCAGACCGATATGTTTGTAGGGGGGCTCCACGTAGCCCAGCATGGAGTCCATGGTGTTCACCGCCTTGTAGAAAAAGCCCAGGGGCGCGCCGCCCAGCGCCAAAAATACCAGGGGGGCCACCACGCCGTCGGAGGTGTTCTCCGCCACAGTCTCCACTGCAGCCCGGGTCACGCCCGCGTCGTCCAGCGCCGCCGTGTCCCGGCCCACGATCATGCTCACCGCCCGGCGGGAGGCGGAGATGTCCCCCGTCTCCAGGGCGGCGTAGACCTTCATGCTCTCGTCCCGCAGGGATCTGGCGGCCAAGATCTGCCAGCACATGGCGCTCTCCACCACAAGGCGCAGCCAGGGGCTCACCCTCTGGCACAGCCACAGAAGCAGGGCCGGAACGGCGGTGGACGCCGCCGCCACCAGCAGCCACAAAACGCCGCCGGCGATGTTCTCGCCCCTCTCCGTCCTGGGAAAAACACGGCGCAAAGCCCGCTCCAGAAAAGAGATCAGCTTGCCGATGAGAACCACCGGATGGGGGATACTGTGGGGATCGCCCACCAGGAGATCGACGGCAAATCCGATCACCAGGGCGCAGAGGGACCATTTCATAACAACGCGACTCCTTAAGCCTGCATGGTAAAAATGTAGATGGGGTTCTGTCCGGTCATCAGGCGGTAGCGCCCCGCCTTCCTGTCCCGGGCCACCGAGAGGGACACCACTTCAGCTTCCGCGAAAGGAAATTCCTTTAAGCAATTTGTCAGTTCGGCCACAGACTCCAGGGCAATGGCGGTCGCCACCACGCGGACGTCGGGGTTTTTTGCCAGCAGCAGGGCCAGGATCTCCCGCATATTTCCTGAGCTGCCGCCAATGAACACATGGGTGGGGGCGGGCAGATCCCGGCAGACCGCCGGGGCCTCTCCCGGGACGACCTCCAGGTTCTCCACGGAGAACCGCCTTTTGTTCTCCCGCAGGAGCTCCAGCGCCTCCCCCTTTTTTTCAATGGCGTAGACCCGCCCGCGGCGGGCCTGCAGGGCCATCTCAATGGCCACAGAGCCGGTGCCCGCGCCGATATCCCAGCACACCGCGTCCCCGGTCAGGGCCAGCTTGGAG
This sequence comes from uncultured Oscillospiraceae bacterium, assembly GCA_902373635.1. Lineage (GTDB taxonomy): Bacteria > Bacillota > Clostridia > Oscillospirales > Oscillospiraceae > Pelethomonas. Next base: position 13,666 of record CABKMV010000011.1, read on the forward strand.
AGGGAGACGGAGCGGACCTCGCTCTTGGTCATGGGCACCACCGCGCCGTCGGGGCCGCTGCCCCGGAGGAACGCCTCGTCCGGCAGGCCGTGGGTGACAACAGCGGCGGCGGATGCATTCTCGATCAGGGCCACGCTGAGGGGGTGAAACTGGCCGTTGGCCAGTTCGCCGGCCGTGGCAACCGTGATCTTCTCATCGGGGTAGCTCAGACGCTCCCCCACGCTGACCCGGACCTGGCCCAGGCCGGCCTCCGTCAGGCTCCGGCAGAGCCGGGACATGCCGTCCTCTCCGCCCACCAGGGCGAAGACCCGCCGGTGGGCGCGGATATCCGGCAGGATATCGTGGTCCCGGCCGTGGACGCTGATGGGCGTCACATCCTCATAGGAGGTGCCCAGCCGGGCGCAGAGGTATACCAGGGAGCTGAGCCCTGGCAGGATCTCCACTTTACAATTACGCAGCAGAGGCAATAATTTCTTTGTCCCGCTGAAAAAGCCCACATCCCCGGACATGACCACCGCGAAGCGGCGGTGTTCCCGGTGGGTCAGGATGTAGTCGGCAATGGCCCTGGGGGAAATGGCGTCCCAGGCGGCCTGGCGGGGGGAGGCTACGGCCTCCAGCATCCGCTTGGCGCCGATCACGCAGTCCGCCCGGCCGACGGCTTCCATCGCCTCCGCTGTCATAGTCCTCCGGCTGCCCGGGCCGATGCCCACCACAGACACCTGGGGCTGCCAGATAAGGCCGAAGCGGCGGCACAGCAGATCCACCGTGCCGGAGAAGTCCAGGCCCTCCCGCTGGGGCGGGCGGCCCACCACCACCAGCGTGGCGCCGGAGTCCCGGGCTGCGGCGATCTTCTCGTCAAAGCCGCCGGCGCCGCCGCCCTCCTTTGTGACGAGATACCGGGCCGACAGGGCGCGCAGCATGGCCGTGTTCATCTCCCGGGAGAAGGGCCCCTGCATGGCAAGAATGTGGGCGGGGGAGAGCCCGGCGGCCTGGCAGGCGGCCAGAGAGGCGTCCATGGGCAGCACACGGGCGTAGACGCGCTGGGCGAAACCGGCGATCCCGGTATAGAGGGCGAGCTCCTTGCTGCCTGTTGTCAGCAGGATGTTGCCCTCGGTGGTATTCAGGAAATCCACCGCCCCGGCGATATCCGGCACAAACACCGCATCCTCCGGCGCGGCGCTCCCCTGCCGCAGCAGGCGGAGGTAGTCCGTGCCGGTGGCCGCGCAGGCTGCGGCGATGTTCTCCGTCGCGGCGGCGGCGTAGGGGTGGGTGGCGTCCACCACACAGTCAAAGCGCTCCTGCGCCAGAAGCGCCTCCATCTCCTCCTCCGTCAGCCTCCTGGCGGAGATGGTCAGGTTCTCCGCCGGCGGGAGCAGGGCCTCCCCATACTCTGTGGCCACGCAGGCGGTGACGGATACGCCCTGTGTGGTGAGGAACTCCACCAGCTCCCGGCCCTCGGTGGTGCCGGCGAACACGCACAGCTTATACATCCCGGTACCCCCTGGGCGTCACCAGCCGGCCGTCAATGACTTTCGTCATGCTGTTGCCGATGAACACGGTACAGAACATGTCCACCTGGGCGTCCCGCAGCTCCCCCAGGGGCATGAGGGTCCCGCTCTCCCCCTCCCGGCCAATGTTGCGGGCCACGCCGCAGGGCCGGTCCGCCGGGAGGCGGCGCAGCAGGATATCGCAGGCCCGGCGCAGATGGTCGGGGCGCCCCCTGCTGGCGGGATTATAGAGAACGACAGAGAGGTCTGCCTGAGCGGCGGCCTCCAGGCGGGCCTCGATCTTCTCCCAGGGCGTCAGCCGGTCGCTGAGGCTGATAACGGCGAAGTCGTGGGTCAGGGGCGCGCCCAGCACCGCCGCGCCGCTGCAGGCGGCGGTGAGGCCGGGGATGATCTCCACCGCCGGCGTATCGCTCTCCCCCCGCAGTTCATAGATGAGGGCGGCCATGCCGTAGACGCCGCTGTCGCCGGAACAGACCATGGCCACGGCCTTGTCCCCTCTGGCGGCCTCCAGGGCCATGCGGCACCGGTCCGCCTCCTTGGTCATGGGGGTGGTCAGAAATTCCTTGCCGGGATACCGGCTCCGGACCAGGTCCACATAGACGTGGTAGCCCACGATCACGTCGCACGCCTCCAGCGCCCGGTCCGCCCGGACGGTCATATTCTCATAGTCGCCAGGGCCGATGCCCACCACTGTCAGCTTACCCAAAGCGCACCTCCAGATGTTCCGCCGCCACGGCCACGGTCACGCCGTTCCTGGCGGTTTTTTTTACCAGCAATCTCTCCGCGCCCAGCAACGCCGCCCGCTCGCAGACGTTGTCCACGCCGGTGACGCCCCGGACGAACTCCGAGGGGGTAAACTCCCCCTCCACCGCCCGCAGCTCCTCCGCGGAATAGAAGGAGAGGGGCCAATTCATTTCTTCGCAAAACTCCAACAGCCCCCGCTCGTCCGCCTTCAAATCGATGGAAGCGGCGCACTTGACGGCCTTGGGGTGGATATGGCGCTCTGTGAGCACGGCTTCCACCGCCTCCCGGAGGGCCTGGGCAGAGATCCCCCGGCGGCAGCCGATCCCCAGGTGGAGCACCGGCGGCACCAGCAGCAATGTCTGCTCGAAGGGCTGTTTCTTCTCCCAGGAGATGCAGATGCCCACCCTGCCGCCGCTGCCTGCCGCCACGCCGCTGGGCAGATCCGTCACGATGGGCAGGTCGCTGACCAGGGGCACCGGCCCCTCCAGGATGGCGGCGGACACGGCCTTGGCCGCGGCCATGCTGTCAATGGCGAACCCCTGGCGGGCGGCCCAGGCGTCCACGGAGAATTTTTGGTTCACGTCCGTGGCCGTGGTGATCACAGGCGTGGCCCCCAGGGATCGGGCCAACCGCCCGGCCAGCTCGTTGGCCCCGCCGATGTGCCCGGAGAGCAGGGAGACGACGAACTGTCCCAGCTCGTCCACCACCAGCACCGCCGGGTCTGTCCGCTTGTCCCGGACGTGGGGGGCAATGGCCCGCACGGCGATGCCGCAGGCCCCCACAAACACGATCGCGTCCGCCCAGGCAAAGACCGGACCGGTAAAGCGGCTCAGGGGCGGCTCGATGGAAGAAAAGCCCTCGCCGGCGTACTTCGCTATGGCATAGGCCCGGCACTCGCTTCCCGCGCCCACAGCCTCCCGCACCCGCCTGGCCGTCTCACAGCCCTGGCGGCTGAAGGCGAACACAGCCAGCCTCATTTGGCGGCCTCACGGAACTCGGTGGCGAAGGCCGGGTCGTACAGGCAGGAGCGGAGATACGCCTCTCCCATGCAGCGCCCCACAATGATGAGGGAGGTCTTGGTCAGGTGGTTCTCCGTCACTGTCTTGTGGAGCGTATTCACGGTGCAGTGGAAGATTTTCTCGTCAGGCCAGGTGGCCTTGTATACCACCGCCGCGGGGGTGTCCCCGGGATACCCTCCCGCCAGAAGCTCCACCTGGAGCTTCTCCGTCAGACCGGTGCTGAGGAAGAGCACCATGGTGGACTGGTGCCGGGCCAGCTCCCGGATGGACTCCCTCTCCGGCACCGGCGTGCGCCCGGCGGCCCGGGTGATGATGACGGTCTGGCTCACATCCGGCAGGGTATACTCTGTCTTTAATGCCGCCGCCGCGCCGCAGAAGGCGCTGACGCCGGGGCACACGTCGTAGTCGATCCCCCGCTTTTCCAGCTCGTCGAACTGCTCCCGTACAGCGCCGTAGATGCTGGAGTCCCCGGTGTGGAGCCGGACGGTGGTCTTTCCGGCGGCCTCGGCGGACTCCACCACCTCCAGCACCTGCTCCAGCGTCATCTCCGCGCTGTTGTGGATCTCGCAGCCAGGCTTTGTATACTGGAGTACGTCGGGATTCACCAGGCTCCCAGCGTAGATCACCACGTCCGCCTCGCCCAGAAGCCTGGCGCCCCGGACGGTGATGAGGTCCACAGCCCCGCTGCCCGCGCCTACAAAATGTACCATGTTATGTGCCCTCCGTTATCCGTTTGATCAGGGGTTCCGCGTTCCCTGTCTGGCCCAGCAGGCCGTATTCCTTTGAAAACAGCGCAGCGCCGACCTCCAGCGCCTCCCCCGCCCGGTGCTCCAGGTGGAAGGCCGCCCGGTCTGTCAGGCGGCGGAGAGTCGCCTCGTATACGCCCGCCTGCGCCTCCCGCAGGACGCGCAGGGCGTCGTCACAGGCCACGCAGTCCAATATTTCACTGATATGATCCGCGTCCAGGCCGCAGGCCCCCGCGTGGGCGGCCAGGATCTCCATGCGGCAGTCGCCGTATTTGGAGTGGGTGTTGAGCATGCCGCCGGCCAGCTTCACCAGCTTGCCGATGTGCCCGATGAGCAGCGCCCCCCGAAAGCCCAGGTCCTTACAGATATCCAGCGCGTCGCCGATAAAGTTGGAGACCTGGACAGCGGTCCCGGAGTCGATCCCCAGGCTGTCGCGGATAAAGTCGGACCCGTAGTTGCCCGGGGTCAGCAGAACGTAGTCCGCCCCGTTTGCCCGGCGCTGGCGCAGCTCGACCCGGATGGTCTCCACCAGAGCCGCCTCGCTCATGGGCTCCACGATGCCGGTGGTGCCCAGGATGGAGATCCCCCCCACAATGCCCAGCCGGGGGTTGAAGGTCTTTTTCGCCAACGCCTCCCCCTCCGGGGCGGAGATCACCACGGAGAGCCCTCCCTGGTAATCCATCAGGCGGCAGACCTCCTCCACATTCTCCCGGATCATCCGCCGGGGGACGGAGTTGATGGCGGCGGCCCCCACCGGCTGGTCCAGGCCCCGCTTTGTCACCCGGCCAACACCCTGGCCGCCTTCGATCTGAATACCAGGGGCGGCGGCGCGGGACACGGTGGCGAAGATCAGCGTTCCCCCGGTCACGTCCGGGTCGTCCCCGCTGTCCTTCTCAATGGCGCAGGAGACGGAGTTCTCCTCCAGCCGGGCCTCCCGGACCATGAGGTCCAGCCGGATGCCCTTGGGGGTGGTCAGCGCGATGCGCTCCAGGCTCCGCCCCGTCAGCAGCATCCAGGCCGCCGCCTTGGCGGCCGCCGCGGCGCAGGAACCGGTGGTATAGCCCAGGCGCAGGCGCTTGCCCTCTCTGACGATATACTCCTCCATAGGCTAACGGGTGATCTGGTAGAGCATGGCGTTGCAGATGGCGGCGGCCACGTTGCTGCCGCCCTTCCGTCCCCGGGCCACGATGTAGGGTACGCCCGCGCCCATGATCAGCTCCTTGCTCTCCACCACGTTGACAAAGCCCACGGGCACGCCGATGACCAGAGCCGGGGACAGTTTTCCCCCGTCGATCAGCTCCCGCAGGGAGATCAGGGCGGTGGGGGCGTTGCCAATGGCGAAGATACAGGGCTTGGTGAGGGCGGCGGCCCGTTCCATGGAGACGATAGCCCGGGTGACGCCTCTCGCCTTGGCCTCCTCGGCCACATCCGGATCGGACATGAAGCAGTGGACCTGGCCGCCCAGCTTCCCAAGCACCGTCTTGTTGATGCCGGCTCTCGCCATCTGGGTATCCGTCACGATGTCGCAGCCGGAGCGCAGGGCCTCGACGCCCTTGGCCACGGCGCCCTGAGAAAAGGAAAGATTCTCCGCGTAGTCAAAGTCGGCGGTGGTGTGGATCACCCGCTTGACCACCAGCTCGTTTTCCGGCGCGGGCTGGTTCTCCCCCAAAATCTCCGTGATGATCTCAAAACTGCGCTTTTCAATGTCCATGGGTCTGATCGTCTCAAGCATGTTGTCTCTTCTCCTTCAGACATGTCTCATAAAAGCCTTTGGCAAAGGCGGGGTTGGCATAGAAATGGAAGTGGGGATACCCGGCGTAGAGCCGGTCTGTGGCCACGGCGCAGGGCCAGGTTTTGCCGCTGGGCTTTGCCGCGAGGAAGCTGCCGCCGGGGAGGGTGCAATCCCAGCGGTGGAACTCATGGCCCCGGATGGACTCCCCCGCCCGGCAGAGCATGTTGTCCTCCCCGGCTGTCAGCTCTACATAGCCGAACCGGACCAGCTTCCCGGCGTCAAAACACTCCCCGGGCAGGCGGCCCACCATGGGCCGGCCGGCAATGGCCTGGGTCAGATACATGAAGCCGCCGCACTCCGCGATACAGGGCAGGCCCCCGGCCAGGGCTTTGCGGATGGAAGACAGCATGGACTGGTTCTCACTCAGTCTCCCGGCGTAGAGTTCCGGGTAGCCGCCCCCCAGGTAGAGGCCGTGGATGTGCTCCGGAAGCCTCGCGTCGGCAAGGGGGCTGAACGCCACCAGCTCAGCGCCCATGTCCTCCAGGGCCCCCAGGCTGTCCTCGTAATAGAAGCAGAAGGCGTTGTCCCGGGCCACGGCGATGCGCACCGGTTCCCCGTACCGGGGCAGCTCCACCGGCTTGCAGGCGAGCTTCGGCGCGCTCCCCGCCAGCTCCAGAAGGCCCTCCAGGTCGATGCTGCGCCCCGCCTGTTGGGAGAGGATGCACAGCTTCTCCCGCAGATCCTCCACCTCGGCGGCGGTGACAAGCCCCAAATGGCGGCTCTCCAGGGCACAGCCCGGCAGGACGGGCAGATAACCCAGGGGCCGGACCGCCCCGCCGAACCGCTCCCGGATGGCCTGGGCCAGGCCGGGATAGGTCGTGGCGGTACACTGGTTGAGGATCACACCCTGGATGTTGTTGCCGGGGTACAGGGACAGAAAGCCCTGGATGACGGCCAGCACGGAGAGGGAGGCCCCCCTGGCGCCCACCACCAGGACGGTGGGCGCACTGGCGGCGCGGGACACGTCGTAGGTGCTGGCCCGGGGGGCGCTGAGGCTGAGGCCGTCATAGTACCCCATCACGCCCTCAATGACGCTCACATCCCGGTCCGCCCCGTTTTTCGCCAGGAGGTACCGGAGGGTGTTCTCCTCAAAAAAGAAGGGGTCCAGATTGGCGCTTTTCGCCCCGATGATCCGGCTGTGGAACATAGGGTCGATATAGTCCGGGCCGCACTTGAAAGCGCCCACCTTCAGCCCCCGGTCCGCCAGGGCCTGTAAGATGGCGCAGGTGACGGTGGTCTTGCCGCAGCCGCTGTTGGTGCCGGCCAGCAATATCCTGGGGACAGAGTATTCCATCCGCATCCCTCCACTCCATGAGAATATGGCTGCCGCCGGTTCGGCGGCCAGCGCCCGGGGCTGAAAAAGAAAGGCCGCGGCAGCAGATCCTGCTGCCGCGGCCGGTTTTCCGCAGCAAAAGCCCCGTCTCCATATTTCGTGGGAAGGGGCTGCCTCCAAGCAGGTCTTCTGACTTGTGCCTGGGGAGGGGAGACCTCCTGCGGCCGCGCTCTGCCTTCCCGGTTCCCCAGTGACTGACTTTCGTCAACGAGCTTCGGCCCTGACACTCACAGCGGCGGTACCGTCCGGGATTCCCACCCGGTTGTCTATTCTTTCCGGAGGGCTGCGCGCCCCCTGGAACACTTGGAACAAATAGGGTTTCCATTTGCATTGTAGCGGCTGGCCCGCCGCTTGTCAACCCCCTGTGTTTTCCCCTGGATCCCGGGCGCCGGGGTATATTTTTGCCCGACCGTGACTACAATGCATCAGATAAAAATTTGGGGCCCGGAAAGCACAGTCCGTTTTTTAGGACTGATACGTGGGTATACTGAAGTCAAACTCAAACATGAACACAGGAGGAAGACAACATGGAACGAACCGCACCGCAAAAGGTCATCGACCTAACGCCCTATCTCGTCCAGACCCGCCGGGCCAGGAGACGGGACCAGCTGTATACCGTCCTGGCGCTGTGGACACAGTACCTGTCCCTGGCTGTGCTGATCCTGTACGGCCTGCTGCGGCTGACTGTATGCCGCGGCGCGGCACTGGGGTGCTACAGCGGTCCCCTGGCCCTTCTGTGGCCCCTCTCCTTTGCTCTGTTGCTGACCAGCTATGTCTCGGATCTGCTGCTGTGGCGGGAGGAGTAAAACAACATAGGAGATCCGGAGACAGGCAGCCCGGCGGCGGAGAGAGATCCGCCGCCGGGCTGCCCGCTGCTTTTACATGGGGATGGGGGGACGGGAGGGAAGGAGGACCCGGCCAAAGCAGACCAGACTGCGCCCGCTGTCCCGGGGGAACACCACGTCGGCGTCCGCGCGCCGCCGGTTCAGGGAAAACAGGTAGACCATCCCCAGCCTGTCCCGCACGTACTGCTTGCAGAGCATCTCCCCGTCCACACAGAAAACGCCCACATCGCCGCTGGCCAGGGGGTCCCGGTTGACATAGGCCACGGAGCCGTCCGGGATATAGGGCTCCATGGAGTCCCCCTGGATGCGCACGGCAAAGTCGGCCCCCGGCGGCACCTGGCCGGTGACGTCGATATAGTCAAAGTCCTCGCCGAACACCGGCGCGGCGTAGCCCGCGGCGGCGGGGCAGCGGTAGAGGGGGATCTGCCGCGTCTCCCGGGCGGGAGCGGCGGCCTCCAGGTCCGCCTGGTAGGCGGCGAGGGCGTCCGCCACCGACTGGAGGGCCTGCCGCCCGGTGACGCCGAGCGCCCGGTACTTCAGGACGAGCCCCTTTTCCTCCACCGAGCAGGCAAAACCCTGGCCCATGCTGGCGTCCTGGTAGAGGTAGTTGGGGTCCACGTCCAGCACCTGGAACAGGCGCAGCAGCACATCCTCCCGCATGGCGTTCTGCCCGCTTTCATAGTTGCTGACGGCGGAGACGCTGACGCCCAGGGCCTTCGCCAGCTCCGCCTGGCTCATATTCCGTTCGATCCGGCGCTCCCGCAGCCTCTGCCCAAAGCTCATGGCAATAACCTCCTATGATACATAGACACAGCATACCTGATAAGAGGGAAAAAGTCAACAGCAAAACTAAAATTAATAGTTGACATTTTAACTTTGCTGTGTTATGGTAGGAAACGTAGAGAACAAATGTTCGAATAAGCGGGGGCGGCGCCGGACAGGCCCGCGCCCGGGAGCGAGAATGCCCGCTTCTGAAAGCAAAAAACAAAGACCCCTGCCGGAAAGGCAAAGGTCTTTGCTGGTGGGAGCGGGTGGATTCGAACCACCGAAGTCGTCGACAACAGATTTACAGTCTGCCCCCTTTGGCCACTCGGGAACGCTCCCATGTGAGTCCCACCAAAAGGTCTCCCTATTCACTTGCCGCTGATGGAGGGGTGGAGCTGGTAGACGGACTCGAACCCCCGACCTGCTGATTACAAATCAGCTGCTCTACCAACTGAGCTATACCAGCACGATTAGCAGCGAATTGTATGTTAACAGAATTTTTCCCATTTGTCAACTACAAATTTATGTTTTGGAGGAAAATTGCTTTGCGCACGACACGGAAGAAAACGAGGGACTCCCAGCGGGTGCGGCCTGTTGGACAGTGCAGCCGGTGCGGGGGAGAGGCATATCCCGGCGACCGGTGCTGGCGCCTGGGCGGGCAGACGCTGTGTGAGGACTGCCTGACGCCCTGGCTTCTGACGGAACTGGCGCCCTTTTGCACGGTCTGCGGGGAGGTGGGGCGATGAGCCTGCTGCACATGGCGGCCAGCTATCGGCAGGGGGGAGAACTGATCCGATTGCGGATCGCGGCCCTGCGGGATGCGGCAAAGACGGCGGACCCTGTGGAAAAGCGGCAGCTGGAGCTCCGCATCCGGGACCTGTCCGTCCTGTACCGGGAGACCAGGGAGGTGGCCCTGGTGCTGGAGAGATACTACGACAGGAGGTACCACAACAATGAGCGGTACACGCTATAAGCCCAGGCCGGCTGCGGCCCGGCGGGACAACGAGTTTCTGGGGGATCTGGCGGCCTGGAACAGGGCCAGCGGGGAGGACAACAGCGAGCGGCTGGAGCGGCTGCGGAAAAACCTGCGCCTGGCGCGGCAGCTGGAGCTGACGCCCCGGCAGGCGGAGATGCTCCATCTCCACTATGACTTGGGGCTCTCCGTGACCCAGATCGCCAGGGAGCAGGGCATCTACAAATCCTCCGTGTCCCGGACCCTGCGGCGGGGGCGGGAACGCCTGAAAAGATACTTGAAATACAGTCTGTAATCTGGTACACTTTTTTCGCCGGCGGGGCGGAAAGCCCCGGGCAGGAGGGTACCGCTATGCTGAGGACAACTTTGAAGAGCGGCTGGGGCAGGCTGGGTCTGGCCGTGCTGGGCAGCCTGATCTACGCGGTGGGGATCAATCTGTTTGTGGTGCCGCTGGGATTGTTTACCGGCGGGCTGATGGGCCTGTGTCAGCTGCTGCGGTCCCTGGTGCTGACGGTGCTGGGGGTGGACAGCCTGCCCTTTGATCTGGCCGGTGTGATCTTCTATGCTTTTAACGTCCCCCTGTTGCTGGTGGCCTATCGCTCCATGGGGCGCCTGTTTTTCCGCAATACATTGATCTGCGCCTCCACCTACGCCCTTTTCACCAGCCTAGTCCCGGTGCCGGCCGCGCCGATCGTGGACGACCTGCTCACCGGCTGCCTGCTGGGGGGCGTCATCTCCGGGGTGGGAACGGGGCTGGTGCTGACCTGCGGATGCTGCGGCGGGGGACTGGATCTGCTGGGGCTGTACCTGTCCCGGCGTGGGGCGAAGCTCACCATCGGTCGGCTCAACCTGGGATTCAACGCCGCGCTGTTCCTGCTGTGCGCGGTCATGTTTGACATCCCCACCATGATCTACTCTATTTTGAACACCATCTTCCAGGCCATGGCCATCGACCGGGCCCACCAGCAGAGCGTCAATGTACAGGTTCTGATCTTTACCAAGGTGGAGAGCCCGGAGCTGAACCAGTTCATCATGGACAACCTCCACCGGGGCATCACCCGCTGGGAGGGAAAGGGCGCGTATACCGGGGAGGCCACCCATATCCTGTGCGTGTGCCTGAGCAAATATGAGATCGACGATCTCCGGCAGGCGCTGTACAAGGCGGACCCCAAGGCGTTTTTTATTATCCAGGAGGGCGTACACATCAGCAGTAATTTCGAGCGGCGGCTGTCGTAGTACCGGAAAGATTCCATCTTGAGGAAAAGTGCGGTTCCATGGAGCGCAGCGGCTTTGCCGCCGCGCTCCGCTTTTTGGCGGGATATTTTTGAGTGTTTTTCGGTTTCCCGACGTACTATAGACGACCGGTCAATCCAGACGGCAAGAGGTGAAGCCTTTGAAGGATGAAAAAATCATAGAGGCAATTCGACGGGGCGACGAGACCGCCATCGACCATGTGATCACGAAATACTCCAGGCTGCTGTGGTCCGTGGCCGGCGCTGTGCTGAAAAACGCGGCGGGGGAGCAGGACGTGGAGGAGTGCGTCGCCGATGTGTTTATTTACCTGTGGCAGCACCCGGAGAAATACGACCCCGGCCGGGGCGGTCTGCGATCCTGGCTCTCCATCGTGGCCAGGACAAAGGCCATTGACCGGTACCGCCAGATCTCCAGACGGGATACGGTTTCCCTGGACGACACGCTGCTGGCCCAACAGCTGGGCGTGGCGGAGGGTGTCCTGGCCGAGGACGAGCGGCGGGCCCTTGCCGCCGCGGTGAAGGCCCTGGAGGAGCCCGACCGGGAGATCCTGCTGCGGCGGTATTACTACGACCAGAAGCCCAGGGAGATCGCCATGGCCCTGGATATGCCGGTCAAGCACGTGGAAAACCACCTGTACCGCACAAAGCGGCGGCTGCGGGAAACACTGATAAATTGAGAAGGAGGTCCCCGGATGACCACATTTAATCAGAATAACCTGAAGCATATCAGAGAGCTTTTCCAGAGTGGGACGGGGGTGGAGCTGCCCTCCCGCCGTCGTGTGCGCCGCCCTGCCCGGACAGCTGCCCTGCTGGCGGCGGCGCTGATTCTCTGCCTGACGGCCACAGCCTTTGCCTGCGGGTTGTTCTCCTCCCTGGCCGGCGACGAGCTGGGCCTGAGTGCCACTTACGAAGGGGAGGGGATCATCTCCATCCTGGTGGAGAACCGCTCCGACAAGGATCTGCGCTTCCAGCCGGTCCTGAAGCTGATGCGGTGGACCACCGGCGAGGAGATCAAGCCCCTCTCCGATGCGGTATCCTTCCGGGATACCGAGATACCCGCCCGCTCCAGCGGGACCATGACCATCGACCTGTCGGCGGCCTACGACATGGGGAGGCTGGAGGAGCCTTTGGAGGAAGACGACTGGTACTACCTTGTGCTGACCAACAACGATTTTGTCTTTGGACAGGATTGGATGTGCGCCGTGACATTTGCCAAGCCGGCTGAAGGCGGCGAGAGCCCCGCGCCCGCGGAGCCTGTTCAGGCCGACGGGGAGGTGCTGCGGCGCGTGGAGGAGAGCCTGCGGCCCTACTTTGAGACCATATCCCTTGATATCGAGGACCGGCGGGCCATGAACGCGGAGTATGTCCAGGCGTATGCCGCGCTGTTGGACGGCTTTGCGGGGAACATCGTCTCCTCCGTGTCGCCGGTGCTGCCGGGGAACAGGATCGCCTCCGATACTGTATATCTCCGTGTGGACGACCCGGCCCCCGGCGTGGTCCTGGACGGGAGCGTGCCCGACGAGGAGCAGTATCGATTGGTGGGCCAGCAGTGGCGGAGCTGCGATGGGAACTTCAAGCTGTTGGCAACAGAGGGGGAGAACGCCCTGGTACTCTCCGCCATGCTGCCCCTGCAAAGCTACCCGGACGCCGCCAGGGAGCTGCCATTGCTCTACCTCTTTACCTACGAGAAGGCTGCTATCGACGGCCAGGGGGATTACGCTTTTGTCTATGGACAGCTTCTGACCTTTGAGGACCTTGCGCCCTACCGGGTCTACGAGGACGAGGGGTATGTGTGTTACGAGGTCAGCGGCCTCGTCTGCTCCGACCTGGAGGAGTATGCCCGGAGCTTCGCCGCGCAAAACCCGGACGTCCGTTTTGACGGCCAGGTCTGGGCCCGGGTGGAGAACATCTATACCTACTACCGGGAGCACCTGGGCGAGCTGATCTCCTACCGGTAAGCCTTCGGAGCAGGCGTCAGAGGGATAAAGGAAGGAGGACCGCTGCGGCGGTCCTCCTTCTTTGCGCAGTTAGGCGTTTTGCAGGGCCTCCACCATGTCCAGGCGCTCCCAGGGCAGGTCCACATCCGTGCGGCCAAAGTGGCCGTAGGCGGCGGTCTGCTCATAGATGGGGCGGCGGAGATCCAGGTGGGTGATGATCTTGCCGGGGCGCAGGTCGAAGAGCTCCCGGACGATCTCGCTCAGGCGCTCGTCGCTGAGCTTGCCGGTGCCCTGGGTGTCCACAAGGACGCTGACGGGGTGGCTGACGCCAATGGCGTAGGCCAGCTCGATGTGGCAGCGCCGGGCCAGGCCCGCGGCCACGATGTTTTTCGCCACGTACCGGGCCATGTAGGCGGCGGAGCGGTCCACCTTGGTGGGGTCCTTGCCGGAGAAGCAGCCGCCGCCGTGGCTGGCGGAGCCGCCGTAGGTGTCCACGATGATCTTCCGGCCCGTCAGGCCGCTGTCCCCCACGGGGCCGCCGATGACGAACCGGCCGGTGGGATTGATGTAGAACTGGGTGGAGGAGTCGATATACTGGGCGGGGATGACGGGCTTTACCACCGTCTCGATCACGGCCTGGCGCAGGTCCTCGGTAGAGACGTCGGGGCTGTGCTGGGTGGAGACCACGATGGCCGGGCAGCGGAGGATGTTGCCCTCAGCGTCGTACTCCACCGTCACCTGGCTCTTGCCGTCGGGCCGCAGCCAGGGGAGCTGGCCGCTCTTGCGCACCGCGGCCAGGCGGCGGCACAGGGCGTGGGCCATGGCGATGGGGGCGGGCATCAGTTCCGGCGTCTCGTCGCAGGCGTAGCCGAACATCATGCCCTGGTCGCCCGCGCCGATCTCCTCGTCGCTCCCGCCGTCCACGCCCATGGCGATGTCGCCGCTCTGCTCGTCAATGGTGGTCATGACCGCGCAGCTCTTGGCGTCGAAGCCGTAGGCGGGGTCGTTGTAGCCGATCTTGTCCACGGTTTTGCGGACAATGCCGGGGATATCCACATAGCATTGGGTGGAGATCTCGCCCATGACCATCACAAGGCCCGTGGTGGTCACGGTCTCGCAGGCCACCCGGCCATAGGGGTCCTGGGCCAGGATAGCGTCCAGCACCGCGTCGGAGATCTGGTCGCAGACTTTATCGGGATGCCCCTCGGTGACGGATTCAGATGTAAAAATACGGTGTGCCATAAATGTCCTCACTTTCTTATGTCCTGAGTTTGTGGCAAAACGAGAAAAACACGTTCCCGGCGGAACGTGTTTTGGAAGCGTCGCTTTCCTCATCTTGCGCTGACCGCCGGAATTGGCACCTTGCGCTGGGCGCAGGTTGCCGTGGCTTCATCGGGCCGTTCCCTCCGCCACTCTTGATAAGGTATCAAATTGTCGAACCTCTCGGTTCGTGGCTATTATACGGTCCTTCCGGCGGCTTGTCAACAGAAAATACAGGCTTTTTGCCCATATTCGGGAAATTGTTACCAAAATACGGGGAGAAAATCCGGCCGCTTTCTGCGAAGGGCTTGACAGATGACACAGCATATATTATAATTTATGTTATATAACAATAGTTATAAAAAGGAGGAGATCTATGCCGCCGAAAGCGAGAATCACAAGGGACATGATCGCAGACGCCGCGTTTGATATCGCGCGGACGGAGGGGGCGGAGCAGATCAACGCCCGGACCGTGGCCCAAAAGCTGGGGTGCTCAACGCAGCCGGTGATGTACCACTTCGAGAAGATAGAAGATTTGAAAAGAGCCGCATACGCGAAAGCAGACTGGTACCATACAGAATATTTGATGGATATCCAACCCCACGGGGAGGGGGTGATGCTTGGGATCGGGCTCAACTACATTCGCTTTGCGATCAGAGAGCCCCACTTGTTCCGCTTCCTTTTTCAGTCGGGCTATGCTGTGGAGCACAGCCTGCTTGAAATGATAGATTCCGAGGAATTGACTCCCGTGATCTCCGCAATGCGGGAAGCGATGGAGATGACGACCGAGCAGACGAAGGAAGTTTTCTTAACGATCGCTTTGTTTGCCCACGGCTACGCAAGCATCATTGCCAATAATTCCTTGGAGTATGATGAGAAGCTTGTTGCGGGACATCTGGAACGGGCCTACAGAGGCGCGGTATTAGCGGTACAGGAGGAGACAAAATGAAAAAGCTGTATGAGAAAAACGAATTTCTGCTTGCGATCCTGTGGATCGTTGTGTACTGTGCTGTAAGCGTTCCGATAAGGGGGGCTTTTGGAGACGAGAGCGCCGCCATGCTGATCGGGCTTGCCGTGATCGCAATGGGCATATTGGCTTTTGTAAAGAAGCTCCATTTGGACGAAACCTACGGATTGACAAAATGGAGTGGAAGTGCAAAAGGGTACCTGTTTTTTCTTCCTATGCTGTTTTTAATGACGGGAAATCTATGGGGCGGCGTCGGGGTCGCCTATGCCGGTATCGCCCAGCTGTTCGCGGTGATCTCTATGCTGCTGGTCGGGTTTATTGAAGAAATGATATTCCGGGGATTTTTATTCCGCGTGCTTTTGAAGAGAAATTCCGCTCCCGTAGCGATTACAATTTCGGCGGTAACATTCGGTATAGGACATATTGTCAACCTCTTTGCGGGGCAGGGCGGTCTGGAAACGCTGATCCAGGTGTTCTTTGCGATTGCCTGGGGATTTCTGTTTACCTTTGTGTTTTATAAGTCCGGAAGCCTATGGGTCTGCATCATCGTGCATGGATTGGTCGATGTCTTCTCAAAATTCGCGGCGCCCGAAAATACCTCTGGTTATCTGTATCCGGTCGTTACGATCATCGTTTCAGCCGCGTACTGCGTCTATTTAAGCCGAAAGCCCACAGCGTTACAACCGGCGGAAATGGACTGAAAAGGATATAGAAGAAAGATAGGAAACTGTGGAAAAAATCCCTTGGACTTTCCGCGGCCCGAGGCGGCAGGCCATGCCTGCCGCCTCTTTTTTCCCTCTCCACAGTTGCGAAATGGAACCGGCTATGATAGAATGACCGGGAGAAACAGGAGGACGAGCCATGCTGAAGCGGGCATACATTGAGATCACCAATATCTGCAATCTGTCCTGCTCCTTCTGCCCCGGCACCCGGCGGCCGCCACGGACCATGACGCCGGAGGAGTTCCGCCGCCTGGCGGAGAAGCTGCGGGGACATGTGGGCTATCTGTATTTCCACGTCATGGGCGAGCCCCTGCTCCATCCCCAGTTGGAGGAGCTGCTGGGCATCGCCGGGGAGCTGGGCTTCCGGGTGTGCCTGACCACCAACGGCACGCTGCTGGAGCGGCGGGGGGCGGCGCTGCTGGCCGCCCCGGCCCTGCACAAGGTCAGCGTCTCCCTCCACGCCATGGAGGGCAACGGCGCGGGGAATCTGACGAAGTATCTCTCCGATGTGTGGGATTTCGCCCTCCGGGCCTCGGCGGCGGGGGTCATCTGCGCCCTGCGGCTGTGGAACATCGGCGGGGCGGACCGGCGAAACGAAGAGATATTGGATTTTTTCGCGGACAGGCTTGGCGTCCATCCCCTGTCCCTGCCCCAGCCCAGATTGGGCAGCTGGCGGTTGGGGGAGCGGCTCTACCTGGAGCAGGCGGAGAAGTTCGACTGGCCGGACCTGGACGCGCCTGAGACCGGGGCCCGCTTCTGCCTGGGGCTGCGGGATCAGGTGGCCGTGCTGGCGGACGGCACGGTGGCGCCCTGCTGCCTGGATCACGAGGGGGATATCCCCCTGGGCAATTTGTTCCGGCAGGAACTGGCGGAAATCCTGGCCGGGCCCAGAGCCGCCGCCCTGTACGAGGGATTCTCTCAGGGAAAGCCCAGCGAAGAGCTCTGCCGCCGCTGCGGTTTCGCCCGGCGATTCGGCTAGGAGAGCATGTTCTTTTCTTTAAAAAAAGAAAAGAACGAAAAGAAAATTTTGCGCGAAACGTTGTTTCGCTTATCTATTTTTGTTCAGCAGCTCATAAAAAATCATAAGCAAAGCGCAGCTTTGCGCCAAAAGTTTCTTTAAGTGCCCTGTGGGCATGATCCTTTTCTTTTCAAAGAAAAGGATGAACAACCGTAAAGGAGACAGCGATGGACAGACAGCGGCGGCTTGAGGCGATAGCGGAGCCGCTTTTGGCATGGTATGACAAGAACAAGCGGGACCTGCCCTGGCGTGGGACCCGGGACCCATACAAGGTGTGGGTGTCGGAGATCATGCTGCAGCAGACCCGGGTGGCGGCGGTGCTGCCCTACTACCGGCGCTGGATGGAGGAGCTGCCCACGACGGCGGACCTGGCGGCGGTGGAGGAGGAGCGGCTGATGAAGCTGTGGCAGGGCCTGGGCTACTACAGCCGGGCCCGCAACCTGCAAAAGGCGGCCCAGACGATCATGACGGACCACGGCGGGCGCTTCCCGGATACCTACGAAGCGCTTGTAAAGCTGCCGGGCGTGGGGGACTACACGGCGGGGGCTGTGGCCTCCATCGCCTTTGACCGGCCGGTCCCGGCTGTGGACGGCAACGTGCTGCGGGTGGCCGCCCGGGTGGCGGATATCCGGGAAAATATTATGGATACCAAGGTCCGCAAGAGCTTCCGGGCCCGGATGGAGGCCGCCATGCCCCAGGACCGGCCAGGGGAGTACAACCAGGCCCTGATGGACCTGGGGGCCACGGTGTGCCTGCCCAACGGGAGGCCGGACTGCGGCCAATGCCCGCTCTCAGAGCTCTGTGAGGCCCACCGGCTGGGCGTCGAGGAGGAGCTGCCCCTGCGGGCGAAAAAAGCCCCCCGCCGGGTGGAGGAGATGACGGTCTATCTCCTGGTGCGCTCCGGGGAGATCGCCCTGCGCAAGCGCCCCAAGTCGGGCCTTCTGGCGGGGCTGTGGGAGTTCCCCCATGTGCCCGGCGCGCTCAGCGAGGCGGAGGCGGGCAAAGCGGTGGAGGGCTGGGGCCTGACGGCCATGGACTGGCAAAAGAAAATCATGGCCAGGCACATCTTTACCCACGTGGAGTGGCATATGACCGGCTACCTGCTGACGGTGAGGGGGGAGTGCCCCGGCCTCACCTGGGCGGACCGGGAGAGGCTGGAGGAGATGGCGGTGCCGTCGGCCTTCGCCAGGTATCTCCAGGAGGCCAGGGACATGTTAGATACAAAAGATTGACATAGGAGAGAGAAGAAATGGCACAGCTTTACTTCAAATACGGGGCCATGGGCTCCAGCAAGACCGCCAACGCCCTCATGGCCCGGTTCAATTACGAGGAGCGGGGACAGCAGACATTGCTGGTGAAGCCCCGGATCGACACCCGGGACGGGGACCACATGGTGGTCTCCCGCATCGGCCTGACCTACCCCTGCATCTACTTTGACGAGATGCAGAAGCTCAACCCCATGGAGCTGCAGCAGAACGCCTGTATCATCGTTGACGAGGCCCAGTTCCTGACCAGGGAGGAGGTACACTATCTGGTCCACCTGGTGGACGACTGCGGCATCCCCGTCATGTGCTACGGCCTGCGGGCGGACTTCAAGGGGGAGCTGTTTCCCGGCAGCTATGAGCTGCTGGTGATGGCGGACAAGATCGAGGAGGTCAAGACCATCTGCTGGTGCGGGAAAAAAGCCACCTTCAATGCCCGGTTCGACGAGAACGGCAAGGTGCTCAAGGAGGGGGCCCAGGTGGTGCTGGGGGCCAACGACAAGTACATCGGCCTGTGCCGCAAGCACTGGATGGCCGGGGATCTGGGCCCGGACTTCGACCTGCGTGGAGCCGGCGACTGAGACGCCGGGCGGGGGCGCGCAGCCCCCGCCTTTTCTTATCTTTGTTGGAACAAAAACAGAGAATTGGGTAGAGACAGACAGGGGAAAGTGTGCTACAATAAGCGCACTTTGTGTGCAGGGGGATACTATGAAAATACTGATCGTCATCGATCAATACGACTCCGGGAACAACGGGACCACCATCAGCGCCCAGCGCTTTGCCAGGGGCCTGCGGGAGCGGGGGCACGAGGTGCGGGTGGCCGCGGCGGGGGACCCGGCGCCGGACAAGTATGTCCAGCCCGCCATCCGCTTTCCCGCCCTGGCGGACAACATCATCCGCAGCCAGGGGATGGTGCTGGCCCGGGCGGACCGGGAGGTGCTGGAGGAGGCGGTATGCTGGGCGGACATGGTCCACTTCATGATGCCCTTCGCCCTGTCCAGGTCGGGGCTGAAGATCGCGGAGGAGCTGGGCAGGCCCCGCACCGCCGCTTTCCATGTCCAGCCGGAGAACATCACCTCCACGTTGAAGCTGGGCCGCAGCCGCCTGGTGAACAGCGCCATTTACAGCGAGTTCCGGGACGACTTCTATAACCGCTTCACCCACATCCACTGCCCCAGCGAATTTATCGCGGATCAGCTCCGCCGGCACGGGTATACTGCCCAGCTCCACGTCATCTCCAACGGGGTGGACGGGTGCTTCCGCCCCAGGCAGCGGGAGAAGGAGTCGTTTTTACAGGGGAAGTTCGTCATACTGATGATCGGCCGCCTCTCGGAGGAGAAGCGGCAGGACGTGCTCATCGAGGCGGCTGCCCTGAGCCGCCACAGCGGGGAGATACAGCTTCTTCTGGCGGGCCAGGGCCCCAGGAGGGCCGCGCTGGAGCGGCTGGGGGAGAAGCTGCCCAACCCGCCCATTTTCGGCTTCTACGACACGGAGAGGCTCTGCCAGATCATGGCCATGAGCGACCTGTACGCCCACGCCGCCGACATTGAGATCGAGGCCATCGCCTGCCTGGAGGCGGTGGCCAGCGGCTTAGTGCCGGTGATCGCCGACTCCCCCCTCTCCGCCACGCCCCAGTTCGCCCTGGATGAGAGAAGCCTGTTCCGGGCGGGGGACGCATCGGACCTGGCGGAGAAGCTGGACTACTGGATCGAGCACCCCGGGGAGCGGGCCGCCATGTCCGGACAGTACGCCGACAGCGCGGAGAAGTACCGCCTGGAAAACAGCATCCTGAAAGCGGAGGAGATGTTCCATGCAGCCATTGCCGAGGGGCGGTGAGCCGGACAAGCGCCTGGAGATCCATCCGCCCCGGGCCTGGTGGTACTGGGCCGCGCGGATGGGGATCCACGCCATCCTCTGGCCCGTGCTGCGCCTGCTTTTCGGGTTCCGCATCCTGGGCCGGGAGAACGCCGCGGCCCTCCCCGGCGGCGCGGTGACGGTGTGCAACCATGTCCACATCCTGGACTGCGTCATGGTCTACATGGCCTTTCCCAAGCGGCGGATGTGGGCGCTGTCCCTGCCGTCCAACCTGCAGCTGCCGGCGGCGGGGGCCATCGTGAGGACCATGGGCGGCCTGGCCGTTCCGGACAGCGCCGAGGGATACCGGAAGCTGTACCGCCATCTGAAGGACTGCTTTGCCAGAGGCCATTGGCTGCAGGTCTACCCGGAGGGGGAGCTGCGGCCCTGGTACCGGGGGCTGCGCCCGTTCCACCCCGGCGCGTTCCGCTTCGCGGTACACTTCGGCGTGCCGGTGGTGCCCTGCGCCCTGCGGCAGTACCGGCGGCGGGGGCCGCTGAAACGGGGGCTGGAACTGGTCGTCCTGCCCCCGGCGGAGATCCGGGAGGGCCTGCCCGCCAAGGAGGCGGCGCTGGAGCTGGAGGGCCGGGTCCGCCGCGCCATGGAGCGGGCGCTTAACGAGGAGGAAGAAAGAGCGCAAAGCGTGCCTGCGGACGGTTAGAGCCGTTTTGGGGCAGGTAATAGAAACCCCTCAGCCTGTGAGCGAAACTGTCAAAAAATCAGGTATCGATCAGGAAGGATGCGGGGGGAGCTCGAGGGGGCAGAGCCCCCCTCGAATTTGATCAAATGCCCCGCAACGCCTTGCCGCGCAAGGCTTGCGGCAAGCGAAGCGAGGACTTTTGCGCCAGAAAAGGCGCGAAAGTAACGGCATTTTTACAGGTTGTCAAAAAAGTCTGCGGACTTTTTTGACAATCTGGGGGGCAGGATCGAAAAGATCCTGCCCCCTGTTTTCGGCGGCGAACTGGCGGCGGCAAAAATCCGGACGGGCAAGGGGCAGGAGCGGAGATTTTTTCACGCCCTCTGCGAAAAAATGCGACTCGCCCCCTGACGGTCTGGACAGGCGGAACGGACATAAACGCCGATTGCCTGCGGCGAAAAAGCTGCTATACTTGGAGAAACAAGCTAATCGACAAATCGGGATTTGTAGAGGTTGACTACTATGAAATTGGAAACACGCAGATTGTATATACGATCTCTGTGTGAAACAGATTGGCAAGAAATGAAAAACATATTCATAGATTTTAATAATTCCAAATATGCTGTTTATGACATGCCTTTACCGACAGAGGATGAAAAGACCAAAGCGTTGATAAAAAACTTTGCTGAAAGCAATATGTTCTTTACGGTTTTCCTAAAAGAATCGAGTGATATGATAGGATATGTATGTTTTCACAAAGATGGGTATATATATGATTTAGGATATTGTTTTCATTCTGCATACCACTCAAACGGTTATGCTTACGAAAGCACAAAGGCTCTTATTGAATACTATGTTGATGAATGTGGTGCAACTGGTTTTACCGCAGGAACAGCGATTGACAATACACCGTCTTGCAGGTTGCTCGAAAAGTTAGGCTTTGTTTGTGCCTCAACCGAAACAGTTTCATTTGATAATGTTTTTTCTTTTCAAGGCGGCAACTTTGTGCTGAGCGTGAAGAAATAGCGAAATTCCCATTTGTCGGGCAAACGAAAAATTCAAAACAGGGCGGCGGGGCAGTTTTTCACTATCCCCGCCGCCCTGTTTATTACCGCCCCATATCCTGCGTCCTGCGGGGTGCGTGTTCCCGCAGTCCCTGCCGCAAGATGCCGTCCGCCGGGAGCGGTTCTGAAGCGGCCTCTTATTTCTTCCTGGTGAGGCGGTTGAGCAGGGCTACCAGGGCCCAGATCACCAGGATCACCGCGAAGATGCCCAGCATCCCCTTGCCCATGATGCCGAGACAGGCCAGGACCAACTCTGTATTCATATGCGCCCCTCCTCCTTACAACAGATTTTCCACCAGGGTGATGATGAGTCCGCCGGCGATGACGGAGGCGATCTGCCCGCTGACGTTGGCCCCGGCAGCGTGCATCAGCAGGAAGTTGTAGGGGTCCTCCTCCCGGCCCATCTTGTGGACCATGCGGGAGGCCATGGGGAAGGCGGAGATGCCTGCCGCCCCGATCATGGGGTTGACCTTCTTCTTGGAGAACAGATTGAGAAGCTTTGCGAAGAACACGCCGCCCACGGTGTCAAACACAAAGCCCACAAGGCCCAGCGCCAGGATCAGCAGGGTCTGCCAGGTGACGAAGACCTCCGCCTTCATCCGGAAGGATACGCTCAGGCCCAACAGCAATGTGATGAGATTGGCCAGCTCGTGCTGGGCGCTCTGGCTCAGGCTGTCCAGCACGCCGCACTCCCGGATCAGGTTGCCGAACATGAGAAAGCCGATCAGCTCCGCGCTCTTGGGGGCCACGGTGCCGGCGATGATGGTGACGAAGATGGGGAAGAGGATGCGGGTTGTCTTGGAGACAGCGCTGGGGGCGTACTCCATGCGGATCAGCCGCTCCTTTTTGGTGGTGATGGCCTTGATGATGGGGGGCTGGATGATGGGCACCAGGGCCATGTAGGAGTAGGCCGCCACCATGATAGCTCCCTGGTACTGGCTCTGGAAGTAGTTGGCCACGTAGATGCTGGTGGGGCCGTCTGCCGCGGCAATGATAGCGGCCGAGGCTGCGTCCTTCAGATCAAAGCCCGCCATCACCGCCACCACCAGGGTGAAGAAGATGCCGAACTGGGCCGCCGCGCCGAAGAGGAACATCTTCGGGTTGGACAGCAGCGGGCCGAAGTCGATCATGGCCCCGATGCCGATAAAGAGCAGCAGGGGGAAGAGCTCGCTGGCGATGCCCGCCTCAAAAAGCGTCTCGATCGCCTCGGTGTTGACGAAGGGCAGGTTCACCAGGATCGCGCCGAAGCCCATAGGCAGCAGCAGGGAGGGCTCCATCTCCCGCCTGATGGCCAGAAAGATGAGCAGGCACCCGAGGGCGATCATGACCAGCTGCTGCCAGGTGAAGTTGAGGACGTTGGAAAAAAGGTCGTAGAAGAGCTGCATTGGGATACTACCTCCTGACAGGGCCGCCGCCGGCGGCCATAATGGGGGAGAAGGACGAAAAAAGAGACTTTTACGGCATGAAAAACATGCCGTAAAAGTCTCGTCATTTCAGGCAGAAGCGGGCCCGGAGGCCGACTTGACGCTTGGTGCCGCGCCCGGAGGCGCTGACTACTCCCCTTCACTGTTACCCTATCATACGTGCCGGAGGGAGGGATTGTCAAGTGCTTTTTGGAAATTTAACAGGGCCTTTACTTTGCTCTGTCCTGGGCGATGAGCAGCTTCAGGGCCTCTACCCCCACCCGCACGGCGGCTGCTGTGTCCTCGCGTTTCCCACGGGGCAGGCCCCGTGGGGGCCCCAGGGCGATTTTTCTTGCGCGGCGGAAATAAATTCCGCCTTGCGCCAAGGTTTTGCCTGCCGGCAAAACGCTTGTACGCCGGACTCCCGGCGGATTCGCTCGGACAGCTCAGTCGTTCTGCTTATCCTGGGCGATGAGCAGCTTCAGGGCCTCTACCCCCACCCGTACTGCGGCTGTTGTGTCCTCGCTCATCTTCTGGTCCAGGCCGGCGGCCTCCCGCTCCTGGTTCCAGACCACGTGGAAACAGCTGCCGCAGCGGACGCCCAGGGCGGCGGCCACCACGAAGAGGGCCGCGGACTCCATCTCACTGGCCTTGACCCCCAGCCGCTTCCAGGCCTCCCACTTGTTGAGCAGCTCATAGCTCACCGGCATGCGGGAGGGGCTGTGCTGGCCGTAAAAGCTGTCCTTGCACTGGACCACGCCGGCGTGGCAGGTCTTGCCCATGGCCTTGGCCGCCTCCACCAGGGCGGCGGCGATGCCGAAATCGGACACGGCGGGAAATTCGATGGGGGCGTACTCCCGGCTGGTGCCCTCAAAACGGACAGCCCCCGTGGCGACCACGATGTCCCCGGACTGGACATTGATGTCGATGCCGCCGCAGGTGCCCACCCGGATAAAGGTGTCAGCCCCGATGGCGGTCAGCTCCTCCATGGCGATGGCGGCGGAGGGGCCGCCGATGCCGGTGGAGCAGACGGATACCTTCTCCCCCAGGAGCGTCCCGGTGTAGATCCGGTACTCCCGGTTCTGCCCGATCAGCTTCGCGTCGTCAAAGAGGGCGGCAATGGATTCGCACCGGCCCGGATCGCCGGGCAGGATGCAGTAGCGGCCCACATCCCCGGGGACGCAGTTGATATGGTACTGTTTCTCCAACTGTTGCATATGTTCCTCCTCCAATCGGCGGTGTCTGGTATAATTTAGGTAGATAATCAGTATACCACACTTGTTTTTGCCGCGCAACTGGAATTGCCCTGTTGGCGACAAAGATTTCCATGCCGGAGTGGTGGACATTTCCTCCATGCTGTGCTATAGTAGAGCTGTTGTTATGTTACCTGCCCCCGGTTGTACGTAAAGAAAAGGAGAACCCATGAAAAAAGCAATTTCCATGATCCTGTCCCTGGCACTGTTATTGATGCTGTCGCCCACGGCGGCGCGGGCCTATTCATCGGCCTATGGAAGCGAGATCTGGCTTCAGGACACCGCTCTGCAGGACGGCGCGGTTCTCAGCGACAACATCTACTGGAGCGACTACTACAGCCAGCTGCGCCATGAGTATTATATCACCTACACGCCCGGCGGGCAGGTGACGGCCGCCGCAGTCTATGGCGAGTCCGTCTGCGACCGCCTCACCGGCTCCGCCGCCGCCCAGACCTACGAGGCCATGGGCTACCGGGTGGTGGGGGCCGTCAACGGCGACTTCTACGACACCTCTACCGGCTATCCCCTGGGCCTGCTGATCTCGGAGGGGGAGCTGCTCTCCGGCTCGGCAAACTATTACGCCGTGGGCTTCAGGGCGGACGGCTCCGTGGTAATGGGCCAGCCCTCCCTGGCGATCACCGCCCAGAGCTATGGGCAGAGCCTGGCCCTGTCGGCCATCAACAAGCCCCGGGTGGAAAACGGCGGCGTGACGCTGCTGACCTATGATTTCCGCAATGACCACACCACCGGCACCACCACGGCGGGCGTCAGCGCCCTGTGCACCGTGGTGGGGGGCGCGGCGGCCATTGGCGGTGAGCTGATGCTGCAGGTGGAACAGGTGGTGGAGGATGCATCGGCTCTTCCCATCCAGGAGGGGCAGGTGGTTCTGACCGCCGCCGCTACCGGCTATGCCGAGGGGCTGACGTTTTTGCGCTCCCTGGCGCCCGGACAGAGTATCGCTGTCTCCTTTACGACAGCTGACACAAACTGGAATGAGGTCACGGAGGCCATCGGCGCGCTGTATCTGCTGGTGGACAACGGCGTTGTCCAGAGCGGCCTGGATCTGACCTATGCGCCCCGCACCGCCGTGGGCCTGAAGGCCAACGGCGAGCTGGTGCTCTACACCGTGGACGGCCGCCAGACCGGCTACAGTATGGGCGCGTCGCTGAAGGTGCTGGCCGAGCGCATGGCGGAGCTGGGCTGCGTCACGGCGCTGTGCCTGGACGGCGGCGGCTCCACTACTGCTGTGGCCACTCTGCCGGACAGCGCCTCCGCGTCGGTTGTCAATTCCCCCAGCGACAAGGCGGAGCGGAAGGTGTCCAACCACCTGCTGCTGCTCAGCCAGGGATATCCCACCGGGCGGGCGGATCACGTCTATCTCTCCGCCAGCGCCCCGGCGGTGCTGGCCGGACATACGGTGGAGCTGAGCGCCAACCTGGTGGATTCCAACTACTTCCCCATGGACCAGCCGGTGACGCTGCGGGCTACCGCCGGCGAGATCGTCGGCAATACCTTTACCGCGCCTCAGCAGAGCGGTTTGGTGACGATCACCGCCTCCTCCGGCGGTATGAGCGCCTCTGTGGACGTGATGGTGGTGGAGACCCCGGATACCCTGACCGTCCAGCGGGGCGGCAGCGCCATCACCTCCCTGACCCTGGTGCCCGGCGAGAAGACGGAGCTGACCGCCGCTGTCACCTACAACCATCTGACGCTGGAGACGGTGCCCGGCGACTTTACCTGGACGGTCGATCCGGCGCTGGGAACCATAGGTGAAAACGGGGTGCTGACTGCCTCCTTTACCGAGGGCAGCGGAGCCATTGCGGTGTCCAAGGGCGGCAAGTCGGTGACGATCCCCCTGAAGCT
The DNA here is from genome assembly GCA_902373635.1 of uncultured Oscillospiraceae bacterium. Classification (GTDB taxonomy): domain Bacteria; phylum Bacillota; class Clostridia; order Oscillospirales; family Oscillospiraceae; genus Pelethomonas. Next base: position 39,884 of record CABKMV010000011.1, read on the forward strand.
GGACGGCGCCTCCCCCTTTGTGGATACTGCCGGCCACTGGGGCAGTGCCTATATGTCCTCCCTGTACCACCGGGGCATCCTTACGGGCGTGACAGTACAGGATAAGCTGTACGCGTATCCGGACAAGGGTGTGACCCGGGCGGAGTTTGCGGTGCTGCTGGCCCGGTATCTGGGCGTGAATACCGCCGACTACGCCTCAGTGGAAGTGCCCTTTGCCGACATGGACAAGGTGGACGCCTGGGCGGCCGACTCGGTCCGCGCCATGTACGCCATGGGGATCGTCAACGGGACCGGGCTGCCGGACGGCACGACTGTCTTTGATCCCCAGGGGACCCTGACAAGGGCCCAGGCGGTGACTATGCTGGGCCGAACCCGGACGGAGCAGGCGGCGTACGCCGACCTGTCCCAGTTCCCTGATGCCGGGGCGGTGCCCGACTACGCCCTGGAGCACTTCCAGACCATGGTGGCGCTGGGTGTGATCGGCGGCAGCAACGGCATGCTGGATCCCAACGGGACCATGACCCGGGCGGCTATCTGCAAGGTGCTGGCCACCATGCCCTGATTCAAAAATGGAATGAAAAACGCAGGCAAACTTTGTTTGCCTGCGTTTTTGTCATTTTGCTCCGCATCCTGGGTAAAATCGTGTGCCGAGCCGGAGTGTCACACGATACTGTCCGTTACTGCGGTGTGGCCACCAGGAAGCACATGTCGTTGGGCTCGCCGGTGGATTCATCGAAGAAATTGTAGAAGGTGAAGTTGTAGAGGAAGCGCTCCGCGCTGTACACGCCGTAGCCGTCCTGGTTGTGATCGGTGGTATCATAGGGGTCCGCAACGATGATCACGTCGTCCTGGGTGGTCTCCGTGCCCATGGTGTCGTAGCCAATGATGACCTGCCAGTGGCCGCCCCAGTCGTTCCAGCCGACTATGATAGGATCGCCGGCGGCCAGAGTTTCCCGGATATAATCAAAGGTGAAGACGTCATACACCTCGTCGCCGCCGCAGTCCAGCCTGGAGTACAGGTCAAAACCGCCCGCGCCCTGGAAGATCTCCACAAGCTGCGTCATGCTGGTGGCGCCGGGGGTCAGGCCGTTGCTGCGGTAGGCCGCCAGGGACTCCTCGCTGTAGTCGCCCAGCTTGCCGTACCAGTTCATCACCATCAGTGCGCTGGACACGCCGCAGCTCCACTCACTGGTCTGCTGCTGGGTTTTGAAGTGGGATAGGATGGTCAGGGTATCGGTGGACTCCATATTGTAGAAATCCAGGGTGTTGAAGTAGGGGCTGTCCTGGTGGTCGCCCTCCCGTTCCACGCTGTCCGCGCCGTCGTCGGGGCTTAAGTCACAGGTATATTCGATCTTCATTTCGTCGGTATAGTTACCGTGGTCGGTGGTCTCCTCCGTAGCGGCACAGCCGGCCAATACGGAGATGCTCATGCAGAGCACAAGCGTAAATACAATTAGTTTTTTCATCGTTCTTAGCACTCCAATAAAAAAGTAATTGTACTTGCTTAAACAAACCCGCCTTGTATTGTGTTATTTATGATTGGGCCGCGCCGACGGCCCGCCCTTTATTTATCCAATTTTCCGGTCGTCTTTTATATTGAGTCTATATAGTAATTTGTTCAAAGCTGGAAAACCAGACTGTTCAGAACGGTCTACTTTTACTACTCTCATGTTGTTTTATACAAGTACTGGCGGGAGAGATCTCCCGCAGGACCTACGGGGCGGTGCGGCCCCGCGCTATAAAATTTCCGAGCCCGCATCCGGGCTCCAACAAGAGATCGCGTTCCGGCTCGGCCCTCCTCTCTCACGCAGTGATGCCGCTGCGCCATGGCGCAACGGCATCATTATACAGGAAATTTTCTACATTGCAACAAAAAGTTATACGCCGGTCAGGTCAAAGTCCGGCGTGTACTCCGCCCGGGCGGAGGCAGCGTCCTGGCAGTAGCCGTCCGCAATCCCCAGATTCTCCATGTAGGCCAGGGCGGCGCGGTACTCCGCTCCGGTGACGCGGCGCTTCAGCAGGCCCGCCGCCCCCGGCTGGGGGGTGTACTGGGCCATGAGGGAGAACAGGACCTGGCCGGGGCGGAAGTGGGCGGCTACCCAGTCCATCACCGCCTTGGTGTTCTCCAGCGCGCCGGGGAGCATCAGGTGCCGGATGACCACGCCCCGCTGGAGAAGGCCGTCCTTCAGCACATAGTCCCCCGCCTGCCGGTGCATCTCCAGGATGGCGGCGGAGGCGGCCTCAAAGTAGTCGGCCGCGCCGCTGTAGCGCGCTGCCAGTTCATTGTCCGCGTATTTCAGGTCCGGTAGCCAGACCTGGACCCGCCCCTCCAGGCTCCGCAAGGTCTCCACGCGCTCGTATCCCCCGGTGTTCCACACCACCGGCACCGGCAATGGCGTCTCCAGCGCCTCCCGGATGGCCAGGGCGAAGGGGGTGGGGGAGACCAGGTTGATGTTGTGGGCGCCCTGGGCGATCAGATCCTCAAATATCTCCCGCAGCCGGGGGACGGAGACGACTTTTCCAAAATTTTCATGGCTGATCTTTCCATTCTGGCAGAACACGCACCCAAGCACGCAGCCGGAGAAGAACACCGCCCCGCTGCCCCGGCTGCCGCTGATGCAGGGCTCCTCCCAGTGGTGGAGAGCCGCCCGGGCCACCGCCGGCAGGGCGCTCTGGCCGCAGAAGCCCCCGCCCCGCTCCTCTGTGCGGACCGCCCCGCACCGTCGGGGACACAGGCTGCAGATCATACATATCACGCTTTCGTTGGTTTTTCCCTATTCTAGCGGAAATGAGGGGCGTTTGCAAGAGCGGAGGGGGGCTTTTTGCCGCCTCCGGCGGCAGGGGTTTTTCGCCCCTGCGGGGCGGCTTTTGTGGGCCTACCCGGCCCGGATGTTTTTTAGCCGCCTGCGGCGGCGGGGACGCTCTCAACTTTTCTCCCGTGAGAAAAGTTGCAAAAGCACACCCAAGGGGGCTGCGCCCCCTTAGGAATCTCCCCATTTTTTTGATGAGGGCGCGACGGCAAGGACTGGTTTTGTCTTCTGATAGTGCAGACTGCGGCGCCGCCGGCTAGAAACGTCTGCCCCTCCGCCGGGCCCTTAGGGCCTACCACTCCTTGGGGTTGGATGCGTTACGCTTGATCCATATGAAATGTGGTGCGATATCCGACCTGGTCCTTCTCCTCCACCGCAGTTCTTCCTATGGAAAAACAGATGGTTCTACCCCATTAACAGGGCGACAGCCGAAGTTGGTAGAGATGGTCCTACAGATTAGATCCCCGTAGGATCTAAAATTCAGTGGCTGGATGCTTACAGGATACCACCCAGTCCGATCAGACAAAGGGATCCTTAAACCGTAGGTTTAAGCGGCCCTTTGCCTACTTTCCCGCCGTGGGGAAAGTAGGCCGGGTCCGGGCCGGGCAGGCCCGGGAAGGACTGGGTGTGGGCCGGCCCGGCCCGAAAAAGCTCGGGCCGGGCAGCCCCGGGAATAGGGCCTGCCGCCCGGCGGCAAAAAGAAGGAGGAGCAGTCCTTGACTGCTCCTCCTGTCTTAGAGGAAGGTTTAGAGGAAGGTAATGATCAGCCATAGCGCCACGGCGGCGGCCGCCGCCCCGGCCAGCCAGCACCAGCGGGGCAAGCGCCGCCAGAAGGGCCTTTTTGGGGCCTGGCAGGCGGCATAGCCTTTGGCGATGCGGCAGGCCTCCCCCAGCACCTGCTGGGGCGTGACCCCCTCCTTGGAAAAGGCGTCATTTTTGACGATGAAAATAGCCTGCTCGAACAGCTTGGGGTCTGGGGAGTCAACGACGATCACGCGGCGGGAGGTACCTTTTACCACGGGGCACCGCTCCTTTCTGTCCACTGGAATTGCGATTGCATTTCCAGTGTTTCCCGGCGGCGGGGCAATTATACCTCCCGTCTGCCCCGATTTTGACTTGGCAGATAGAGACACAGGGCGCTGCAGTCGTCCTCCCCGCGGCGGCGCTGGCGGCACTCCCGCAGCACCAGGGACACCAGCACGTTGGGGTCCTCGCCCTGCCAGCCCGCCAGCAGGTCCTGCAGCCACTGGTCATCCCCCGTATCGGCCACCCCGTCGCTGACCATCAGGACGAAGCAGTTCCCCTCCAGGGGGAATTGCGCGGGGGGCGGGACCGCCCCGGCGTCCTGAAGCCCCGCGGGGAGGCAGCTGCCGGTGAGCCGGCGGACCGTGCCCTGCCGCTTGATGTAGGTGGGGGCTGCGCCGTACTTATAGAGGGCGGCCTGATAGTTGGTGAGGCTGACGGACAGCAGATCAATGGTGGTGAAGCTGCCCTGGTCCTCGCTGCGGACGTTCAGCGCGGCGTTGAGCGTGCGCAGGGCGGGCTCCGGCTCAATGCCGGCGGTCAAAAACTGCTCCAGCAGCCGGATAGCCATTTGGCTCTCCCGCTGGGCCTCCCTGCCGCTGCCCATGCCGTCGCTGAGAAGCAGATAGAGGGTGTTCTGCCCTCCCTTGAAATAGGTCAGGCTGTCGCCGCACAGGCGCTGCCCCTCCTTGGGGGTGGAACCCAGCGCCACGTCAAAGGGCAGCTCCCGGGCGGGGGAGGGCGGAGGTTCCGGGGCCGCCATGGTCTGTACCACCAGGTCGGCCAGCTGGGCGTACTGCCCGCGGCTGCGCTGCCGCTCCTGCTCCAGCTGGCGCCGGTACTGCCGCCGCAGCAGCAGGGCCGTGACCTCCGTGTTGATGGCGGAGATCAGCTGAGGGAAATGGATACACCGGCTGGCAAAGTGGACGGCGAAGTCCGACGGCTCCGCCCGGCCCCGCTCCATGATGGCGGGGGTGGCGTCATTGAAGGCATTGAAGGTAGAGAGATAGTCCTTGTTCCAGCACATGTCCCGCAGCGCGCAGCCCCGGCACACCACCTCGGCGGCCCGGTCGAAGATGACGGCGGGATTCTCCTCCTTCCGGGGGGAGGAAGAGCCGATGCTCTCGCAGAGGGAGCGCAGCGCGTCGGCGCTCAGCCGCAGGCGCTGACGGAGGCTGTCCGTCTCCCGCGGGGCTTTCCGCCGGGGAAGGGAGGTCTCCCGCAGCAGCAGGCCGCAGTAGTGGGACAGGAATCCCGACAGGGCAGTGCAGGCCAGCAGCCGCAGCAGTCCCGCCCCGCTCAGCCCCATCTGCAGCAGATAGGCCAGCTCCACCGCCAGCGTGGTGCCGGCGGCGGTGAGGGGACGGAAGAGGGCGTGCTGGAACCATACCGTGTCCTGGAAGGCGGACAAAATGGCGGCGATCAGCACCAGGATGCCGCAGCAGCGCAGCGCCGGGCCAAAATCCAGGAAGACAAAGCTGCCCAGTATGCCGCCGCACAGGGCGGCCAGGGAGGCCCGGCCCGGACGGACGGCGGATAAGAAGCCGGCGGCCAGGGGGGCGCGCCCATCCAGACAGCAGCCCGCTGTCAAAAAGCCCGCCGCCAGGTATCCCGCCAGGCGGATCAGAGGTCCGCTTTTGGCCCGTTCCAAAGTAATGCCGGCGATCTTCACATTGCTTGTCCCCTTCCCGTATCGTGGTCTGGGGAGTATTGTAGCAGAGAGCCGGAAAAAAGGCTGTCGGGAAATAGAGGGGGAAACGGAAAAGCAGGGGCGGTCGGAATAGGCCGCCCCTGCTTCACAGGCTGTTGAAAAAGCCCGCGGACTTTTTCAACAGCCTGCAAAAATGCCATTACTTTCGTGCCCCTTTGGGGCGCAAAAGTCCTCGCTGCGCTCGCCGCAAGCCTTGCTCCGCAAGGCGTTGCGGGGCATTTGATCCCATTCGAGGCGGGCTCTGCCCCCTCGAGCTCCCCCCTTATCCTTCGTCTTCTTCCTGATCGTTACCTGGTTTTTTGACAGGCTGAAGCAGGGGTCATGCTATCAGACTATCAGAAAAGTCCCTGGACTTCGGCCTCCCCGGCGGCGCGCTCCAGCACTCCCGGCAGACCGGCGGGGTCAAAGTCCTGATCCAAAGCATACAGCCGCTTCAGGAACCGGAGCCTGCACGTCTGCCCCGGGAGACGGGCGGAGGGGCCCAGGGGACGGATCTCCAGCGCCGCGCCGCCGGAGGGCTCCGTCACGGCCGCGGCGGCGGGAATGCTGCCTCCCTCTGCTTCCACCCGGATGAGATAGACGCCGCGGGCGGGCACCAGCTGCTGGGCAGGTGGGGACAGGCGCAGCAGGGGAGAACCGGGCTGGGAAACCGGATCGTTTTCCATACGGCCGAAAACAGTGAAGAGGTACCCCAGGAAGCGGTTGGCGTTTTCCACATCCCCCTGCTCCAGAAGCAGGCGGATATGAGTGGAGCTGACGGTGATACCGTCCAGCGTCACGGCGGGAATGACATCGCAGCCGAGACCCAGCCTGGGCGCCCACTCCTCCAACAGGGCGGGGGTGCCCAGGTGCCTGTAGCCGAAGCGGTAATCGTGGCCCGCCACCACCCAGCCGGCCTGGTAGGTCTGGACCAGCATCCGGAGGAAATCCTCCCAGGCCATGGTCATCATCTCCCGGTCAAAGGGGACGATGATGACGTCCTCAATGGGGAAAAGGCTCCGCACCACCTCCCGGCGGGACTCCGCCGTGGTCAGCAGGGGCACTGGGACGCCGGTGACAAACTCCTTGGGAGAGCGGTCAAAGGTAAACACGGCAGGGGTCATATCCTGCTCCTGCGCCCGCTCCACAGCCCGCCGCAGCAGGGCCTGGTGTCCCAGATGGATGCCGTCAAAAAATCCCAGGGCGATCACTTTTTTTCGCTTGTCGGTGTGCTTTTCCAAGGGCGCGTTCCTCCACAAAAGTCGTATAGGGGCTTAGCCGCCGAAGAAGTTTTTCACAGATGTCAAAAGTCCGTTTTGATACCGGCTCAGGCACAGGAAGGCCCCGTCCCCGCCGTAGACCCGGTAGAGGCAGCCCTCCTCCAAGCCCTGGACCGGCACGGGATTGCCGTTGCGGCACAGCCTCTCCAGCCCGGATCGGGGCAGCGTGTAGGCGGGATGGCGGTCAAAGAAGCGGTCGGTGGGAAGAAGGAGGGAGGCCCCCCCTTCCTGGACCTGCTCCAGCGTCACCGCCTGCTCCAGGGTGAATCCGGCGGCCATGGTCCGCCGCAGGCTGGACATACAGCCGCCGCAGCCCAGCGCCTGCCCGATGTCGTGACAGAGGGTGCGGACATAGGTGCCCTTGGAGCACCGGACACGCAGAAGGTAATCCGCCTCGCCGGTCTGCTCAAGCACCTCCAGGGTATAGATGGTGACGGGCCGGGGGTCACGGTGGACCTCCCTGCCGGACCGGGCCAGTTCATAGAGCTTCTTCCCGTCCCGCTTGATGGCGGAGAACATAGGGGGGATCTGCCCAATGGGTCCGGTGAACCGGGGCAGCACCGCTTCCAGCGCCCCCTCCGGGAGCGATACGGGGCGGCTTTCCAATACCTCGCCTGTTGTGTCCTGGGTGTTGGTGACAAGGCCCAGGCGCAGCCCGGCGATATACTCCTTATCCCCGCGCTCGGCAAATTCCACCGCCCGGGTGGCGCTGCCCACGAATACGGGCAGAACGCCGGTAGCCATGGGGTCCAGCGTGCCCCCATGGCCGATCCGCTTCTCCTTCAGGATGCCCCGCAGCTTGGCGCATACGTCCATGCTGGTCCAGCCGGCGGGCTTATCGATGACAATGATTCCGTTGGGCATAAAGACCTCCGTGCGCCAGGACCCGGCCCGGGCGCAAATGCGTTTCGGCGGCCAGGGAAAATGAAACGGCAGGAGTCCCGCTTCCGGGCAGGCCGCCCCCTTTTCCCCTTAGCCGCGCTGCGGGCGGAAAGGCCGCGTTATGATGCGGAAGAGGTATCGCCGCTGCCGGTATCGGCCCCGCCGTCCCCGGCGCTTGCGTCCTCCTCAGGGAACAGCTCCTTCAGCCTGGACAGATAGCTGGTGTAGAACGCACCGGCGTCAAAGCCGTCCAGCTTCTCGCTGTACTCCACGGTAAAATCCTGGGACATGAGGCTCAGGAGGTCGCTCAGGTGCGTCTCCGCCAGGGCGGTCTTCTGCGCCTCGTCCTCCGCCAGCGCCTCGGTCAGGTCCTTGCGCAGGATGATGTGGTAGCCGTAGTCGCTCTCCACGATGCCGCTGATCTCGCCCGGCTTCAGCGCGGCGGCGGCGTCCTCAAAGGCTGTGACCATAGTGCCAGGGGTATAAATATAGCCGTTGGGGTTGGAGGTGCGGCCGGTGTCCTCGCTGTACTCGTCCGCCAGCTGGGCGAAGAGCGTCCCTACGTCGTCGGAGGCCTGGAGCTGAGCGAGAAGGTCCTCGGCGGTCTGGCGCTTGGCGGCGATCTCCTCCTCCGACAGGGACTCGCCGGTGGTCAGATCCTTCGTGGCCAGCAGGATGTGGTCGGCATAGGTGGCGTACTGGTCATAGTCCTCGGGCGCCAGGTACAGGGGGCTGCCCTCCTGGAGCACCAGCTTGGTCAGGCCGTCAAAAAGATAACCGGAGGAGGAGAGCTGGTCAAAGGTGTCGCGGTCGATACCAAGCTTCGCCAGATACTGCTCGAACTCCTCCTCGCTGCCCAGGTCCGCCACGGCGCTGGCCACATTTTCCTCCATGGCGGCCTTGTCCTCGTCAGTCAGCGTGACGCCGTTTTCCTCGGCCAGCATCTCGATAGCGGTATAAAAGAGGATGGTGCGCTCTGCCTCGCTCCTGGCGTACTGCCCCAGGGTCTGGCCGTCCATAAATTCGACGTCCCAGTGGATAGCGCCGTCGTCGGGATTGATATAGTCGCTGTACATGCCGTAATAGGTGTAGTACATGCCGACCTGATATTCCAGGGAGCTGCAGAGATAGGAGACCCAGTAGAAGTATACGTCCGCGGGGATCTCCCGCCCCTCCACGGTCATGAGCGTCTCGCCGGGGGCGATGCCGGTGATATCATAAAAGATACCGGAGGGGGCCTCCGCCTCCTGGCTATCCGCCCCGTCCGTCTGCCCCTCGCCGCAGCCGGCGCACATCGTTACCAGCAAAACTGCCGCCAACAAGAAACTGAACAACTTTTTCATAAGAACTCCTCTCGCTTCGCAAAGCAGAAAAAAATAGATAAGGCCGCCGCATGCGGCCATATACTATATCCTATTCTATCACATTTTGTCCCTTCGCACAATCCTATTTGTTGTGCCGCGGCTTTTTGAGAAAAACAGAGGAATTTATATCAAAATTCCTGGTAATAAGCGCCTTTTTATGATAAAATGACAACAGAGAGGCGCCCCGGCGCCTGCCGGGGCGGAGAGAGGACGCTGCGGGATATCTGACGGAGAAGGAGGCGGCTTATGGCAAAAAAGGGGATCTGTACGCGTGCGGCAGTTTTTCTGATGATGGCGGCTATGCTGCTGTCCGGATGCAGGGACAAGGGGGAAACCTCGCCCGGCGGGGAGGAGGATTCTGCGGCTCTAGAGGCGGCGGTGAAAACCGAGTTCACCCAGGAGGAGTTTCTGGCGGACTACGACCAGCTCTGGGCGGATCTGGAGGAGAACTACCCCTTTTTCCCAGTGCTGGAGGAGAAGGGGATCGATGTGGAGGGGTTGCGCCGGAGCGGTCGGGAGACGATAGAGAGCCGCGTGACCACGCTGGAGGGGTTCGTGTGGGTGCTGAACAATTTGTTTATGCAGACGGGGTATTTCGCCCATCTGTCGCTGGCGCCCCCTGGCATCATAGAGTGGTATGTCTCCGCCTATACAGAGGAAGGAGTGAAAAGTGCACGGCCCTGGTACGAGACGGTATGCCGGCCCCAGACCGCCGCCACTTACGAGCAGCTGTATGATATGGACACGGACGCCGCAGTACCGCCGGAAGCCCAAGATGACGTGTACCCGCCTGTGGAAACCAGGTATCTGCCGGAGTATCAGGCGGTCTATTTCCACTTTCGGAGTTTCGAAACTTCTCTCAAGGAACGGGACAGGGATGTTGTGAGCGACTATCTGGCTTCCCTTGGGGAGGTCGAAATCAGCCATGTGATCCTGGATATTACTGGGAATGGTGGAGGAGGGAATGAGTATTGGATGGATAATATTGTTTCGCCCTTGGGAGGCCGCTTTCTGTATGACAACAAAATGTTCTTTGCGGACACACCGGTGAACCGGCGGTTTATTGATCCAAACTACCAGGTAGCCCCCCTGTCGTCCCTGCCGGAGGACTGCGAGGTGCCGGAGTTTGTGGAGGAACTGGGCTTCACAGAGTATTTTTCCACACATTGGGAGTCCGAGGAGGGGGAGCGGCTGCCAGGGGCCAAGCGATGGCTGCTGGTGGACGGACGGGTCTACTCGGCGGCGGACGTCTTTGCCGGATTCTGCAAGGACACCGGCTGGGCAACCCTGGTGGGGACCTCCACCTGGGGAGACGGAAATGAGGGAGCGACCGTCTTGCTTTCATTAAATAATACGGGCCTTCTGGTGCGTTTTTCCTCCGTGGCCGGGGCCAACAGCGAAGGGCAGCTGAACACCGACTACGGCACCAACCCGGACATCCTCTCCCGGGAAGGCGAGGCCCCCCTGGACACTGTGCTGCGCGTTATAGGGGATGGGGGAGAATAGGCGGCAGGTTTAAGTTGGAGGACTGCCTATGAAAAGAACTATATTTATAAGGTATAGAACGGTTGCTTTGCTCCTGGCGCTCTGCCTGCTGCTGTCCGGATGCGGGGACAAGGGGGAAACCTTGCCCGGCGGGGAGGAGGATCCCGCGGCCCCGGAGGCGGCGGTGAAAACCGAGTTCACCAAAGAGGAGTTTCTGGCAGACTACGACCAGCTCTGGGCGGATCTGGAGGAGAACTACCCCTTTTTCCCGGTGCTGGAGGAGAAGGGGATCGACGTGGAAGGGCTGCGCCGGAGCGGCCGGGAGACGATAGAGAGCCGCGTGACCACGCTGGAGGGGTTCGTGTGGGTGCTGAAGGTCATGTTTGGGCAGATGCGGAATTTCGCCCACCTGTCGCTGGTCACACCGGATATCATGGAGGTGTATGCTTCTGCTTATACAGAGGGAGGCGGCGAATCCTTACAGCCCTGGTACGAGACGGTATGCCAGCCCCAGACCGCCGCGATCTACGCGCGGCTGTATGATATGGACACGGACGCCGCAGCACTGCCGGAAGCCCAAGCGGACGTGTATCCGCCTGTGGAAACCAGGTATCTGTCGGAGTATCAGGCGGTGTATTTCCGCTTTCCCAGCTTCCACGACACCTTGGTGGAGCGGGACAGGGATGTTGTGAGCGGCTATCTGGACTCCCTCGGGGAGGTCGAGATCAGCCATGTGATCCTGGATATTACCGGGAATATGGGGGGGAATGACCTCTACTGGATGGATCATATCGTCAGGACGCTGGGCGGAGGCACTTGCTGGAGGCAGGATGTCTTCCTCAGCGATACGCCGGTGAACCGGCGGTTTATGTATCCTTACTATGCGATATCCCCCATATCATCCCTGCCGGAGGACTGCGAGGCGCCGGAGTTTGTAGAGGAACTGGGCTTCACACAGTATTTTCCCATATATGTGGACTTCTCCCAGGCTGAGGAGCGGCTGCCGGGGGCCAGACGGTGGCTGCTGGTGGACAGGCAGGTCTACTCGGCGGCGGACGCCTTTGCCGGATTCTGCAAGGACACCGGCTGGGCGACCCTGGTGGGAAGCGCCACCTCAGGGGACGGAGGGAAAGGGGTGCCCCCTGTGATGATCCCGCTGGAAAATACGGGCCTTTTGATCTGGTTTTCCTCTGTGGCCGGGGCCAACAGCGAAGGGCAGCTGAACACCGTCTATGGCACCAACCCGGACATCCTCTCCCGGGGAGGCGAGGCCCCCCTGGATACCGTGCTGCGGCTCATTTCTTCCCAGGCAGGGTAGAGTGCCGCCACAGAGAGGACGGGGGCGGCCGGGGCTATGGCCGGGGCGTCGCCCCTTCCTCCGCGGCCAGCTGCAGGTCCTCCACCAGGGTCAGGGCGGTTTCCAGCACCGCGTCCTTGGGCCGCAGGGTCAGGGTCAGCGCCGGCGTGTCCCCGGCGGACAGCGCCAGCCGGTGGCGATATTTGGGCATGGCGCAGACCTTGGCGATAGCCTCCACGGCGAAATTCTGGATGGTGAATTTCAGCTTGTCGCCCCGCTGGGAGATGTCAGAGATGCCCGCCCTGGAGGCGGCGGCCCGCAGCAGCGCCACATCCAGCAGGGCGTAGACGGACTTGGGCGGGTCGCCGTAGCGGTCCATCAGCTCATCCAGCAGGTCGGAGGCGTCCTCCTGAGAGCGGATGGCGGCGATGCGGCGATACAGGTCCATCCGCTGCTCGGGGGAGGGGACATACCGGTCCGGAATATTGGCGGAGACGGTGAGATCGGCGGCGCACTCGGTAGCCACCGGTTTTTTTTCGCCCTTTTCCTCCAGCACCGCGTCCTCCAGCAGCTGCAGGTACATGTCGTATCCCACGCTCATCATATAGCCGGACTGCTCGGGGCCCAGCAGGTTCCCCGCGCCGCGGATCTCCAGATCCCGCATGGCGATCTTGAAGCCGGAACCGAACTCCACATACTCCTTGATGGCGGTGAGCCGCTTGGTGGCGATCTCAGAGAGGGCCTTGCCGGGGCGGTAGGTCATGTAGGCGTAGGCCCGGCGGGCGCTGCGGCCGATACGGCCCCGGATCTGGTGGAGCTGGGCCAGCCCCATCTTGTCCGCGTCCTCGATGATGAGGGTGTTGACGTTGGCAATGTCGATGCCGGTCTCAATGATGGTGGTGCATACCAGCACCTGGGCCTCCCCCTCCACCATCTGCTGCATGACGGAGCTGAGCTGCTGCTCGCTCATCTTGCCGTGGCCCACCACCACCTTGGCGTCCTCGCCCACCAGCTTTTGGATGCGGGAGGCGGTGACATCGATGGAATCCACCCGGTTGTGGAGGTAGTACACCTGGCCGCCACGGTCGATCTCCCGGCGCATGGCGTCGGCCAGCATCCCCCAGTCGTGCTCCACCACATAGGTCTGCACCGGCTGGCGGTTCTGGGGTGGCTCCTCCAGAGTAGACATGTCCCGGATGCCGGAGAGGGCCATGTTCAGCGTCCGGGGGATGGGGGTGGCCGTCAGTGTCAGTACGTCCACCTGCTTGCTCATCTCCTTGAGCTTCTCCTTGTGGGTCACGCCGAAGCGCTGCTCCTCGTCCACCACCAGCAGCCCCAGGTCTTTGAAGCGGATATCCTTCTGCAGCAGCTTGTGGGTGCCGATGAGCAGGTCGATCTTTCCGGCCTGCAGCTCGTATAGGATCTGCCGGGCCTGCCCCGGCGTCTGGAACCGGCTGAGCACCCGGATCTCCACCGGGAAGGATCGGAAGCGGTTGACCGCCGTGGTGTAATGCTGCTGGGCCAGGACGGTGGTGGGCACCAGGATGGCGGCCTGCTTGCCGTCCAGCACGCACTTCATCACCGCCCGCAGGGCTACCTCCGTCTTGCCATAGCCCACGTCGCCGCAGAGCAGCCGGTCCATAGGCACTGGCTTTTCCATGTCCCGCTTGATCTCCTCGATGCACCGGAGCTGGTCCTCCGTCTCCGCGTAGTCGAAGGCCTCCTCAAACTCCCGCTGCCAGGGGGAGTCCGGGGAGAAGGCGAAGCCCGGGCGGCGCTGCCGCTCGGCGTACAGGGCGATGAGCCCCTTGGCCAGATCCTTGGCCGCGGCCCTGGCACGGCTCTTCTGCTTGTTCCAGTCCGTGCCGCCCAGCTTGTTGAGCTTGGCCGGGCGGCCCTCGTCGTCGCCCCCGCCGCCGATGTACTTGCTGACCATGTCCAGCTGGGTGGCGGGGACATACAGGCTGTCGCCCCCGGCGTAGGCGATCTTGATATAGTCCTTCTCCACGCCGTCCACCGGCATCTTGCGGATGCCCTCGAAGCGGCCGACGCCGTGGTGGGTGTGGACCACCAGGTCGCCGGGGGTCAGGTCGGTGTAGCTGAGGAGCTTCTGGCGGCTGTCCTTCCTGCCCCGGCCGGCGGCGCTCTGCCTGCCGGAGGTGGCGGCGGTCAGCTGCCCCTCGGTGAGGACGGCCAGGTTGATCTGGGGATACTCCGCGCCGGCGGAGAGGGCCCCCACGGCGATGCGTACCTCGCCGGCCTTCGGCATCTCCAGACAGTCGAAGTCCAGGGCGGAGGGGACGCCCCGCTCCTGGAGCATCCGCTGCATGCTGCGGCAGCGGGTCGGATTGCCGCAGAGCAGGAGCACGGCGCACTTTGTGGAAAGGTAGTGCTCCAGGTCCCCGGCGGCGGCCTCGACGCTGCCGCCGTAGGCGCTCAGCTGCTTGGCGCTGATGGTCAGCAATGTCCGCGGTGTGAGGGGATACCGGGAGGTGGGCAGGGACTCCAGCATGCACACGGGGAACGCCTCCAGGCGCTCCAGCCACTCGCTGCCTGTCAGCAGCAGGCGGGTGAGATCGCCGTCCTTCTTCCCCGCGGCCAGGAGGGACTCCGTGTCCTCCTTGGCCTGCCACAGCACGTTCCTGACCCGCTCGCCCAGCCGCCCCGTTTCGCACAGGCACAAGAGCGCGTCGGCAGGGAGATAGTCGAAACTGGAGGCCAGACCGGCGTCCGGCAGCAGTTCTACAGCGGGCAGCAGCAGGGCGGAGGAGAGATTTTTAGTGCGGCGCTGGGTGGTGGTGTCAAAGGCTCCCAGAGAATCGATCTCATCGTCGAAAAACTCACAGCGCACTGGTTCGTCCATAAGCGGGGAGTACACGTCCAGAATGCCGCCCCGCAGGGCGAACTGCCCCACGCCCTCCACCTGGTCGCACCGGCTGTATCCGGCGGCCACCAGCTGCTGGGGGAGGCTGTTCAGATCATACCGGCCCCCCACCTCCAGCTTCAGGGCCGCCTCCCGCAGCCGCTCCACAGGGCTGGTCTTCTGCAGCAGGCCCTCGGCGGTACAGACCAGCACCCGCCCCCGGCCCTGGCTGAGCTCATAGAGGGCGGCGATCCGGTTGTGCTCCCACTGGCGGGAGACCACTGTCCCGGCCCGGACGAACAGCTCCCTGGCAAACAGCTTCAAGGGCGTCCGGCCCAGCAGCGCCCGCAGGTCCTCCGCCAGGCGGTTTGCCTCCGCCTCGTCGGAGCAGACCATGACCAGGGGACGGCCGGCGTCCATGGACACGGCCGCGGCGATCTGGGCCCGGTGGACCGGGGCCAGGCCGGTGACGGCGGCGGGGCAGCCGCCGTTTTCCACGGCCGCTGCCAAAGAGGCGGCCTCCGGGATCGTCATAAGGTGTTTCAATAGCTGCTGCATGGCGCCCTCCTACAGGAAGTCAAAATCGGGACAGAACGCAGGAAAAGGCCCACGCCGGACCCTGGGGAGGGGGCGTGTGCCGCGTTTTCAGATTCTTTTGCGGGGCGCGGCCTATGCCGCGCTCTATAAAAATCGTACCGGTTTTTCCCCGGTTTGTCAAGGGGAGAACACGGGACCGCGCAGGGCGTTTTTGAGGGGAGGGATGGTCCTGCGGGCACAAAAAGCGGCTGCTGGCGCGAAAAACCGGGAAAAAGGGGAAAACGGCCGGTTCACCCTTGCGCCGGCGGAAGGATTGGTATAGAATAGGGGGACAAGTGCGCGGCTGTTTCGACAAAATGGAATGGCCAACACCCTGTGTTTGTGTTACACTATACCATCATCCCATCATCCGCCGTCAGGCGCACAGGGGGCGGCCCCAAATCAGGAGGGAGGAGAGCGCTCTTGCCAAAATGGATCAGACCTCTGGCCGACAGCCGGCCGGGAAGATTCATCACCCACATTGTCAACCGGTATTTTCGACATGACGTAGGCCGCCAAAGCGCGGCCCTGGCCTACTATCTCCTGTTCGCCATATTTCCGTTCCTGATCTTCTTCAGCAGCCTTCTGGGCCTGTTGGACCTGGATATATCCGGCATCGTACAGGCGTTGTCCCCGCTGCTGCCCGCCCAGGTCCTGGAGCTGACGGAGACCTATCTCAGCTATGTGTCCCAGACCTCCAGCGCCACCATGCTGTGGTTCGGCCTGGTCTTCACCATCTACTTTCCCATGCGGGCGGCCAACTGCCTGATGTATGCGGTGCGGCGGGCCTACCACCTGCCCCAGCCCAGGAACCAGTTCATCTATACCTGCAAGGTGCTGCTGTACACCATGTTCCTTCTGCTGGCCATTGTCCTGACGCTGGTCTTGACCACGGTGGGGGAGCGGGCGCTGGGCTTCCTTGGGCGGGTCGTTTCCCTGCCGGAGATCTTCGTGAGGCTGTGGATGGACCTGCGTTTTGTGGTGCTGGGCGTAGTGGTGTTTGCGGCCGTGGGGATTCTGTACGCCATGGCCCAGGACACCCGGCAGCCGGCGCAAAACGTGGTGCCCGGGGTGGTGTTTTCCCTGGCGGCCTGGATGATCCTGTCGGCGGCGTATTCCTTTTATGTGGAGAATTTTGCCAACTATTCCGTGATCTACGGCACGCTGGGCGCCATGATCGTGCTGCTGATCTGGCTGTATCTGACGGCGGTGGTGCTGATCATGGGGGCGGAGCTGAACGATACGCTTCTGGTCATGCGTGAGGAGAACGCCAGACGGCAGAGGCGGCGGCAGAGGTCCGGCGGGGCGGCAGAAATGGAGACAGAGAAGGGGCCGTCCGGTCCCTCCGGTGAGGAGAAAGCGCTATGAAGATCATCATTATCGGCAACGGCAAGGTGGGCTACACCCTGGCCAAACAGCTCAGCGGCGAGGATCACGACCTGGTGCTGATCGACAAGGACCCGGACGCCCTGCGCAACGCTGAGGGGGTGCTGGACATCCTGTGTGTGGACGGTAGCGGCGCCTCCATCCAGGTGCTCCTGGAGGCGGGGGTGCGCAGCGCGGACCTGGTGGTGGCGGTGACAGGTTCCGACGAGCTGAACATCGTCTGCTGCCTGATCGCCAAGAAGCTGGGGGCGCGGCACACGGTGGCCCGCATCCGCTCGCCGGAGTATTATAAGGAGGCCAACCTCCTCAAGCGGGAGATCGGCGTGAATATGATCATCAACCCGGAGTACGCGGCGGCCCAGGAGATCTCCAGGCTGCTGCGGGTCCCTACCGCGTTCAGCGTGGAGACCTTCGCCCGGGGCCTGGTGGAGATGATCGGCTTCCCCATCCAGGAGAGCGACGGCCTGGCGGGGATCTCCCTCTTTGAGTACAACCGCAGGCGGCCCAACGGCGTGCTGATGTGCGCTGTGATCCGGGGCGGCCAGGTCTTCGTGCCCAACGGCCGCTTCGTACCGCTGGTGGGCGACAAGGCATATGTCATCGGCAGCCAGCAGGAGACGGCCAAGTTCTTCCGCACCCTGGGCCGGAATACCAGCACCATCCGGCAGATCACCGTCCTGGGCGGCAGCAAGATCGCCACCTATCTGGCCTGGGCCGTGGAGAAGGTGGGGATGAAGGTCCGCATTGTGGAGCAGGACGCCGCCAAGTGCCAGTCCCTGGCGGACAAGCTGCCGGGGACCCTGATCATCCGGGGCGACGGCACCGACAGCGAGGTCATTGAAGCGGAGAACCTGCTGGTGACGGACGCCTTTATCGCCCTGACCAACCGGGACGAGGAGAACCTGCTGATGGCCATGACCGCCCAGCGGGCGGGGGTGAAGAAGGTCATCGCCAAGATGAACCGCCCCAACTATATCGAGATGATGCGGGAGTCCGGCGTGGACAGCATCATCAGTCCCAAGGACATCACCGCCAACCAGATCTCCGCCTACGTCCGGGCCATGGCCCGCAGCCAGGGCAGCGCGGTGGAGAACCTCTATAAGCTGCTGGGCGGGGCCATTGAGGCGGTGGAATTTACCGCCACCGCCACCACTCGCTTCCTGGACACGCCCCTGCGGGACCTGCGGCTGAAGGACGGCCTGCTGGTGGCCGCCATCGCCCGGGAGGGAAAGACCATCATCCCCGACGGCAATACCAGCATCCACGCCGGCGACCGGGTGATCGTCATGGCCAAGAGCCTGTTCCTCCAGGATCTGGACGATATTCTGCAGTGAGGCCGGGAGGGCGCTATGAACTATAAGCTGGTATTCCATATCCTGGGCCTGATCCTCCGGGTGGAGGCGGTGCTGATGCTGCCCGCTATGGCGATCGGCTTCGCCTCCGGCGGCGGGGACGGCCCCGCTTTCCTGCTCTCGGCGGCCATCACGCTGCTGGTGGGGCAGCTGCTCTCGATGCTGCGGGCCAAGGGGGCCAAGATGCAGGCGCGGGACGGCTTTGCCGCCGTGTCCCTGAGCTGGATCGTCCTCTCCCTCTTCGGCGCGCTGCCCTATGTGTTCAGCGGCGTGCTTCCCAACTATATCGACGCCCTTTTTGAGACTGTCTCCGGCTTCACCACCACCGGCGCCACGGTGCTTACCTATATTGAGGGGCATCCGCAGGGGGTCCTCTTCTGGCGTGCGCAGACCCAGTGGATGGGCGGCGTGGGCGTGCTGGTGCTGGCGCTGGCCCTGATCCCGAAGCTGGGGGAGGGCAGTGTCTATCTGATGCGGGCGGAGTCGCCGGGGCCCATCAAAAGCAAGCTGACGCCCCGGCTGAGCGATACCGCCAAGATCCTCTACAGCATCTACATTGGCCTGACCGCGGCGGAGACGATCTGCCTGCGCCTGGCGGGCATGCCCTGGTACGACGCTGTCATCCACGCCTTCACCACGATCTCCACCGGCGGTTTTTCCGTGAAGAACGCCAGCATCGCCGCCTACAACAGCCTTGCCATCGAGTGGATCATTATCGTCTTCATGTTCCTCTCCGGCATTAATTTCGCTCTGCTGTACTATGCCCTGTGCCGGAATTTCAGGGCGGTGTTTGAGAGCGAGGAATTGCGGTCCTATACCCTGATGACAGTGGTCGCCTCCGGCCTCATTGTGCTGAACCTTGTTGTCCACGCGGGGTGGATGCTGAGTCTGGAGACTGTGACGGACGCGGTGTTCCAGGTGGTGACGCTGATGACCACCACCGGCTATATGACTTACGACTATGTGCTCTGGCCCACCTTCTCCCAGGTGATATTGATCCTTGTGATGTTTGCCGGGGCGTGCGCGGGGTCCACCGCCGGCGGCGTCAAACAGATACGCGTGGTGCTGCTGTTCAAAAACCTGCGGCGGGATGTCCAGCGGATCCTGCATCCCCGGGTCGTGACCGCCATCAAAAGCGATGGCGACCGGGTGGACGAGCCGACGCTCTCCGGCATCTCCCTGTTCTTTTTCGCCTATATCCTCCTGCTGCTGGCGGGGACGCTGGTGGTGGCCTGGGACGACGTGGGGTTCACCGCCTCCTTCACCGCGTCGCTGACCTGCATCAGCAACGTGGGCCCCGCCTTTGATATCCTGGGCCCTACCGCAAATTTCAGCATCCTTTCACCTGTCAGCAAGGTGATGCTGAGTCTGAATATGCTGCTGGGACGGCTGGAGATCATGCCCCTGCTGCTGCTGCTGTTCCCCAGCCTGTGGAAGAAGCGGTGAGGAGCGGAGCCTCCGGCCCACGCCCAGTTTTTTCGCCCCTGCGGGGCGGGGCAACTTTCGTGGGCCTCCCCGGCCCGCGCCCGGTTTTGGAGGCGGGGGCTCCGCCCCCGGACCCCGGGGTACTTTTCAAACAATTGAAA